>DATHBF010000434.1:0-13061 GCA_035296285.1 Pyrinomonadaceae bacterium | reverse complement strand
GACCATAGACGACGTTTGGTAAGGAGCGCCGATGACGGAACAAGGGGGGGCGCCGGAGTGGCGCGTCATCGGCGAGAGCGTGCCGGGCGCGTCGCACCTGCGCGCGGGGGTGCCGAACCAGGACTCCATTCTTCAACTGCGCGAGTCGGGGCGCGGGCTGCCCGTCGTCGTCTCCGTCTCTGACGGGCACGGCAGCGACAAGTGCTTCCGCAGCCACCTCGGCTCGCGCTTCGCCGTCCGCTTAGCCGCGCAGCTCGCGACGGAGCTTCTTGACGAGCTGCGCGGCGCGAACGACCCGGCCGCGGCCGAGGAGGAGTTGAAAAAGCGCGCCCCGGCCGAGCTGGTGAGACGCTGGCGCGAGGCGGTCGAGGCCGACTGGAAGGTGCGGCCGTTCACGAACGAGGAGTTCGAGAAGCTTGAGAAGAAGGATGGCGCGCGTGCGCGTAAGCTCGTCGAGGAGAACCCGCTGCTCGCCTACGGCGCGACCTCTCTGACCGTCGCCGTCTCGGACTCCTTCATCCTCTACCTGCAACTCGGCGACGGCGAGATTCTCAACATCTCGGACACGGGAGAGGTCGAGCGCGCCCTGCCCGAAGACGCGCGCCTCTTCGCCAACGAGACCACGTCGCTCTGCACCAGGGACGCCGAGCAAGACTTCCGCTTCCGCCTGCGACGCGTCGAGGCCGAGCGCCCGGCGCTCATCCTGCTCACGACGGACGGCTACGCGAACTCGTTCTCCGACGAGGCCGGCTTCCTTAAAGTCGGGAGCGACCTGCTTGAGATGCTGCGCGCCGACGGCTTCGACGCCATCAACGCGAGCGTCAAAGGCTGGCTCGAAGAGGCGACCCACTCGGGCAGCGGCGACGACACCACGCTCGCCATCGTCTGCCGCATGGACGCCGTCGTGAAGCGTGAACCGGCGCCTGCCCCCGCGCCCGCAGAGACGCCGCAGGCCGAACCGCCCGCGCCCGCGCCGTCACAGCCCGAGGCGACGCCGCCTGAGCCGAAGGCCGGCGGGCAGAGCGCATGAACGACCTTCCCAGACAGAAGCTCCGCGAGATAGTCGCGCGGCACGGGCCGTCAATCGTCGAAGACCCGCGCCGCTGCGAGGCGCTGCTCAGGGACCACCTCAGCGCGCACCGCCGCGAAGCGAACGTCCTCGTCTCGGCGCTCGAAGAGCGCGTGCCGCAGGACATCATCGCCGCGCCGGCCGGCACGCCGCCCGCCGTGCTGCTCGCGCGCCTCTCCCGCCGCCTCGCCGACAACCTCGCGCTCGATGAAGAGGCCGCGCGCTGGGCGGTCGGCTCGTGGGCGCTCGCCCTCGGGTTCGTCACGGACGAAGACTTGAAGGGAATCGAGGCGGGCTCGTCCGATGAGTTGGACGCGCCCGCGCCGCCCGGCGCAGCCGCGCCGGGGGCCGTCGTGGTGGCGGCGGACGGAAGCGGCGACTACACGAGCCTCGCCGCCGCGTTCAAAGCGGTCGGGCCGAACGCGCGCGTCGTCGTCCGGGCCGGCACATACGAAGAGAGCGTCGTCGTTGACGGGCAGGTCGAGATAGTCGGCGAAGGCCCGCGAGAGAATGTAGTCATCGTAGGCACTGACGCGAGTTGTTTAAGGGCGGAGGCAGGCCGCGCGAGAGTCGCCGGCCTTACGCTGCGCGGTGAGGCGCGAGGCGACGCGGCCTTCTTCGCCGTCGAAGTCGCTGGCGGCGAGCTTGTGCTCGAAGACTGCGACATCACTTCGACGACCCTCTCGTGCGTCGGCGTCCACGGCGACACGGCCGCGCCCGTCATCCGCCGCTGCCGCATCCGCGACGGCGCGGACTCCGGCCTCTACTTCTTCGACGGCGCGCGGGGCAGCGTCGAGGACTGCGAGGTCTTCGACAACGCGAACGTCGGCGTCGCCATCACGGGCGGCGCCGACCCCTCCGTCATCCGCACGCACGTTCACGGGGGCGCAAGCGCGGGCGTCGCCGTCTGGCAGGGCGGGCTCGGTCTGCTCGAAGGCTGCGAGATTTACGGCAACCGCATGGCCGGGCTCGGCGTCAGCGAGGGCGGGCGCCCGACGGTCCGCGCGTGCCGCATCCGCGAAGGCGGCAACACGGGCGTCTACGTTCACCACGAGGGCGAGGCCACGCTCGAAGACTGCGAGCTGTTCGGCCACCGCGAGGCCGAGGCCGCAGTCACCACGCGCGGCAAGCTCTTCCTGAAGAACTGCCGCGTCCACCACGGCCGGGGCTCCGGCGTCGTCTCCGGCGAAGGCGGCGGAGTCCTCCTCCAACGCTGCGCCGTCAACGCCAACGCGGCTTCGGGCGTCAGCGTCGGCCCCGGCTCGACGGCCGCGCTGCTCGAATGTCACGTCAACGGCAACGCGGGCGCAGGCATCAGCGTCGCCAACGGCGGCGTCGTGAAGGTGGAAGACAGCGACTTGACCGGCAACCGCCAGGGGCCTTGGGACGCGGAAGATGGCGCGTCGGTCGAGTCAGACCGCAACCTTGAATGAGCGAAGACGAGAGAGGTCGGGGGAGAGCAGGGTAGATGGATCAAATTCTGAGACCGGGGCAGGCGGTGCGCTGCGAGCCTTCGGGGATGACGTGCGTGGCCGACGAGCTTTTGGGCGCGGGCGGGCAGGGCGAGGTCTACAAGGCGGCGCTCGGCGGCGAGTCGGTCGCCGTCAAGTGGTTCTTCCCGCACATGGCGACGCCCGAACAGCGCGCCGCCATCGAGCTTTTAGTCAGGAAGGGGCCGCCGAGCGAGCACTTCCTCTGGCCTTTGGAGGTGACGACCGCGCCCGGCGTCGCGGGCTTCGGCTACGTGATGCCCTTGCGGCCGAAGCGCTTCAAGAACATCGTGGACCTGATGAAGCGGCGCATCGAGCCGACGTTCCGCGCGCTCGCCACCGCCTCCCTCAACCTCTCGCACAACTACCTCCTGCTCCACTCGCAGGGCCTGTGCTACCGCGACATCTCATTCGGCAACGCCTTCTTCGACCCGGACACCGGCGACATCCTCATCGCCGACAACGACAACGTCGCCGTTGACCGCGGCGGCGTGCTCGGCGTCCTCGGCACGCCGCGCTTCATGGCCCCCGAGGTGGTGCGCGGCGAGGAGCTGCCCTCGACGCAGACCGACCTCTTCTCGCTCTCCGTCCTCATCTTCTACATGCTGATGGTGGCGCACCCCCTGGAGGGGAAGAGGGAGACCGAGATCAAGTGCCTGGACCTGCCGGCGATGACGAAGCTCTACGGCACCGAGCCGCTCTTCATCTTCGACCCGCACGACCAGTCGAACGCGCCCGTCCCCGGCGTCCACGATAACGCGCTCGCCTTCTGGCGCATCTACCCGCAGTCCCTGCGCGACCTCTTCACGCGCGCCTTCACGGCGGGCCTGCGCGACCCGCAGCACGGCCGGGTGCGCGAGAGCGAGTGGCGCGGCGCGTCGGTGCGCCTGCGCGACGCCATCTTCTACTGCCCCCACTGCTCGCTCGAAAACTTCTACGACGGCGAGGCGCTTCGGGCGCGCGGCGGCCGGCCCGGCCTCTGCTGGTCGTGCGCGACGGAGCTGCGCCTCCCGCCGCGCATCCGCCTCGGCAAGTCGGTCGTCATGCTCAACTACGACACGCGCCTCTTCCCGCACCACACGGACGACCAGCGCCTCTACGACTTCTCGCGGCCCGTGGCCGAAGTCGCCGCCCACCCCTCGCAGCCGGGCGTGTGGGGGCTGAAGAACCTCTCCGAAGACAAGTGGGTGATAACGACGCCGGACGGCGCGGTGAAGGACGTGGGGCCGGGCCGCAGCGTCACGCTCGCGGTCGGCACGCGGATACATTTCGGGAAGGCGGAGGGTGAAATTCGCGTGTGAAGCTGGACCTAAAGGATGCCCCCGGAAGGACTCGAACCTTCGACCCGATGATTAAGAGTCATCTGCTCTACCAACTGAGCTACAGGGGCCTTTCAATTCAACAAGCAGGATGTACGGGACTCGAACCCGTGGTCTCCGCCTTGAGAGGGCGGCGTGTTAACCGACTACACCAACATCCCGTAAACGAACAGGGCGGCCAGAGGGATTCGAACCCTCGCTCTCCTGAACCACAATCAGGCGCTTTAACCAGCTAAGCTATGGCCGCCGCAAGGAACCGACATGCGGAAGGGGGGACTCGAACCCCCACGAATCTCTTCACACGCCCCTCAAACGTGCGCGTCTACCAGTTCCGCCACTTCCGCCGAAGAGTTGGCTGCCAGACTAGGACTCGAACCTAGAAAACCTAATCCAGAGTCAGGTGTGATGCCATTTCACCATCTGGCAAGATGAACCCGGCACGACTCGAACGTGCGGCCTTTGCCTCCGCAGGGCAACGCTCTTATTCCACTGAGCTACGGGTCCGGAAGCGGAAAGCGGGAGACGAGATTTGAACTCGCGACTTCGACCTTGGCAAGGTCGCACTCTACCACTGAGTTACTCCCGCGTTTAAATGCGATGGAGCCGAGCGGGATCGAACCGCTGACCTCTTGAATGCCATTCAAGCGCTCTGCCAAACTGAGCTACGGCCCCTGGAAGACTTCACGCGAATTTTCAAACAACCGCGGCGGCGAGAGTATAAGGCCCCGCCGCCTTTGAAGACCAGCCTTGGATGCCAGACCCTCCGGGCCGGATGCCCCGCGCCGAAAATTTTTTGTATAGTGAAAACTATGCTGACCAGACGCGAACTCATCAGGAGGGCGGCGCTGGCGGCCGTTCCCCTCTCGCTCGGCTTTAAAGGACCGGAGGGGCCGAGCCACGCGCGGCTGCCTCGCTGGCGCGGCTTCAACCTCTTGGAGAAGTTCACGCTCGCCGGCAACGCGCCGTACAGGGAGGAGGACTTCGACCTGGCGGCCGGGTGGGGCTTCGACTTCATAAGGCTCCCCTGCGACTACCGCTGCTGGACCGAGGCGCCCGGCTCTTACAGAGAGCCCGTGCTGAAGCAGATTGACGAGGCGCTGCGCTGGGCGCGCGGGCGGGGCGTGCACCTGAACCTCTGCCTGCACCGCGCGCCCGGCTACTGCGTCAACCCGCCGAAGGAGCCCCTCGACCTCTGGGCCGACGGCGAGGGCGGCGAGGAGGCGCGCCGTCAGTTCGCGCAGCAGTGGGCGATGTTCGCCGCGCGCTACAAGGGCGTGCCCGTCTCCGCCCTCTCCTTCGACCTCGTCAACGAGCCGGCGAACGTCTCGGCCGAAGCTTACGCGCGCGCCGTCCGCGCGGCCGTCTCGGCGATACGGCGCGAAGACCCGCGGCGCCTCGTCGTCGCCGACGGCCTGGAGTACGGCACGCGGCCCGTCCCCGAGCTGATAGATTTGCGCGTCGTGCAGAGCACGCGCGGCTACGCGCCGTTCCACCTCACGCATTACGGCGCCCGCTGGGTCGAGGGCTCGGACAAGTGGCCGGTGCCCGAGTGGCCTTTGAAGGGCGAGGACGGGACGCTGTGGGACAAGGCGCGGCTCGGGCGCGAGCAGATAGGGCCTTGGAAGGAGTTGGAGAAGCGCGGCGTCGGCGTCCACGTCGGCGAGTGGGGCGCCCACAACCGGACGCCGCACTCGGTCGTGCTCGCCTGGATGCGCGACCAGCTCGCGCTCTGGCGCGCGGCCGGCTGGGGCTGGGCTCTCTGGAATCTGCGCGGCAGCTTCGGCGTGCTCGACAGCGGCCGGGCCGACGTTAAATACGAGACCTACAAAGGCCACAAGCTCGACCGCGCGATGCTCGAACTGCTCCGCGCCGGCTGAAAATGAGAAAGGCCGGACGGCGTGTCCGGCCTTTCTCTTAACTGGGAGGCAGGGACTCGAACCCCGAAAACCTGATCCAGAGTCAGGTGTGATACCATTTCACCACCTCCCAATACTGCCCGCGGCCGACTCCGAATTTACGGATGGCGGGGGCGGTTGTCAACCGGCCGGGAGGCGTCGAGAAGTGTGACCACCCGCGCCCCTCACGACACGAGCGCCCGGCGGCCGGGCCGGAGAAACGAAGAGGCACATGGCAGAGACGAAACCCACCGGGGACGAGCAGGCGGGGCGGGCCCTCGCCGAGTGCGAAGCGAGACTCGAAGAGTTCGTGGCGCTGGCGGCGCGCGTGCGCCACGAGATCAACAACCCCCTGACCGGCCTCATCGGTCAGGCCCAACTGCTGCTGCGCGAGGACCTGTCGGACGCCGCGCGCCGCCGCGTCCTGACCATCGAGCAGCTCGCCAACCGCATCCGCGACACCGTCGCCGAGCTGCGCATCGTGCAGCGCGCGAACGCCTCGGGCGGCGTCCCCTACGAGGGACAGGACGAGGGCGGGCCGCCTCGACACTGAGGCCCGCCTCACCGCTCGGCGCCGACTTTGACGGTCGCGCCCGCCGCCGCCACGACGGCGTCGAACCGCTTGCCCTCGGGGACCACCGCGTTCCCGCCGCGCTTGAACCCGTGCAGCAGCGCGACGGGCGCGATGGGCAGCAGGACCGCGCCCGTGACCGCCACGCGCGTCGCCACCTTCGCGCCCTTGCTGTCGCCCACGGCCCGGCCGTCGAACTCAAGCGGGACGCGCGTGCCGTCCGCGGCCGTCACCTCCTTCATCACCCACGCGAGGCGCCCGGCCCTCCCGAAGTGGCCGCCGCGCTCGGCCTTCGTCAAGACGGCCGTCGCGGTCGCGCCCTTCTCGACGACGACTACTCCACCGACGACTACGGGGTTGACGACGCGGAAACTGACGCGGTCGCCCTTGCGGAAGAGCTGCGAGTCGATGGTGTGGGCCGTCTCCAGCTCGACGACCGTTCCGGGCGGCAACTGCACGCTCACGGGCGTCTGCGCGGCAGCCGAGGCCGGCTGTTGGATAGCTTGGGTGGCAGCCTGTTCCTGCCCCGCGGCAAGCGGCGGCGCCAGAATCGCCAGCAGGATTAGAGGAAGTATCTTTCTCATCGTCAACGCTCCTTGAGGACATGCTCGCACGCAGGACGGGAAGATCGGCAAACCATCTGCTGCGACCTTTCTAATACATGGCGGGGAGCGGGACGCGCTGGCGTGTGCCACTTTGTAAAGTGAAATACAGGGGCCGGAAGGTTCGCGGGCGCCGAATGAGGGGTGCGGCGCCTTTGCTGTAGCGCACCCCTCATTCGGCGCCCGCGTGAGAGGGCCGGCGCCGATCGGCGCCCTACAGGGCGACCTTCTTCTCTTCGTCGGTGTAAGCCTTAATCTTGGTGCCCTCTTTGATCTTGGCGTCCTTACCCTTCTTCAGGAAGCCGAGCGGCCCGAAGAGGACGACGAGGGCGACGGTGGTGCCCGTCTTGTCGTCGCCTTCCTTGCCCTTCGAGGCGCGCAGCTTAACCTTCTGGTTGTCAACAGTGGTCGTTGACAGGATGCGAATGCTGAGCGTCCCGCCCTTGCCCATGCGGCCGCTCTTCTTCGCGTTGGAGATTTCGCCCTTGGCGATGGTCCCGGCGGTGATGACGACCTTGCCGTTGACTTTAACGTCCTCGTCCACCTTGAAGGTGATGGGGTCGCCCTCGGTGGCGGTCTTGCTGGAAATCTCTTCGGTCGTAATGACCGTCAGTTCGGTGCCGTCAGGAATTGTGACTCCGGCGGCCGGGGCAGACTGGTCCTGGGGCGCGGAAGCGAGTGCGACGGCGGGGGCGACGGACGGGGCGACAATCGCGAGGAGGAGCACGAGGGCGCTCAGCTTCATGCAGGGGAAGCGGTTCATTGTTAATTCGTTCCTTTCTGAGTTGAGGGGGAAACTGTGACCAGTCGCCCGCATCAAGAGTTAGAGCGACTGTGAGGTCGCAGTTCGGTGGTAGGAGCTTAACTGTCGGGAGGTGCGGGCGTGCCCGGCCGTGAAAGTGACCGGGCACGCCGTCAAAATTATTTAACGGACGGCCGCCTCCTCCTCCTCTGTGACGAGGAAGGGCGTGGCGGCGCGGTCGGGCTCGTCGGCGTCCTCGGAGAGAATCTGGTGGACGATGGGGAGCGAGAGCGAGCGCGCCTTCTGGATGCCGGGGACGGGCTTGCCCTTGGCGTAGACGGCGTGGCGGCCGTGCTCCTTGTACCATTCGGAGAGGCTGGCGGTCTTGTGCATCTCCTCGATGATCTGGCGCCAGCCGACGCCAGTGTTGTAGGCGCAGAAGGAGATCTCGCCCTCCTGCGTGCCGTAGGGGATGACGCACATCTCGGTGCGGCGGAAGTCGTAGTTGAAGAGGTCCTGGAACCACATGCCCTCGACGCAGAGCACGCGCCACACGTCCGAGGGGTCGTCAGCCTTCTGCGCCTTCATGCGGTCGTTGCGGTCGGAGTTCGAGTTGGCCGACGAGGGCTTGAAGAGGTTGATGATCTGGGAGACGGGGAAGCCCTCGGGCGCGCGCTCGGGCGAGAAGTTGCGCATGATCGCCATGGCGAGCTGCGCCATCGTCAGCTTGCGGCCGCGGGCCGTGTCGGTGATGACGTACACGTCCTTCATGAACTGCTCGTAGTCGAAGAACTCGAAGAGCGACTTGAACTCGCCGGTCTTCCGGTTGACGACCATCAGCGTGAAGATGCCGCAGTTCGGGTGGCAGTTGCAGGACGACCAGCCCCACGGCGCGTCCGCGCCCTGGAGCATGTCCATCACGGAGGTGAAGGCCGAGTAGGACGAGAGCGGGAACCAGTCGCGCAAGGGCTTGAGGCGTCCGCCGAGCTGACTGTCGAGGTCGTGGGCCATGCCGGCGAGCGTGTAACGCTGCTGCGTGCGGATGTCGTCGGGCACGTCCTCGTCGCGCCCCGTGAAGGAGACGGGCTGGAAGGCGATGGTCTGGACCTTGTCGATGTTCTGGGCGGCGAACTCGACGATCTGGCCGATGGCGTCGTTGTTGATGGTGTTGACGATGGTCGTGACCAGCGTCACCTTGATGCCGACCGCGGCTAGGTTCTCAATCGCCCGCAGCTTCACGTCGAAGAGGTTGCCGACGCCGCGGTGCTTGTTCTTCTCCTCCGAGACGCCGTCGAACTGGAGGTAGACGCCGTGCATGCCGGCCTCCTTGGCCTGCTTGCAGTACTCGATGCTCTCGGCGAAGCGGATGCCGTTGGTGGCGGCGAGGATGCGGTAGAAGCCGACCTTGCGGGCGTAGGCGACCGATTCGAGGAAGTGGGGCGAGAGCGTGGGCTCGCCGCCCGAGAAGAGGATGATGATCTGGCGGCGCGGCTTGAAGGAGACGGCGCGGTCGAGGATGGCGCGCGTGTCGTCGAACGTGGGCTCGTGGACGTAGCCGACCTGGTTGGCGTCCATGAAGCACGGGTTGCACATCATGTTACAGCGGTTCGTCAGGTCGACCGTCAGAACGGCGCCGCGGCCGAACTTGATGTCGGAGGTGCCGTGCTTGTGGACGTGTGAGTCCTCGGCGGCGCGGAAGTCGCGGCCGAAGAAGAGCTTTTCGACGCGCTCAAGGAAGGCGGCGTCCGTCGCCAGCACGTCCTTGAACTCGCCGTGCTTCTCGCAGGTCTTGCGCATGAAGACCTGCCCGCCCTCCTCGTAAATCTCGGCCTTCAGCTCGCCGGGGTGGGCGTGCATGAGGGTTTCGAGCGTGGTCTCGCCGGTGATGACGGCGTTGCGGACCTCCTTGACGCAGCGCGGGCACAAGCTATCCGTCTCGCGCGGGAAGCCGAGCGGCGGGGCGGTGCGCTCGTAGGACTTCAGGAGCGGCCCCGGCGCCCACTTCGGCCGGATGGCCTCGCCCTCGGGCAGCCGCCGGTTGACGGACTGGAAAGCCTTCCACGCCACGTCGGACAGGCCCGAAATCAGCTTCGAGGTCTTGACGCCGCTGAAGCGGCCCTTCTCCGTCTCCCCGCGGCGGAACTGGTCACTGAACAATGCTCTATCTCCTTCGTCGAGGCCGGCGCTGCTCGCCGCTTTTAACTCTTTGATGAATTTCGGTATGAATACGTTCGGCGCGGACACACGACGGCCGACCGACCCCACTTGATGGCCGCCACATAATATAGGTATCTGCGTGTAAAGACAAGGTGTTAGCCGGCCCCGGACCCCCCGGCCGGGAGCAGGCGGGCCGCCATTTTGGACTTTCGGCCGGCCGGGGATGTACCATCAAAGCCTTTCAAACCCTTATGGAAGCACACCCGACAGCCATCGTCAGCCCTCACGCGTCCGTCGCGCCCGGCGTGAAAATCGGCCCCTACGCCGTCGTCGAGGACGAGGTGACAATCGGCGAGGGCTGCGAGATAGGCGCGCACGCCGTCGTCAAGAGGTTCACGACTTTGGGCCGGCGCAACCGCGTCTACGAGCACGCCTGCTTGGGCGGCGAGCCGCAGGACGTGAAGTTCAGGGGCGAGCCGAGCCGCCTGGAGATCGGCGACGACAACCTGATTCGCGAGTACGTGACGATTCACAGGGCGAGCGGCGAGGGGGGCGTGACGCGTTTGGGCAGCCGCAACTTCCTGATGATAGGCGCCCACGTGGCGCACAACTGCGAGGTGGGCGACGACAACATCTTCGCCAACGGGGCGGCGCTCGCCGGCCACGTCCAGGTCGAGGACCACGTCTTCCTCTCCTCGAACGTCGGCGCGCACCAGTTCGTCCGCTTCGGCCGCTTCGCGATGGTCGGCGGCAAGTCGAAGGTCGTGCAGGACGTGCCGCCTTTCTTCATCACCGACGGCAACCCGCCCCGCGTGCGCGGCCTGAACGCCATCGGCCTGCGCCGCGGCGGCTTCGGCCAGGAGGAGCGGGCGGCCTTGAAGCGCGCCTACCAGCTCCTGTTCCGCGCGCGCCTGCCGCTGGAGCGAGTGCTGGAGGTTCTGGAGGAGTCGGAGGACGAGCACGTGCTCCACCTCGCCGCCTTCATCCGCGGCTCGAAGCGCGGCTTCACGCGCGAGGCGCGGGCCGACGAGGGCGGGGCCGAGCGCGGCGTCCTCTACGAAGTTTCGGTTGACCTTAAAAATGAGCGAAAGTCTGGAAGGCATGACCGCCGATGAGCTGGCCGCGCTCGTGGGCGGCCGCGTCGTGGCGGGCTCGGGCGCGGGCGTGAGGCTCGCGCGCGTGGCCTCGGTCGAGGCGGCGGGCGAGGGAGACGTGGCCTTCGTCGAAGCCGCGAAGCACTTCGAGGCCGCGCGCGCGAGCCGCGCCTCGTGCCTCATCGTCCCCACGGGCGCACAGTTGGAAGGCCCGGCCTGCGTCATCGAGGCCGCGCGCCCGAAGCTCGCCTTCGCGCTGGCCGCGCGCGCCCTGCACCCGCCGCGCCGTCGCCCGGCGGGCGTCCACACGGCGGCGCAGGTCGCGCCCGGCGCGAAGCTCGGCGAGGGCGTTCACGTCGCCGAGTACGCGGTCGTGGGCGAAGGGGCCGAGGTGGGCGAGGGCACGCAAATCCTGGCGGGCGTCCACGTCGGCGCGGGCGTGCGCGTCGGCCGCGGCTGCGTGCTTCACCCGTCGGTCGTGCTCTACGAGGGCGTTGCTTTGGGCGACCGCGTGATACTGCACGCGGGCGTCGTCGTCGGCGCGGACGGGTTCGGGTACGTGAAAGATGAGAAGGGCGCCTATCACAAATTCCCGCAGGTCGGGACCGTCCGCATCGAGGACGACGTGGAGGTCGGCGCCAACACCTGCATCGACCGCGGCGCCCTGGGCGAGACGCGCGTCGGGCGCGGGACGAAGATAGACAACCTCGTTCAGATTGCGCACAACGTCCGAATCGGCGAGCGCGTCGTCATCGCCGCGCAGACGGGCATCTCCGGCAGCACGGTCATCGAGTCGGACGCCGTCATCGGCGGGCAGGTCGGCATGGGCGACCACGCCCGCGTGCTCTCGGGCGCCGTCATAGGCTCGCAGGCCGGCGTCTTGCCCGGCAAGATCGTCCGCCCCGGCGTCTGGTGGGGCACGCCCGTCCAGCCGCTCGAAGAGTACAAGCGCCTCAACGCCCTCTGGGGCCGCCTGCCCCGCATGCGCGAAGAGATAGAAGAGCTCAAGCGCCAGGTCCGAGAGCTCGAATCAAAAATCAACAGCTAACTCTTGTCCTCATTCTTCCAACGTCTGAGGGCGCGGAGCACGGCGTCGGCCGCGCGTTCGGAGGCTCCGCCTTCGCCGAGGCGCGCGGAGGCTTGGCGCAGAAGCTCGCGGACGCGGGCGTTCCTTTCTCCCTCCAACAATAAGAGTAGTTCGCGGGCGAGGCGCGGGCCGGTGAAGTCGTTCTGCATCAGCTCGGGCGCGACGCGGGAGCCGGCGACGAGGTTGACGAGGCCGTAGTGCTCGACGCTGATGAGGCGGCCGAGGGTGTGCCAGTTGAGCGCCGTCTCCTTGTAGACGACGACGAGCGGCGTGCCGAGCACGGCGGCTTCGAGCGTCGCCGTGCCGCTGCACACGGCCGCCGCGTCCGAGGCCGCGAGCGCCTCGCGCGTCTCGTGTTGAATCAGTTTCACCTTCAAGCCGTCGGCGCGCGCGCCCAGGTGGCGTTCGGCCTCTGCGGGCGAGCGGCGCGAGGAGAGCGCGGCGACGAACTGCGCCTCGGGCCGCTCGGCATGGATGCGGGCGGCGGCGTCGAGCATCAAGGGCAGGTGGCGCTCGAACTCCTTGCGGCGGCTGCCGGGCAGGAGCGCGACGAGGGGCCTCGAAGGGTCCAGGCCGTGGCGCGCGCGGAACTCCTCGCGGCCGTAGCGCGGCCGCACCTCGCCCGCGAACGGGTGGCCGACGAACTCCGCGTGGCGGACGCCGCGCGTCTCGTACCACTCCTTCTCGAAGGGGAGGATGGTGAGCATCAGGTCCACGTCGCGCCGCACCTGGCGGACGCGGTAGGAGCGCCAGGCCCAGAGCTGCGGGCTGATGTAGTAGACGACGCGCACGCCGCGGCGGCTGAGGGCTCGCGCGAGACGGAGGTTGAAGTCGGGCCAGTCAACGAGCACGGCCGCGTCGGGCCGCCGCTCCGAGGCGGCGCGCTTGAGCGAGCGGTAGGCGGACAGGAAGCGCGGCAGAGCGCGCCCGATCTCGACGAGCCCCGTGATGGCGAGGTCGTCCTCGCGCACGACCGACTCGACGCCCGCCTCGCGCATCCTCGCGCCCGTCGCCCCGAAGAACTCGAACGCGGTC
>DATHBF010000433.1:0-12291 GCA_035296285.1 Pyrinomonadaceae bacterium | reverse complement strand
TACAGTTCGGCGTTCGTCGTTCAGCGTTCATAGTCTCATTTCGGGGCGAGTTCGATGACGGTCACCTCGGGGCGCGCGAAGAAGCGGACGCGCGGGGCTGGGCCGCCCTCCATGCCGACGCCGCGCGTGACGTAGAGCCGGGTGTCGCCCTCGCGGTGCAGGCCGGACTCGTAACGCTTGCCGAACTTCGAGAGCGTGACCAGCGCGCCGTAGACGGGCAGCGCCACCTGCCCGCCGTGCGTGTGGCCCGCGCAGTAGAGGTCAACCTTGCGGGTCTCGGCAACCTCAAGAATCTCGTCGGGCGTGTGGTACAGCAGGACGGTGAAGGCGCCGGGCGGCACCCCGTCGAGCAGGCGGAACGGCGTGTCGCCCTCCACGCCCGGCCGCATCGGCTCGTGTAGCGAGGCGTATGGGGCGCCGGCCACCCACACGGAAGTGCCCGCCACCTTGAGTTCCGAGGCCCCGCCTTTCAATTCCGTGACGCCGGTCCCGCCGAACAGGTCAATGTCCCGCCAGTACCACGCGTCCCAGTTGCCGCGCGCGGCGTAGGTCGGCGCGATCCGGGCCAGACTCGTCATGAGTTTTCTGAAGACGGGCAGGCCCGCGGGCGAGTTCAGCGAGTCGCCCGTGAAGACGATGAGGTCGGGCCGCTCCGCGGCGATGATTTCCGGCAGACGCTCTTCGAGGCGCGGCCGCGGGTCGCAGTGCAGGTCGGAGATGTGTACGAGGCGGACGGGGCGGGCCGCGCCCGCCAGCTTCGTGCTCTCGACGCGGACGCGCGTCACCTCGGGCCAGTAAGGCTCGACGAAGTAGCCGTACAGGATGCAGACGACGCCGAGGGAGGCGAGGACGAGCGACGCGCGCTCCGCCAGCCCGATAGGCCGCGACGGCGCTTCAAGCCACCCCGCGCGGCGCAATGCCATGCGCACGAGCGCGAGCGCCGCGAACAGGTAGACGGACACGACGAAGAGGAAGAAGAGCAGCGCCGCAGTTGATGCGCCGAAGATTCCGGTCATAGTGTCCTCAGTTCGCCACCTCGTTGACGAGGAGCGTGAGGGCGTTGTCCTGGAGCGTCTTGTTGCTCTGGAGGTCGCTGTGGAGGTCGCAGGCGAAGACGGCGTAGGCGACGGCGAGCGGCGTCTCGTAGAGCGGGCTGCGGCGCGCGCCGCCGAGGTCGAGGCCGAGCAGGCTTGAGCGCGTTACGCGCCCGTCGCCCGGCTCGTACATGGCGCGGACGACTTCGGCGCGCTTCAGGCGCCGGCCGTCGCGCGTGCGCATGCTTTGAGGCCGGGTCAGCGTCAGCCAGCGGCCGGTCTTCGCGTCCTGCGTGATGACGGGCGCGGCGAGCGTCTCTTCGCAGTCGCCGCCGAAGGCGAAGAGTTGGACGGGCGCCGAGCCCGCGGGCGTTCGGGCGTCGAGGGCCTCGTGGAAGCGGCGGGCGCGTGCGAGGACGGCGGCGAAGTACGCGTCCAGCTCTTCGAGCGTGCCGCGCGTGGTCGGCGACTCCTGCCTGCGCGGGCGGCCGCGCGCGTAATCGTCGCGGAACTCCGGGTCGTTGACGGCCGACCAGCCGTAGCGGCGCCAGACTTCGGGGTCGTACAGGTCCACTTCCAGGGGTCGCAGGTCCGCGTCGAGGAAGCGTGCGCGGGTGCGGTGCGGGAGGAGTTGGAAGATGGAGGGGACGGTCATCGCGTCCTCGCGCGAGAGCTTGTTGAGGAGGCGGACGCGCGTGCGCAGACCTTCGGTCACGGAGTAGCCTTCGAGGAGCGTGGCGAACGCCTCGGCCGAGCCGGCGTTGGGCGTGCCGAACATGAAGACCTTGTTGATGAGAGAGCTGCCTTCCCACGTCGGCGCGGGCTCTGCGCCTTCGGGCGGGAGGTCCCGGTCGCCGTACATGGCGGCGTAGCGCGCGACGAGGCCGCCCATCGAGTGGGCGACGACGTTGAAGCGCAGGTCGGGCCGGCCGAGCCTCGTTCGTAATTCCTGAAGGCGGCGATGAAGGAGCCGCGCCGACTCGACGTTGTCGCGGCGCCAGTCGTAGGGGAAGACGTAGAAGGTGTCGCGGTCGCCGTCCGGGGCGGGGCGGTCCCAGTCGCCCTCGCGGTAGCCGCCGTAGCTTTCGAGCGCGCGGATGAGGCTGTGGTAGACGTAGACCTCGGGCGCGAGCCGCGCCAGCTTCGCCGTCTCGACTATTTTCGAGGCCACCAGGTCGTCGCGGTTCTCCGCGAGGTCCGGCCCCGTCGGCAGCGACAGCCCGTCCACGTCCGACCGGAAGGCGGAAGGCCACACCACCTCGCCCGTCTTGCGGTTCACAATCTGCGAGCCGAGTATGCCGGGGACGACGACGAGCGGCCGCTTACCTTCACGCCGCCGCGTCGCGTCGAAAATGCGTTCGAGGTCGGGCGTGCGCCGAGCGCCGCAGCCGGCCATGAGGGTGCAGAGTGCAGAGTGCAGAGCGATGAGCAGGAGCAGGCGTGCCCGGTTCTTACAAATCATCGCTCATCACTCTGCGCTCTGCACTTTCCTGTTGATGAGGCCCGCGACGAAGCCGGCGCCGAAGCCGTTGTCTATGTTGACGACCGTGACGTTCGAGGAGCAGGAGTTGAGCATCCCGAGCAGCGCGGCCAGGCCGCCGAAGGACGCGCCGTAGCCGACGCTCGTCGGGACCGCGATGACGGGGACCGAGACGAGGCCGCCGACGACCGAAGGCAGCGCGCCCTCCATCCCCGCGGCGACGACGACGACGCGCGCCCCGCGCAGGCGCTCCCGCTCTGCCATGATGCGGTGGATGCCGGCGACGCCCGCGTCCCAGATTCTCTCGACGCGGTTGCCCATCGCCTCGGCGGTGAGGGCCGCCTCCTCGGCGACGGGGATGTCGCTCGTCCCGGCGGTGACGACCATGACGGTGCCCGCGCCGCGCTCGGTGCGGTCGCGGAGGACGCGGATCAGGCGCGCCGAAGGGTGCCACTCGGCCTCGGTGCAGACGTTGCGGACCTCGCCGAACGTGGCCTCGTCGGTGCGCGTGACGAGGACGTTGGGCGAGCGCCGCGTCAACGCCTCGACTATCTCGACCACCTGCGCGCGCGTCTTCCCCGCCCCGAAGACGACTTCGGGGAAGCCCTGCCGGCTGGCGCGCGAGTGGTCAACGCGCGTGTGCCCCAGGTCTTCGAAGTGGAGGTTGGCGATGTCGCGCGCCGCCTCCGCCTCCGCCAGCTCGCCCGCCTTGAAGGCGCGCAAAAGTCTCTCCAGTTCCTTTGTGTCCATCGCTCTGTTAAGCCGCCGAGAGTAGTGGGGCGCCATTCTAACATCCCGGCCGAAAGCCCCGAAACGCGGCGCCTTGCGCGGGCGCGGGCGGCCCTTTAAGATTCATCTTTCATGGAATTGACCGTCGCCGTCACGGGCGCCTCCGGGACCATCTACGCGCACCGCACGCTGCTGCACATGGCGGCGAGCGGGGCCGTCGAGCGCATCAACCTCATCATGTCGGGGACGGCGCACGTCGTCGCGCGCGTCGAGATGGGCGTGAAGGTCGAGGCGGGCGACGCGGCGGCCGTCAACGAGTGGGTGGGGCTGCCGCGCGACTCGAAGCTGATACGCTTCCACCGGCTCGACAACCTCGCGGCGACGCCCGCCTCGGGCTCGCACCCGCAGGCCGGGATGGTCATCGTGCCCTGCTCGATGGGGACGCTCGGGGCCATCGCCTCGGGCGCGGGGGCGAACCTCATCCACCGCGCGGCCGACGTGACCTTGAAGGAGGGGCGCCGCCTCGTCATCGTCCCGCGCGAGACGCCCTACAACGCCATCCACCTCGAAAACATGTTGAGGCTCGCGCGCGCCGGGGCCCGCGTCCTGCCCGCCAGCCCCGGCTTCTACCACCGCCCGCAAACGATCGAGCAGTTGGTTGACCACCTCGTCTTCCGCCTCCTCGACCAGTTCGGCATCCCGCACCCGACGGGCTCGCAGTGGAAGGGAGAGCCAACGGCTTATGGAGTGGACTAAAGGCGACTACACCGTCAGCACCGACCCGGCGCGGCTCGACTTCGCTGTCATCCACCGCTTCATCAGCGAGGAGAGCTACTGGGGGCAGGGGCGCTCCCTCGAAGTCGTCCGCCGGTCGGTCGAGAACTCTCTGCCGTTTGGCGTCTACCGCGGCGCGGAGCAGGTTGGGTTCGCGCGGGTCGTGACGGACTACGCGACGTTCGCGTGGCTGGCCGACGTGTTCGTCGTCGAAGAGCACCGGGGGCGCGGGCTCTCGAAGTGGCTGGTGGAGGTCATCCTCTCGCACCCGGAGCTGCAAGGCTTCCGCCGCTGGGTGCTGGCGACGAAGGACGCGCACGAGCTTTACCGCCGCTTCGGCTTCATGGATTTGAAGCGGCCCGAGCGTTGGATGGAGCGGCCAGACCCGTCGATGCAGGAGTCGCCCGACTACTGGAACGCGAGCTGAAGGCTTTGGCGGAATGCGAGCCGGGCTCCGCTGCGTGGCGTTTTGCCAGAAGGCGCGACTTGAAAAGGCTTCTACGTAAGCGCGGGCGCCGGCCCGCCGTTTGCACCTGAGTTTTGACGTATGACGACCGCGGCACGAAACATACGCACGACGCTCGAAATGATAAAGATTGAGCACACGCTCTTCGCGCTGCCCTTCGCCTTCCTGGGGGCGGTGCTGGCGGCGGGCGGGCTCCCGAGCGTCAGGCAGGCGGTGTGGATTACGCTGGCGATGGTCGGCGCGCGCTCGGCCGCGATGGCCTTCAACCGCATCGCCGACCGCGACTACGACGCGCGCAACCCGCGCACGGCCTCGCGCGCCATCCCGGCCGGCCTGCTGTCGGTCCCGTTCGCCTGGGCGTTCACGCTCGCCTCGGCCGCGCTCTTCCTCGTGTCGGCGGCGATGCTCAACCGGCTCGCGCTCGTGCTCGCGCCCGTCGCGCTCGCCTCCGTCTTTCTCTACTCCTACGCGAAGCGTTTCACCTCGCTCTCGCACGTCGTCCTCGGCTGGTGCCTGTCAATCGCGCCGACGGGCGCGTGGGTGGCCGTGCGCGGGGCCATCGACAGCCCCGTGCCCGTGCTGCTCTCGGCCGTCGTGCTGCTCTGGACCGCGGGCTTCGACGTGCTCTACGCCTGCCAGGATTACGACTTCGACCGCGCGGCGGGCCTGCGCTCGGTGCCGGCGCGCGTCGGCATCCCGCGCGCCCTCGTCATCGCGCGCCTCCTGCACGCGGGCGCGTTCGCCGCGCTGCTCGGGCTGTACTTTTTGACCTCGCTGGGCTGGCCGGCGCTGGCCGGCGTCCTGGCGACGGGCGCGCTCCTGGTCTACCAGCACTCGCTCGTGAGGGCGTCTGACCTGTCGCGCCTCAACGCTGCCTTCTTCACCACCAACGCCTTCGTCAGCGTGATTCTGCTGGCGACCTTCGGCGGGGCGGTCTTCATCAGATCGAACGTCACGTTATGAACTTTTCACACGACCCGAAACTGAACGAGCTGGCCCCCAAGATCGAGGCCGGCGAGCGGCTCACCTTTGAAGAGGGCGTCGCGCTCCTGCGGACCGACGACCTGCCCGCGCTCGGCCGCCTGGCCGACTCGGTCCGCCGCCGCCTGCACGGCCCCGTCACCTACTTCAACGTCAACCGCCACTTCAACCCGACGAACGTCTGCTACGCCGACTGCAAGTTCTGCGGCTTCTTCCGCACGCCCCGCCAGCCCGACGCCTACACGCACAACATCGAGGACTCGCTCAGGATAGCCGGCGAGGCCGTCGGCGAGGGCGCCACCGAGCTGCACATCGTCGGCGGCCTCAACACCAAGCTCCCCTTCAGCTACTTCACCGACCTGCTCTCCTCGCTCAAGAAGCACTACCCGCAGCTTCACCTGAAGGCGTGGACGATGGTCGAGCTCGACCACTTCGCGCGCTTCTACAAGATGTCTGACGAGGAGGTCATCGAACAACTGAAGGCGGCCGGCATGGACTCGTGCCCCGGCGGCGGCGCCGAGATTTTCCGCGAGCCGACGCGCTCGGCCATCTGCGCGCACAAGACGGACGCCTCGCGCTGGCTGGAGCTGTCGGGCAAGTGCCACGCCGCGGGCCTGAAGACCAACGCGACGATGCTCTACGGCCACGTCGAATCAATCGAAGACCGCGTTGACCACTTCGTCCAGCTCCGCGAGCAGCAGGACCGCTCGGGCGGCTTCCAGTGCTTCATCCCGCTCGCCTTCTACCCGCCGGGCACGAAGCTCTCGCACCTGCCGGGGCCGACCGGCGTTGACAGCCTCAAGACGATGGCCGTCGCGCGGCTCATGCTCGACAACTTCCCGCACGTCAAAGCCTACTGGGTGATGTTGGGGAAGCGGCTCGCCCAGGTCGCGCTCCACTACGGAGCCAACGACATCGACGGCACCATCACGGAGGGCGGCGAGCTGACACACAGCTACTCGGTCGAGGCCGGCGGCGAGGTCCGCATGACGAAGCAGGAGTTAGTCGCCCTCATCGAGGAGGCCGGCCTCCGCGCCGTCGAGCGCGACACGCTCTACAACCCGGTCGCGCGCGAGCCGGCCGCCGCGTGATAGAATTGATGACATCCCACCCAAAGACTCTTTAAGAATCAGGAGACCCGTATGACTGACGAAGAGCTTCGGAGGGTAATGGAGATCATCATCAAGCGTCAGGAGAGCTTCGCCGAAGGCATGGAGCGGATGCGCGAGGAGGCCCGCCAGCGCCGGGCGGAGGCCGAGGAGTGTTTCCGCGAGCTTGGGAGGGCGGCCGTTAACCTCTATAACGTGACGGCCGAGTTGGCAGGGAAGATGGGCGAACTGGCCGAGGCGAAGAGACAGCTCGCCGAGTCGCAAGCGCATACGGACCGTCGCGTTGACGCGCTGATCGATCTCCTCATGCGTCGGCGCGACGAGAAGGGCGAGGAGGGGGTGTGACCGGGCGGCTTGAATAAGCTCTCTAAAATTGTAAGCGCGACGCTGGCACTCCTGGTGGTCGTCCTGTGTCACACGGCCGACGCGAGCGCGCAGGGCCGCGGCCGGACTCGAAGGGCCGCGGCCGAGAGGCCGGCGCCGCGCTTTGAAGACTACCCGGTGAGGGAGATTTACAAGGGGCGGCCGGCGCCCGTCCGCCTCGACAGCCGGCGGGCGAGGATGTTCCGCTCGCGTCTGCGCGAGGAGGCGCCCCGCGGGCCGAACTTCGCCGGCCACTACACGGTGGTCGTCTGGGGCTGCGGCACCGGCTGCGCGCAGATGGCCGTCGTGGACGCGCGCACCGGCCGCGTCCACTTCCCCCCGCTCGAATACCACGACATCCCCGACACGGAGGACGAGCGGGGCCGCGCCCGCACCTTCCGCCTCGACAGCAAGCTCCTCGTCCTGACCCAAAACTACTACGACGGCGCGGGCCGCTACACGGCCCACTACTACCTCTTCGACAACGACCGCTTCCGCCTCCTCCGCAAGGCCGAAGAGCGCCTCCCCGAACCTTCGGATGAGAACTGATACGAGCCTTCTGCCTCATACGGACGGGGTGGCGCATGGAGTTTGAGTGGGATAAATTTAAAGCGGCCGCTAATCTTAAGAAGCATGGTGTAACGTTTGACGAGGCGAGCACAGTCTTCGACGACCCCTTGGCCCGAATCTTCGACGACCCGGAACACTCCGCCGATGAGAACCGGGAGATTATTGTGGGGCATTCAATCCTCGGGCACATACTTCTCGTCTGCTTTACCGAGCGCGAAGCGGACGTGATTCGAGTTTTCAGCGCCCGACCGGCAACCAGGAAAGAGCGTCAGGATTATGAAGAGAACGCAAGCAGTTAAAAAGCGGGATTCCGCTGATGAGATTCGACGGGAGTACAGGTTCGATTACGGCAAATCAAAGCCTAACCGCTTCGCCGCGAAAGCGAGTCAGGGGCGCACTGTCGTCGTACTTGACGCCGATATCGCGGAGGTCTTTACCACACCCGAGTCGGTCAACAACGTGCTCCGGGCCTTGATCACGACTATGCCACGAAATCAGAGGCGGAAAACACCTAACAAGTAATTCAGATTCACGCTAATAGTCATGACAACATCCACCGAGACTCGCACCATCACCGTCGCCCACTCGCCCGACTCCGACGACGCCTTCATGTTCTACGGGCTGGCGACCGACAAGATTGACACCGGCGACCTGCGCTACGAGCACGTCCTCGAAGACATCCAGACCTTGAACGAGAAGGCCGCGCGCGGCGTCTACGACGTGACGGCCGTCAGCTTCCACGCCTACGCCTACGTCTCCGACAAGTACGCGCTCCTGCCGCACGGCGCCTCCATCGGCGAGGGCTACGGCCCCATCGTCGTCTCGCGCGTGCCGCACGCGCCCGAAGAGATCGCGCGCCTCAAGGTCGCCGTCCCCGGCACGCTCACCAGCGCCTTCCTCGCGCTGCGCATCTTCCGCCCCGACTTCGACTACGTGGTCGTCCCCTTCGACCAGATCATCGCCGCCGTCCAGGAGGGGCGCGCCGACGCCGGCCTACTCATCCACGAGGGGCAGCTCTTCTACCGGAAGCTCGGCCTGCACAAGGTCCTCGACCTCGGCGAGTGGTGGAAGGAGTGGACGGGCCTGCCGCTGCCGATGGGCGGCAACGTCGTCCGCCGCGAGCTCGGCGAAGAGACCATCAGCCGCGTCTCCCGCCACCTGCACGAGTCCATCCGCTACTCGCTCGAACACCGCGCCGAGGCGCTCGATTACGCCATGCAGTTCGCGCGCGACATGGACACGGAGACGGCCGACCGCTTCGTCGGGATGTGGGTCAACCAGTTGACGCTCGACTACACGGAGCGGGGCCGGCTGGCCGTCCAGCGCCTCCTCGACGAGGGCTTCGAGCGCGGCATCATCCCCCGCCGCGTCCGGGCCGACTTCGTCGCGTGAGGGCTGGCAACAAGGGCGGGGGCGGGCGCATCTGAAAGGTTGCCCGGCGGGACCCGTCCACATCTTTCGCCCGCCGACCCCACGGAAAAGCTTATGAAAAGAGTTCTTTTTACGCTCATCGCGGTGGCCGGCCTCGGCGCGGGCCCGGCCCTCGCGCAGACGACGCCGGCCTCCGCCACGGCGCCCGGCCCCACGGTCATCAACCGCTCGGGCGCGCCCGTGGACGTGGACCGCATCATCCGCGCCTTCGCCCAGAAGGAGACGGAGTTCCGCAACGTGCTCAACGAGTACAGCTTCAAGCGCGACGCCGTCGTCCAGTCGGTTGGGCACCTGGGCGGCCAGATTCAGGGCGAGTACCGCCGCGTCTCGCGCTTCGTCTTCGACGACAGCGGCACGCGCTACGAGAAGATTCTGCACTTCCCCGTCCCGACCATCCAGCTCACCACCGAAGACCTCGAAGACATGAGCACCGTGCAGACGTTCGTGCTCGAACCCTCCAAGGTCGGCGAGTACAACTTCACCTACGTCGGCATGGAGAAGGTGGACGAGCTGAACACCTACGTCTTCGACGTGACGCCGCGGTTCATGTCCGACCCCGCGCGCGTGAGGGCGGTCTTGAAGTCGAAGCAGGTCGCGCGGTACTTCCAGGGGCGCGTCTGGCTTGAGGAGCGCGACCTACAGGTCGTCAAGGCCCGCGGCAAGGGCGTGCCGGAGGATAAGAACCACCGCTACCCGACCTTCGAGACCTACCGCGAGCAGGTGGACGGCAAGTACTGGTTCCCGACCTACACCTACGCCGACGACGAGCTGGTCTTCGGCAACGGGAACGTCGAGCGCGTCCGCATGCGCATCAAGTTCACCGACTACGAGCGCCTGCGCGGCAAAGCCACCGTCGTCGAGGAGGGCAAGCCGGGCGAGACCGAGAAGAAGAAGGACGCCAAGGACCAGAAGCCCGCCACGCCGCCGACCAGGCCGTAGCCGGAGGCAAGATTAAACACGGAGGGCGCGGAGAAGTTAACTTCTCCGCGCCCTCCGTGTTTAATACTCCCGGCCCGCCAACTACTTCCTGCTTCCCAGCCCCAGCTCCTCGGCGATGATGGCGTTGGTCTGTTCGGCGAGGCGGCGAACGTCTTCGTCCGTCTCGACCCACGCGGTCTCGACGGGCGGGAGAATCTTCATCTCGAAGGTGCCGGGCCGCGCCACGCCGGTCCCCTTGCCCATCAGCTCGTCGGTGCCCTTCATGGCGACCGGCACGACCCTCACGCCCGCGTCGCGCGCCATGTAGAAGGCGCCCTTCTTGAAAGGCAGGAGCTGGCCCGGCCGCGCCCGCGTCCCCTCGGCGAAGACGCCGATGGAGACGCCCGCGTGCAGGCGGTCGGTCGCCGCCTTCATCGTCTTCGCCGCCCGCTCGCGGCTCGTCCGGTCAATCGCCAGGATGTTGACGAAGCCCATCCCGTAGCCCATGACGGGCACCTTCAGAAGCTCCTTCTTGGCGAGGATGCCGATGCGGCGGCCGAGCCGGCCGAAGAGCGCCGCCGTGTCGAGGAACGAGCGGTGGTTGGCGACGAAGACGTAGGTCTCGCGCGGGTCTAAATTCTCCAGCCCCGTCGTGCGCACGCGGGCGCCGCTCAGCCGCAGCCAGTTGCGGGCGCCGAAGAGCGCGAAGGGGTAGACCCAGTACGGCCGGTTGGCGAGTCGCGCCACCGTCAGGACGGGCACGCCCAGCACCAGCAGGTGCATCGCCGCCACGAAGAGCGACCACCAGTACCAGAGCCGGCCGCCGAGCCTTCCGAGCGCCCCTGTGCTAGACTCTGCGGTCGTAACACTCCCACTAACACTCTGTTCGTCAATCTCTTGGGGAAGACTTTCAGGATGCATCCCGTCTACCTTCGCCTCCCGTCCCTGTTTGCCGCCGCCGTCCTCGTCATCTCCTGCGCGCTGCTCGCGCCCGACGCCTCGGCCCAACGCCGCCGCCAGCGCCCCGCGCCGACGCCGGTCGCCGACGGGCCGGAGGACTTCGGCGTCCGCCCGCCCGCGCCGCGCGACGTGCTCGGCTTCACGCCCGGCGACGACCGCAAGATAGCCGACTGGACCCAGATAACCAACTACTTCGACCGGCTCGGCCAATCCCGGCGCGTCCGCGTCCGCCGCATCGGCGAGACGACGCTCGGCAAGCCCCTCATCGCGGCTTTCATCAGCGCCCCCGAGAATATACGTGAACTGGACAGGTATCGCGAAATCCAGCGCCGCCTCGCCGACCCGCGCCTCGTCAACAGCGAGGCCGAGCGCGACCGCCTCGTGCGCGAGGGCAAGACGGTGGTCGTCGTCTCCTGCTCGATTCACTCGAACGAGATCGTCGCCTCGCAGATGTCCATGCAGCTCGCCTACGAGCTGGCCACGGCGCAGGACGAGGAGACGCGCGAGATTCTGCGCAACACCATCCTCATCCTCGTCCCCTCGGCCAACCCCGACGGCATTGACATCGTCGCCGACTGGTATCGCCGCTCGCTCGGGCGTGAGTGGGAGGGCTCCGAGCCGCCCGAGCTTTACCACCACTACGCCGGCCACGACGACAACCGCGACTGGTTCATGATGAACCTCCGCGAGACGCGTCAGCTGACGCGCCTGCTCTGGAAGGAGTGGTTCCCGCAGATCGTCTACGACGTTCACCAGCAGGGGGCGAACGGCTCGCGCTTCTTCGTCCCGCCCTTCTACGACCCGCCGAACCCGCACATCGCGCCGCTCCTCCTGCGCGAAGTCGGGCTCATCGGCCACAAGATCGCCGCCGACGTGCAGGCCGCGGGCTTCAAAGGCGTCGTCACCAACGCGATGTATGACACCTGGTGGCACGGCGGCTTCCGCACCGCGCCCTATTTTCACAACTCGGTCGGCATCCTGACGGAGGCCGCGAGCGCGCGCCTCATGACGCCGGTGCGCGTCACCCGCGAGCAGCTCCGGCGGGCCTCGACGCGCGGCATGCCGAGCGCGCTCCAGCCGGCGACGAATTTCCCGGACCCCTGGCCCGGCGGCGAGTGGCGTCCGCGCGACATCATGCGGCTGGAGATGATAGCCGCGCGCTCCGTCCTCTCGATGGCCGCCAAGTACCGCGCGCGCTACCTGCGCAACTTCTACGAGCTGGGCCGCCGCGCCCTCGACTGGCCGCCGCGGGACGCGGGCGGCCTCACCGACGAGTCGGCCGGCGACGCCGTCATCGCCTACCTCATCCCCGCCGGGCAAGGGCGCGACGAGAACGTGGCGAAGATGGTCGGCGCGCTCGTCGAGCAGGGCGTCGAGGTCTTCCGCATGGACCGCGAGCTGCACCTCTCGCTCGCGCCGACGCGCGGCACCGTCTACAACGACGCGCGGCAGCCGCCGCCCGAGTGGCCCCTCGGC
>DATHBF010000432.1:0-3370 GCA_035296285.1 Pyrinomonadaceae bacterium | reverse complement strand
GAAGACATCGTCGAGATCATCTACACTTCGGGGACGACGGCCGAGCCGCGCGGCGTCGTCCTCACGCACCGCAACTTGCTGGCGAACATCGTCCCGCTCGAAAAGGAGGCCCGGAAGTATCTCCGCTACGAGCGACTGGTTCACCCCATCCGCTTCCTGAGCCTGCTGCCGCTCAGCCACGTCTTCGGCCAGTTCATGGGCGTCTTCGTGCCGCAACTGCTCGGCGGCGAGGTCGTCTTTCAGGATTCGCTCAACCCCTCGGAAGTCGTCGAGACCATCAAGCGCCACCGCGTCTCGGTCGTAGTCGCCGTCCCCCGCATGCTCGACACGCTGCGCGAGCACGTCGAGCGGCAGGAGGCTTCGGCCGGTCGCGCCGAGAAGTTCCGCCGCGAGCTTGAAGAGGCGCGACGTGTTCATCCGCTGATGCGCCTCTGGAAGTTTCGCCGCGTCCACCGCCGCTTCGGCTGGAAGTTCTGGGCCTTCGTCTCGGGCGGCGCGACCTTGCAGGAGGAGACGGAAGTCTTCTGGCGGCGGCTCGGCTTCGCCGTGCTGCAAGGCTACGGCATGACGGAGACGGCCTCGCTCATCACCGTCAACCACCCCTTCAAGAGCGGGCGCGGCTCGGTCGGCAAAATCCTCCCCGGCCACGAGGTCAAGCTCGGCGAAGGCGGCGAGATACTCGTGCGCGGCGCCAACGTCTCGCCCGGCTACTGGAAGGACGGCGCGGCCGAGCCCCTGTCGAACGGCGGCGGCTGGCTCCGCACCGGCGACCTCGGCGAGATGGACGAGGCCGGCAACATCTACTTCAAGGGGCGCAAGAAGGAGACGATTGTCACGGCCGCCGGCCTGAACGTCCACCCCGAAGACATCGAGCGGGCGCTCGACCGCCAGCCCGAGATTAAGGCCAGCGCCGTCGTCGGCGTCGAAGGCCCGCGCGGCCCCGAGCCCGTCGCCGTCCTCATCCTGCGCGACGAAGCGGCGGACCCGTCGGCCGCCGTCGAGCGCGCGAATCAGACGCTCGCGCGCCACCAGCGCGTCCGCCGCTGGCACGTCTGGCCCGAAGGCGACTTCCCGCGCACCGCGACGCACAAGGTCCGCAAGCGCGACATCCTCGAAAGGGTGTCGGGTGCCGGGCCTCGGGCGCCGGGTGAAGACAAGCTCACGCCCGACGCCCGACACCTGACGCCCGACACCCTTGCGTCTCTCGACTCGCTCGGGCGCGTCGAGCTTCTGAGCGCGCTCGAAGACCGCTATCAAATCGAGATTGACGAGGCGAGCTTCACGGCCGCGACAACGGCCGAGGACGTGGAGCGCATCGTCCGCGGCGGCGGCGAGGCGGACGCGGCCTCGCGCTACCCTTACCCGGGGTGGACGCAGAAGCGGCCGGTCGCGTGGCTGCGCGTCCTCTTCTACTACTTAGTCGTGCTGCCGATAACTAGCGTGCTCTGCTGGGCGCGCGTCTGCGGGCGCGACAGGTTGCAGGACGTGCGCGGCCCCGCGCTCTTCGTCTCGAACCACATCACCTACTTCGACCACGCGCTCATCATGTCGGCCATGCCGCACCGCTTCCGCCGCCGCCTCGCCATCGCGCAGGAGGGCGAGAGGCTGCGCTTCTGGCGGCGCCCGCCCGCCGGCACGCCCCTCCTGAGACGCTTGCGCTGGCGCGCGCAATACTTCCTCGTCGTCGCCATCTTCAACACCTTCTCGCTGCCGCAGAAGAGCGGCTTCCGCCGCAGCTTCCGCTACGCGGGCGAGTCCGTTGACCGCGGCTACAGCGTCCTCGTCTTCCCCGAGGGCACGCGCACCGAGCACCTCGGCATGAACTCCTTCCGCAAGGGGGCCGGACTGCTCGCCGCGCAGCTCGGCGTCCCCGTCGTCCCCGTCCGCATAGACGGCCTCACCGAACTCAAGCTGAGCGGCCGCCGCGGCTTCGCCGCGCCGCACAAAGTCACCATCCTCTTCGGCGACCCCGTCACCTACCCGCCCGACGCCGACCCGGCCGACATCACCGCCGACTTAGAGCGTCGGGTGAGGCAAATCAGTAGCCACTAGTCAGTAGAAGCCCCTTCCTAACCGAGCCGCCAGCCCATAAACGCAGAGCGCCTACTGGCTACTATTCTTTTGACATGCTTTCTCGCGCTCTGCTACGCTCAAAGGCGCCTTAACGCACTCCCCCTTGTAGATTTAGCGACACGGGTCATGCTTTATCGCTCGATCCTGCGCCCCCTGCTGTTCAGGCTCCCCCCCGAGACGGCCCACGAGCTGGCCCTGCACGCGCTGACCGCGGGCCTGGGCACGCGGGCCGCGCGGCGGGCGGCGCGGAGGCGTTTCGCGCGCCCCCTGTTCGGCGAGCTTCGGCGCTTCGGCCTGCGGTTCGAGAACCCGGTCGGCGTCGCCGCCGGCTTCGACAAGAACGGGGTCGCGGCCCACGCGCTGGCGGCGCTCGGCTTCGGCTTCGTGGAAGTCGGCACGGTGACGCGGCTCGCCCAAGGGGGCAACCCTCGGCCCCGGCTCTTCCGCCTCCCCCTCGACCGCGCGCTCATCAACCGCCTCGGCTTTAACAACGCGGGCGCGGCCGCCCTCGCCGAGAGGCTTGGAAGTAAGGGCAAGCCGCCCTGCGTGCTCGGCGTCAACATCGGCAAGAGCCGCGTCGTTCCAATCGAGGAGGCGACGGCCGACTATCTCGCGAGCTTCGATCTGGTCCACCCCCACGCCGACTACGTCGCCGTCAACGTCAGCTCGCCCAACACGCCCGGCCTGCGCGAGCTGCAAAGGGCGGACCTGCTCGCCGGCCTGCTCGGCGAGCTGCAACGGCGCAACGGCGAGCTTGCCGAGCGCGCCGCAAGGGAGAAGACGCCGCTGCTCTTGAAAGTCGCCCCCGACCTTGGCGCGGGCGAGCTTGAGTTGATAGTTGACGTGGCGAAGCGGGTCGGGTTCGCCGGCATCATCGCCACGAACACGACCGTCTCGCGCGACGGCCTGCGGACCCCGCGAGGGCGCGTCGAGTCTTTCGGAGACGGCGGTCTGAGCGGGGCGCCCCTGCGCCTGCGCTCGACGCAGGTGGTCGCCGCCCTGCACAGGCTCTCGCGCGGCGCGCTTGAGATAGTCGGCGTCGGCGGCGTCTTCAGCGCCGAGGACGCGTGGGAGAAGATAAGCGCGGGCGCCTCGCTCGTGCAGCTCTACACGGGCTTCGTCTACGAGGGCGCGGGCGTCGTCGGGCGCATCAACGAGGGGCTGGCCGCGATACTCTCCCGGCACGGCCTGCGCACGCTGGACGAGGCCGTCGGCTGCCGCGCCGACGAACTGGCGGCCGGCGCCACTTCATAGGAGGCATGCTTCTTTGACCCGGACACAGACGGCGAAGGAATCG
>DATHBF010000431.1:0-7136 GCA_035296285.1 Pyrinomonadaceae bacterium | reverse complement strand
GCCGCCCCTTCCCGTCGGTGACGTAGACGGGGACGGCGACGAGGTCGGAGCTGACGCGGACAACCTCGTCCTCATCAGCGGGCGTCTCATCCTGCGCCGCGACGACGGGAGAGAAGAAGATTGACAGTGCGAGAAAGAGTAGAAGTGTAAGCGGGTTGACGCGGCCGGGCGGCGGGGCGTGCCGCCGTGGCGCTGTCGGGGCGTGTGGGTTCATCCGGCCACGGGTCTAGAACAGGAAGCGGCCGAACAAGAATATGCTCAGGATGACGACGAGCGTGATGATGATGATTTTGATGAGAGTCACAGCCGCACCTCACGGTCAGATTGCCCGACCCCTGGAAGAAGCGCCATTTTATCGGCGTCCGGAGCGGGGTGTCAACGTTAGGGTCGTTAGCGTTTAGTACGGCAAAGCTTCGGGGGCGGTTCCGGCGGCGGAGCCGCCCGGCCGCTTCCCGCGCGGCGGCGGCCGGTGTTATAGTCTGCGAATAAATCTCCAGGAAATTAGCGGAAGCCTTAAGGATTTGGACGCCAGCCTGAACACAGGGCGGAAGAACGCGGTCGGGACTCTCACCTTGAGAGGCTTGCTGCTGCTCTTCGTCTTCGCGCACGCCGTCTTCGCCGGCGCGACGCACTTCCACCGCGTCACGCAGCCGGGAGACGCCGGCCACGCCTCCGCGCGCCAGGAATCGGCCGAAGACAGCGCGGCGGCCAAAGGCCACTTCCAGTGCGTCCTCTGCCGGCTCCAGCGCCAGCTCGTCTCCGACGGGCGGCCGACCGGCCTTAGGGTCGTCATCCCGGCAGCCGACGCGGCGACGCACGAAGCATACCTTTCCGACACAAAATCCAGCCCGCACCCGCTCTTAAGACAGGGCCGCGCCCCTCCACTCGCCTCGTAAATTAACTCCGTAAAAATTCGGCTTCCCCCGGCTTGGGCTTTCGCCCCGAGCCGGGCGGCTGCTCATTTAATTGTCACGGTCGGTTTTCATATCAGGAGTCATAAACATGAGGTGTAGAAAGTTGACGGCGGTCGTGCTGGCTGCCATGTTCGCGGGCCTCCCGGCCACTTCCTTCGGGAAGGAAGGTTTCAGGGGCTCTCTCTTCCAACAGGCTCAGGCGGCGACCGCCTCCGTGCGCGGCACGATCAAACTCGCGGAGGGGGGCACGCCGCTCCACAACGTCATCGTCAACCTCGTCCAGTTGAGGCGTTCGACGGAGACGGACGAGAGCGGCGCCTACGAGTTTCAGAACGTGCCGCCCGGTACGTACACGGTCCTCGCGCACATGGAAGGTTTCCCCGACCAGACGCAGCGGGTCACGGTCGGCGCGGGCGCTTCCGTCAAGCTCGATTTCGAGATGCGTTTGACGGGCTTGAGAGAGGAGGTCACGGTCACGGCGACGGGCACGGAGCAGGCGGTCTTCGAGTCCTTCCAGTCCGTGAACACGATTGACTCGGTAAGGCTCGCGGAGGAGAGCCACACGTCCATCGGCGAGGTGCTTGAGCACGAGCCGGGCATCGCCAAGCGTTCCTTCGGCCCCGGCTCGTCGCGCCCGGTAGTGCGCGGCTTCGACGGCGACCGCGTGCTCGTCACGCAGGACGGCGCCCCGACGGGCTCGCTCGCCTCACAATCCGCCGACCACGCCGAGCCGATTGACGTGCTCTCGCTCGAACGCCTCGAAGTCGTGCGCGGACCGGCCACGCTGCTCTACGGCAGCAGCGCCATCGGCGGCGTCGTCAACGCCGTCACCGGCCACGACTACGCGCACGAGGGCTGGCGCGGCTACTTCACGGGCGTCGGCGCGACGACCAACAACCAGGGCGGCGCCTCGGGCGGCGTCGAGTATGGCACAAAGCAGTTGATGTTCTGGGGCAACGGCACGCTCCAGCGCACGGGCGACTACGACACGCCGCTCGGCCGCATCGAGCAGACCTTCACGCGCGACGCGAACGGCACGCTCGGCGTCGGCAGCTACGGGGAGAAGAGTTTCCTGAGCTTCACCTACGGCCACGACCGGCGCCGCTACGGCATCCCCTTCGCCTCCTTCTTCGAGACGGGCGGCGAGGAGTCGGGCTCGGACGTGAGCATCCGCGCGCGCCGCCACGACTTCAAATTCAACGGCGGCTTCCGCGACCTCTCCGGCTTCATCAACGGCTTCCGCATGACCGTTAACTACAGCGACTACTCGCACGACGAGCTTGAGGGCCAGGAGGTCGGCACGCACTTCACGAACAAGAACCTCATGTACCGCGGCGTCTTCGACCAGCGCAAGACGGGCCGCTTCACCGGCAGCTTCGGCTTCTCCGGCTTCCACCGCGACTACTTCACCGAAGGCGAGGAGACTCTGGCCCCGCCGACCATTCAAAACAACTTCGCCGTCTTCGGCCTCCAGACCATTGACTTCGAGCGCGTCCGCTTCCAGCTCGGCGGCCGCGTCGAGCACAACGCCTACAAGCCCGAGGGCGACAACATCGCACGCTCCTTCACCGGCTTCTCCGGCGCGGCCGGCGTGCGCTTCCCGCTCTGGGCGGGCGGAGCCTTCGTCGCCAACTACACGCACTCTTACCGCGCGCCCGCGCTCGAAGAGCTTTACAACAACGGCCCGCACCTCGGGAACCTGACCTTCGAGATCGGCAACCCCCTGCTCACGCGCGAGCGCAACGACGGCCTCGACCTCTCGCTCCGCCACGACACGAAGCGCCTGCGCGCCGACGCGAACTTCTTCGTCTATAACATCAAGGACTTCGTCTTCCTCGCGCCGACCGGCAACATCGCCGACAACCTCGTCGAAGCCTTCTACGACCAGGCCGACAGCCGCTTCCTCGGCACCGAGCTGAATCTGGAGTTCGAGACCCGCAAAGACCTCTGGCTCAACTTCGGCTTCGACTACGTCCGCGCCGAGCTGAAGGACGAGGGCACTCCGCTGCCCCGCATCCCGCCCATGCGCGGGCGCTTCGGGCTCGACTGGCGCCGCGGCGGGCTGAACCTCCGGCCCGAAGTCATCTTCGCCAAGGACCAGGACCGCATCTTCCCGACGGAGACGAGGACGGCGGGCTACACGCTCTTCAACCTCGTCGGCTCCTACACGTTCGCGCACCAGCACTACGCGCAGATCATCTCGGTCAACGCCTTCAACCTCGGCGACCGCCTCTACCGCAACCACCTCTCCTTCATCAAAGACCTCGCGCCCGAAATCGGCCGCGGCGTCCGCGTCACCTACACGCTCCGCTTCTTCTAAAGCGCCGCCCGTTTGCGCCCTCCCGCCTCCGCGTGAGATTTTGTCTCTCGCGGAGGCGCGGAGGCGCGGCCGGCAACTTATGAAGATCATCGGGCGAATCTGCTTCACCTTCCTGCTTCTTTCATGCGCGGCCGGCGTCGCCGGGGCGCGTCCGACGGAAGTAAAAATCACAATCCTCTCCGACTCGCCCCCGCGCGTGCGCGTCGAGGGGGAAAGAGACAAAGGCGCGACGGCGTGGTCTTTCCTGAATGCTTACGCCAGCGCCTTCGGCCTCGCCGCGCGCGTCGAAAATCTCAAGCTCGCCGACGCGGCCGGCTCGCCCATCCCATTCAGACAGGTCGCGCCCGGCGAGTTCACCTCCGACCGCGAGGCGACGCGCTTCTCCTACGAAGTGAAACTCGACCCGCCCACCTTTATCAGTGACGCCGCGCACGTCTCCTGGCTCACGAAAGACCGCGGGCTCTTAATGACAGCCGACCTGTTACCTCTTCGCCTTGGGGGCACGCGCCTGCTGCTGACTCTTCCGACGGGCTGGAACGTCTTCACAAACGAGGAGACGGCTGAACTCGGCTCCTACGTCGTCCCGAACGCGGAAGACGCCGTCTTCGCCGTCGGGCGTGACCTCAGGTCGAAGAAGGTGCGCGCGGGCCGCCTCGCCTTCACGTTCGTCACGGCCGGCGAGTGGGCGTTTGGAGACGGCGAGGCGGTCGAGGCGGCCGAGGAGATTCTGAAGATTTACACGGAAGTCACCGGCGTGGCTCCCCGCGATAGGGCCGCGCTCTTTCTACTTCCGCCGGCCGGCGGCGGCGCCGGGAACACCTGGAGCGCCGAGACGCGTGGCGGGACCGTGACGCTCATCTCGGGTCGTCTGCCTTCAAAGCTCGCCGCGCTCGCGCAGTTGAACGGCGCGCTCTCACACGAGCTGCTTCACCTCTGGGTGCCGAACGGCCTCGCCCTGGAAGGTGGGTACGACTGGTTCTACGAAGGCTTCACCAACTATCAAGCCCTCCGCGTCGGACTCCGTCGCGGACAGCTTACTTTTCAAGATTATCTGAACGCCGTCGGCGCGGCCTTCGACGGCTACAAGGCCGCACGCGGCGGCGGCGAACGCTCTCTCCCCGAAGCCTCACGCCGACGCTGGTCCGGCGCCAACGCCTTCATCTACCACAAAGGGATGCTCGTCGCCGCGCTCTACGACCTTGAGCTGATGCGGCAGACCGCCGGCAAGAGTTCTCTGGAAGATGTCTACCGACAAATCTTCCGCCGCCACGCTGCGGGAAGCAACAGGCAGGAAGGCAACCCCGTTATTATCGAAGCCCTCGCCGCCATGCCGGGCATGCGCGACTTCACCCGCCGCTACGTCGAAGGGGCTTCACCCGTCGAGCTGGCCGCGGCCGTCTCCGAATACGGTCTGAGGATAGAGCCGGGCGGCGTCAGGACGCGCCTCGCGGTCGTCGCCTCGCCCGAACGCGCCCAGCGGGAGTTGCTCCGGAAATTGGGTTACAATGAGAAGCAGGACGCGGAGGCGCGCAAACTCCATCAGCGCATGAAGCCGCGCCTCCCATGAAGACCGAATGCCAGGAAAATTCTTCCCGAATGAAGCTCATCAAACTCGCCCTCTTAACACTCTTGCCGGCCGCGCTCTGCGGCTGCGGCGCGCTCGCCAGTAAAGAGGAGACGTGCGTCGTCATCGCGCGTCGCGCGCAGGTGCGCAGCTCGACCGCCATCGTCGCCGCCGACCTGAAAGAAGTCGTCCGCGGCGACGCCCTCGACGTGCTCGACACCGTTAACGTCCAGGAGATGGGCGAGCGCTGGCTGCGCGTCCGCACGCGCGACGCCGAGCCCGTCGAGGGCTGGATCGAGGGCCGCAACGTCATCTCGCAGGAGATGGTCGAGCGTTCCAAGCGTCTTGCCCAAGAGGACCAAGGCATCCCCGCCCAGGCTTCAGGCCAGCTCCGCGCCAGCACCAACATCAGGTTCTCACCCGACCGCGGCAACAACGACAACATCCTGATGAAACTCGAAAGCGGCGCGCGCTTCGACATCGTCGGCTGGAAACGGGTGCCGCGGCCGAAGTCGCTTGAGACGGCCGAAGTAGACGACGCGCCGAAGGCAGGCTCGACCGGCCAGGGCTCTTCCCGTAGGAGGCGCGACAGGGAAGAGCAGAAAGAGCCCGAAGAGCCGAACGAACTCTGGTACAAAGTGCGCCTCCCGCCCTCGCTCTCTCCGGCCCCGGCCGGCTGGGTCTACGGCAAGCAGGTTGAACTGACCGTGCCGAGCGACATCATCTTCTACCGCACAGGGCGCGAGTTCGTCGCTTGGCAGCGGCTCGACGGCGAGGCAGCCGAGGCTTCCGCTTCGGAGCCCCAGGAAAACGACGCGGCCCAGGAAGCGCGGCCAGGCAGCTGGGTCATCCTCGAAAAGAGCGGCAATTCAGAGGCAAACGGCCCCGACTCGCCCGACTTCGACCGCATCTTCGTCCTCGGCTACGACAAGGACCGCCAAGAACACTATACGGCTTATCGGAGCCCGGACCTTAAAGGCTACCTGCCGCTCAAGGTGGAGGGGAAGGGGGACAACAAGACCTTCACGGTCCGCATACAGGGCGACAGCGAGCACACGGAAGTTCGGTTCAGGGCCTACAACAACGAGCGGGGCCTGCTCAAGGTCGAGGCGCTAAGCGATCTTCCGAAGGTCGTAAAAGCAAGATAACAAAGGAGCTTCTGGGCAGTGGCGACTGTCCGCGCCCAGCAGTGGGGAAATTTTTTCGTTCTGCGGTTGACAAATTTTCGGGAATCCATATAATCCCCTTTCGCCTTGAACAAGGCGGTTGACATTCAGGTTACTACAGAGCGCGTTTTGACGAGCCGCTTCTCTTTCGACAGTTGGGAGAGAGCGGCTGTTTCATCGGCCTCGAAACCGTTGAAACCGGTCCTCAACCTCCGCTCCCGAATAAGTTTTGAAATCGCGGGCAACGACATCCTGACGGATGCATCAAATGCCTCGCGCTCGAGAAACGAGTTCGGCACCGGCAGGCAACGGAAAGTCGCCGCGAGCATCTAAGTTCGGCGCACTTGACAAAGTGAGTGACTTGATTTAAAGTCACCGTTTCCTTGAGACGAAAAACAATCGTCTGAGGGCAACGGAAAGCGGGTCCGAGGCGTCTAAGTCTGGATTCGTTGAAAAGAAAGCGATCTTTGAAAACTAGATAGAGCGTGTCCCAAGAGATGACCTTTGAGGGCGATGCGGAGCGATAAAGCTCTGCTTCAAAACTCGCAAGAGTCATCATCGGATACATTAACCAGTTTCGATGATGTTCCAGAGATACAAACGAGAGTTTGATCCTGGCTCAGAATCAACGCTGGCGGCGTGCCTCAGACATGCAAGTCGAACGCGAAAGGCCCCTTCGGGGGCCGAGTAGAGTGGCGTCCGGGTGAGTAACACGTAGGTAATCTACCTCTGGGTGGGGAATAACAGCCGGAAACGGCTGCTAATACCGCATAATGCAGCGGCACCACATGGTGACAGTTGTTAAAGCGGGGGAACAGCAATGTCCTCGTGCCTGGAGAGGAGCCTGCGGCGGATTAGCTAGTTGGCGGGGTAACGGCCCACCAAGGCAACGATCCGTAGCCGGCCTGAGAGGGCGGTCGGCCACACTGGCACTGACACACGGGCCAGACTCCTACGGGAGGCAGCAGTCGGGAATTTTGGGCAATGGGCGAAAGCCTGACCCAGCAACGCCGCGTGAAGGATGAAGCTTCTCGGAGTGTAAACTTCATAAGAATGGGACGAATAAGGAGGGGTTAATACCCCCTTTGATGACGGTACCATTTGTAAGCTCCGGCTAACTCCGTGCCAGCAGCCGCGGTAATACGGGGGGAGCAAGCGTTGTTCGGATTTAC
>DATHBF010000430.1:0-1798 GCA_035296285.1 Pyrinomonadaceae bacterium | reverse complement strand
CTTCGGCCCGCGCGTCGCGGCCGTTTACAACAACCTCGCGCTCGCGGCCGACAAGCTCGGCGACGAAGCCGGGGCCGCCCAGGCCCTCGAACGCGCGCTCGCGCTCGACCCGAATCTCTTAGAGGCGCACAACAACCTCGGCACCATCCTCTTCCGCCGCGGCGACCACCGTGCGGCCCGCAAGCACTTCGAGACGGTCCTCGCGCGCGACCCGTCGTCCGACTCGGCGCGCTTCAACCTCGCCCGCGTCCTCGACGCCGCAGGCGACCACGCCCAGTCCGCGCGACTCTACGAAGCCGTCCTCTCAAGAAACCCCGGCGACGCCGAGGCCCGCTACCACCTCGGGCTCTCTTACGCCGCCCAGGGGCGCAAGCCCGACGCCCTCGCGCAGCTCGAACGCGCGCTCGCCTCGGAGCGCGGCCCCGAGCGTGCCGCCGAGATGCGCGCCAAGCTCGAAGAGTTGAGGAGTGACAAAACTGAGAGATGAGCTATATCTTGGAGAGAATGGAAGAAGTCGCAGAAGGTTCGGCGGCGGCCCGCGGCGCCGCGAGGCGCGAGAGCGCGCCGAGGCGCGTCCTGACGATTGCGCGCAACACGTTCCGCGAGGCGGTGCGCGACCGCGTGCTCTACAACCTCGTCGTCTTCGTGCTCATACTGACGGGCGCCGCCGTCTTCCTCGGCGACCTCTCGGCGGCGCAGGAGTCGAAGATCATCGTTGACATGGGGCTGTCGGCGATGCTCCTGTTCGGCGTCTTCATCGCCATCTTCGTCGGCGTCGGCCTCGTCTTCAAGGAGATCGAGCGGCGCACCGTCTACGCCATCTTCTCGAAGCCGGTCGGGCGCGGCGAGTTCCTCCTCGGCAAGTACCTCGGCCTCTGCCTGACGCTGGCGGTCAACGTGGCGGTGATGGGCGCGGGCGTCTCGCTGGCGCTCCTCTACGTGCGCGGCAGCTGGGACCCGCTCGTCGCCACCATCTGGCCGGCCGTCGCCCTCATCTACGTCGAGCTGATGATACTGGTGGCCGTCGCGCTCCTCTTCTCCTCGTTCTCAAGCCCCGCGCTCTCGGCGCTGCTGACCTTCTTCGTCTTCGTCATCGGCCACTTCAGCGCGGACCTCAAGTCGTTCGCCGCCACGGTCGGCACCTCCGGCGCGCGCGCGCTCTTCGGCGCGCTCTACTACCTTCTGCCGAACCTCTCGAACTACTCTTTCATCACCGCGGCCGCGCACGGGCGCACGCCGGAGCCGGCCGTCTTCCTCGGCGCCGTCCTCTACGGGCTCGTCTACATCGCCGTGCTGCTGGCGGCCGCCACCCTCATCTTCAACCGCCGCAACTTCAAATGAAGGAAAGGGACGAACAGACGGGGGCGGGCGCGCACGCGCTTGCCGTGAGGCGCGCGCGCCTGCGCGACGCCCTGATGGCGACTCTCGTCGTCGCGGGGCTCGGCCTCGTCTCGCTGCTCTCGCAGTGGCTCGACGCGCGGCGCCCGGCGGAAGACCCTTTCCTCTCGTACGAGGAGAATTACGTCCGGCCCGAGGCGGCGCGGCGCATGAGCCTCGGCTTCAACGGGCTGGTGGCCGACTGGTACTGGCTGCGCTCGCTCCAGTACGTCGGGCGCAAGGTTGACGCCTACAAGGGCGACTTCGCGCTCGACGACATGAGAGCGCTCAACATCAGGAACCTCGGCGCGCTCTTAGACCAGGCGACCACGCTCGACCCCCAGTTCTTCGCCGCCTACGACTTCGGCGCCGTCGTCCTGCCGGCCGTGGACCGCGCGGCGGCCGTCCGCCTCGTCGAGAA
>DATHBF010000429.1:0-7078 GCA_035296285.1 Pyrinomonadaceae bacterium | reverse complement strand
GCCCGCTGCGGCGACGACGGCTTCGAGCTGTCGGTGGCGAACCTCGGCGAGCCCATCCCGCCCGCGACCGTCGGCCGCCTCTTCCAGCCCTTCTCGCGCGCCTCCGAAGGGCCGGGCCAGCAGGGGCTCGGCCTCGGCCTCTACATCGCCTCCGAAATCGCGCGCGCCCACGGCGGCTCGCTCGACGTGTCTTCAACTTCGGAAGAGACGCGCTTCACCTTCCGCATCCCGCCCCCCCGGCCGGAAGCGGCACCAGACGACGTGACAGGCGTGTGACCAGGCTAACGCCGAGGAGGTAACACATGGAGCGTATTGCCAAGTGGGGGGACTACGACTCGCCCTTCGTCCGCCGACGCTACGACCGGCTGGCGAGGGTCTTTGTCCTCTTCGAGTGGCTCTTCCTTCTGCCGCGCGGCATACGCAGGCGCGCGGTCGGGCGCCTTGAACTCAAGCCGGGCGACCGCGTCCTCGAAGTCGGGTGCGGGACGGGAAGGAATCTCGCCCACCTCGTCCGGGCCGTCGGGCCGCGCGGGCACGTCTACGGCGTGGACCTGTCGGAGGGGATGTTGCGTGAGGCGCGGGAGCTGTCGGCGCGCGCCGGGTGGTCCAACGTGACGCTGCTACAGGCAGACGCGACCGACTACGACCTGCCGCAGCCCGTTGACGGGGCCATCTTCAGCCTCTCCTACGCGGTCATCCCGCGACACCGCGAGGCGTTGAGGCGTGCGTGGGAGCACGTACGCCCGGGCGGCCGCGTCGTCATCATGGACGCCAAGCTGCCGTCAGGCTTCTTCGGGAAGCTACTCCACCCGTTCGTCGTCTGGGCGAGTCGGCTGACGGTCCTCGGCAATCCCGACATACGCCCCTGGGATGAGTTGAGGGAGTTGACTGACGAGGTCGATTGCGAGCAGGTGCAGTTCGAGACTTATTACATCTGCCGCGGGAGGAAGCCCTGAGAGCGGGCCGGACGCGGTTTCAGGCAGCGCGCTTGTCTTCGCGGATGACGAGCGCCAGGTCGCGGCCGAGCACCAGGCCGGCTTCCGCGACGCGTGCGGGCTTAGGCGCCAGCGTGCGGACGACTTCACGCAGGCGGCGGGCGTCTTCGATGACGCCGCGCGCCAACTCGTCGCCGCGTTGGTTGGCCAGCTCGACCATCACCTCGCCTGCGGTGGCGGCGATTTCGTCGGCCAACTCCTGCGGCAGGGTCTCGCCGTGCCCCCTCGCCGAGACCTTCGAGCAGAGTTCTTCGAGCGTGTCGGACAGGCGCGCGAGCTTGGCCGTGTGCGTGGGGTGGTTCATGGTGGGCCGGATTCTACCACCGAATGACGCCTCCGCGATAGACCTTCGCGACGCCAAAATTTTCCCTCTTTACAGCCCCGCCCGCCGCCGCTAGGATGGAATGGCCGCCTCCGAAGGCGAGCTTGCCTCAGCCTCTAACAGAGCCCTCCCCGGTGATGAATCTCTGACAGCTTTTCTCTCAAATTGCTTGACACGTTTCACGTCAGGCTGACCGAAGAGGATTCCTGACGCGTCGTCGCTTCACACGAAACCGCGATTTTCGCCCGCATTTAACGGCCCTCGTTGTGGCATCCGGGTGGCACCGGAATTGATTACGGAAAACCGGGGTCTAGCCCGCTCACTCGCCGCACCGAGCCGAACCATTCAACCTGCAGGGTTCAAGATTCACATGAAAATGGAAATCGCAGAAGGACAGCGCTTCCCGCAGCAGTTCGTCCGCGCTCTCTACGCGCTCGGCGCTGTGGCCGTGCTCTTCACGCTCTTCCGCCTACCCGTCTCCCACCTCAGCTTCCCGCTCTTCCTCCTGACGCTGCTCGGCGTCCACCTCTCCTCACGCTTCGACCGCTCGGAGCCGCGCGAGCGATTCCACTTCCCCGCCGCCGAAGGCGTCTTCTTCCTTGCCGCGCTGCTCTTCGACGGCGAGGCCGCCGTCGTCTTAACGGCCTCCGTCGCCACCTGCCGCGCGCTGCTCGCCGGGAGCCCGCTTCCGGTCGTCGGCTTCCGCGCCGCGGCGGCGGCCTTCACGTCGTTCGCCGTCGTCTGGGCGCTCCGGCTCGGCTACGGGGTCATCCCCGACCTCGTCGCCAACACCCTCGCGGGCGCGACGCTGAACGCCGCGTGCGTCGGCCTGCTCACGCTCTCGATTCTTCAGGCGACTCTGACGGCCGTCGGCGGCGCCTACCGCATAGACCAGCCGGTCTGGCGTAACTGGGCCGTCAACTTCTTCTGGAAAAGCCTGGCTAACCTCTCCGCCGCCGCCGCCGCCCTCGCGGCCGCCCACGCCGTCGTCTTCGTCGGCCTCGGCCCGGCCATCACGTTCGGCGCGCTGGCGGCAATCGCCGCGCCCGTGCTCCTGACGCGCCTCGGCTGGAGCGGCGAAGCGGCGCAGCCGTCCGGCGCGGCCGCCGACTCGCGCGAGAAGGCGGCCAGCGAGTCGGACCGCTTCCGCAGCGCCTTCGAGCACGCGGCCATCGGCATGGCTCTGGTCTCGACCGAGGGGCGCTGGCTCCAGGTCAACCGCTCGCTCTGCCAGATTCTCGGCTACCAGGAGAAGGAGCTGCTCTCGACCGACTTCCTCTCCGTCACGCACCCCGAGGACTTGCCGGCGGCGATGTCGAACATCGGCCAACTCCTCAAGGGCAAGGCGCAGTCGTCGAAGATGGAGAAGCGTTACGTCCACAAGCTCGGCCACGAGGTCTGGGTCCACTGGAGCGTTTCGCTCGTCCGCGACCCTTACACCAAGTCGGTCCACCTCATCTTCCAGGTGCAGGACATCACCGACCGCAAGCTGGCCGAGCAGCAGCTCCACCACGACGCCTTCCACGACGCCCTGACGGGCCTGCCCAACCGCGCCCTCTTCATGGACCACCTGAAGCTCGCCATCGCGCGCTCACGCCGCAACACGCAGCTCATGTTCGCGGTCCTCTACCTCGACCTCGACCGCTTCAAGGTCATCAACGACTCCCTGGGCCACACCATCGGCGACCAGCTCCTGGTCGGCACGGCCGACCGCCTGAAGACGAACCTGCGGCCCGGCGACACGGTCGCGCGCCTCGGCGGCGACGAGTTCGTCATCCTCATCGAAGACATCACCGACGAGATGGAGGCCGTCCAGGTCGCCGAGCGCATCCAGAAGGAGCTGTTGCAGCCCTTCAACCTGAGCGGCCGCGAGGTCTTCACCACCGTCAGCCTCGGCATCGCGCCCAGCTCCACCGGCTACGAGCGCGCCGAAGACATCCTGCGCGACGCCGACACGGCCATGTACCGCGCCAAGTCTCTGGGCAAATCGCGCTACGAGATTTTCGACAAGGCGATGCACGCGCGCGCCATCAACCTCCTTCAGATGGAGACGGACCTGCGCCGCGCCTGCGAGCGCGAGGAGTTCCTCATCCACTACCAGCCCATCGTCGCCCTCGAAAACTTCCAGCTCCGCGGCTTCGAGGCCCTCGTGCGCTGGAACCACCCGGAGCGCGGCTACATCTCGCCGCTCGACTTCATCCCCGTCGCCGAGGAGACGGGGCTCATCGCGCAGGTCGGCGAGTTCGTGCTGCGCGAGGCGTGCCGGCAGATGCAGCGCTGGCAGGCGGCCTTCCCCCTCGACCGGCCGCTCTGGATCAGCGTCAACCTCTCCAGCAAGCAGTTCAGCCAGACGGCGCTCATCACCAAGATCGCCACCATCCTGCGCGAGACGGGCATCGACCCGCACTGCGTCAAGCTCGAAATTACCGAGTCGGTCGTCATGGAGAACATCGAGACGGCCACCGACATGCTCCGCCAGATGCGCGCCCTCGGCGTGCAGCTCGCCATCGACGACTTCGGCACCGGCTACTCCTCGCTCTCTTACCTCCACCGCTTCCCCATCGACACCCTCAAGATCGACCGCTCCTTCGTCACACGCATGACGGAGAACAGCGAGAACGCCGAGATCGTCCGCACCATCGTCGTGCTCGCGCAGAACCTCGGCATGGACGTGGTCGCCGAGGGCGTCGAGACGAACGATCAGTTGGCGCTCCTGCAAAAGCTCGGCTGCGAGAACGGCCAGGGCTACTACTTCTCGAAGCCGGTCAACAACGACGGCGCCGAGCGTATCATCGGCGAGACTTACGCCTCGCTCATCTCGCCCGCCGGCCCGCTCAATCAGGCGAACTCCGGCAAGCGCGTGTTTATCTCCTAGAGCCTTGGGGGGAAGATGTCCGCACTCGAAGAGCAGATGACGGCAGAGGCCGAGCGGGGCGCCCCGGGGCAGCGCGCCCGCCGGATGCGCCCGCCCATGCACTGCACCTGGGGGACGACCGATTCCTGCACGCGCAACGGCAAAATTACGAGCCTCGGCCCCGCGGGCTGCTTCGTCATGACGAAGGCCGAGGCCGGCGACAGCCAGCCCCTCTTCGTCAACTGCTGGCTCCCGACCGAGCGCTGGCTCCTGCTCCGCGCCCGCGTCAACTACCGCCTGCCCAAGATCGGCCTCGGCCTCTCCTTCGTGGACCTCACCGACACCGAGCGCGAGATGCTGGCGACCCTTCTGGAGTTTTTCGACGACGAGAAGGACCAGCCCGAGCCTTAAAATGTTTTAGCCTTTCGGGGTCAAAAAAGGGGCGCGGCCGGCAACTAACGCCGGCCGCGCCCCTCTTCTTCACTCGTAAACTTCTCGCGCGCTTACTTCGACTCGGACATGGCGGCGATGTAGCAGCCGTTGGCCGTCGTCGTCAGCGGGTCCTTCGCCATCCGGACATCGGCGATCTCGATGGGGAAGTCGCCGTCGGCGCGGAGCATCTGCTCGAACTTCTGGTGGAAGCCGGCCGGCCGTGCCGTGCCGCCCGCGAGCACGATCTTCATCGGGCGGTCGAGCTTCGGCAACTGGCTCGAATGCTTGAACTCGGAGCGCAGCCGGTCGATGAGGCTTTGCAGCACGTCCTCGTAGAAGATGTGCAGCGCGCGCGTCATGTCGTCCTTCGGCTGGCGCGAGAGGTCGAGGTTCTCTTCCTTGTAGAGGCGGACGCGCGTCGAGTTGCGCTCGCCCAGGACTTCGGCCACGTTGCGGTCGATGTAGTCGCCGCTCTTGGGCACGCTGAAGGTGATCATCGGCATGGACATGAACGAGACGGAGACGTTGCACATGCCGCCGCCGAAAGATATGCCGATGCCGGTGAAGTTCTCGTCCTGAAGCTCGGAGAAGACGACGGCCTGGCCCTCGTTGACGGCCTTGGCCTTGTAGCCGAGCGACTGGACGAACTGCTTGAGGACGGCCTCGTGGTAGACGAGGCTGCCGTTGACGCCGTCGCCCTTGCCGGGGACGCTGAAGCACAGGACCTCGCCCTTGCGCGCGCGGGGAACGAGCATCTCGATGATGCGCTGGATCATCTGCTGGCTCATCTCCTCCTGCGGGTTGAGCAGGCCGGAGTGCATGGGGCGGCGCGAGTCGGTGTCGAGGAAACTGGCGAAGAAGTCCGAGTCGTTGCCGTAGACGTAGATGGCCTTGCAGTTGCGCTCGTAGACCATGCCGCGCTGCTTGAGGACGTTCTCGGCCATCTCGGACGTGGGCACCGAGACGAAGGCGTTAAGCTGGGAGCGGGTTTCCTTGCCGGGGGTGCCGTCGGCGACGACGATGCGGCTGGTTCCGATGTCGAGGCCGACCGCGCCGGGCCGCTGATGGGTCTGAACTTCGGGCTTCGGGGCTGACTGCTCTTTTCTCTCTTCCATGATCTCTCCTTAAGTGATGGTCGGGGACGATTGAAAAGCTACTCGCCCCTCTTTGCTTCGCGGGTCAATGGCGGGTTGGCCCTCGCGTAACCGCGGGTGCGGTCCTCGGGCTCGAAACTTCCGAGTGCAAACCTCATGCCTCGGGCGCGGACGTGTCGGGAAGCCGGGTTTTCAAGATTTAGGCGGTGAGGCTCGCGGGCGAGACTGACAAAATGTGCGACGCGGTGACAGTCTGTCAGCCGTCATTGTCAGCCCCGGCGACGACAGTCCGATTAATCTTCGTCGCCGGCCGCGTCAACGGCTTCGGGCTGGCCGGCTTCGGCGACGCGCGCGCGGCGTTGCAGCTCCATCCGCTCGCGGTATGACTCACGCATCCGCCGCCTGAACTCTTCAGGCTGCGCGCCCGCCCGTTCGGCCGCTTTCCCAAACTCTTCTTCGGCCTTCGCCACTCCCGGCCAGAGCGCGCCGCCGAGTTTCCCGACATCCTCCTCGTCATACGTGAAGCCGAACTCGGCGACGCTCGCGGGCGCGACCGCGTACTTGTCCGAGAGCCCGAAGGCTTCGAAGGGGAAGCCGCGCGCCCAGTCGTGGTGGAAGAGGATGCGCATGTTCGAGGGGTTGACGGAGACGAGGCCGTGCGTGACGCAGTAGGCGTCTTCGATCTGGTGGCGGCTGCGCAGGACCTGTGTGAGCAGGCGGCCCGCGACGAGCTGCGCCTCGGTCAGACGCTCCTCCGCCCCGGCGCTCATCGCCGTCTCGAAGCAGACGCCGAGGAAGCTCTCGTTGAGGCCGACGAAGGTCGCGCGGTCGTCCGACCAGACGGAGTTGCCGGAGTGGTTGGCGGCGTCCTCGTCGCGGACGATCTTGTAAATCTGGCCGAAGCGGTCGATGACGTAGTTGTAGGACTTGTGGCGGCGGACGTATTCGAGCAGGCCGCGGCTGCGCATCTCGATGGAGGCGTTGTTGTCGGGCGTGAACGGGAGCATGTCGCTCTCGGACGTGTGGTAGACGATGCCGACGGGCTCCCGCTTCAGCCCCCCCGGCGCCTTCGACTCGCCGCGCGCGTAGGCGTAGAAGCCGCGCCGGTGGTTCGTCGTCTCAAGGTCCGTCAGGACGCGCGCGCCGTTGCTGTAACGCTCGAACCCTTCGCCGCCCTCGACGAGCCAGACCTTCTCGGGCTTGTAGTCGGGCAGCTCCTTCAAGCTCTGCGCGTAGACGGTCGAAGGGGCGGGCGCCTGCGGGGCGTGCGGCCGCGTAGAGGTGCCGTAGTATTGCGCGAGGAGGTCGTTCGCGCCGCGCGCGGCCCAGGCCAGCCCCGTGTAAGCGCCGAAGAGCGAGGCGGCGACGAGGAGGACGAGGG
>DATHBF010000428.1:0-4752 GCA_035296285.1 Pyrinomonadaceae bacterium | reverse complement strand
GATGATTCAAATGGCAGACAATATGGAAGGAACTGGCGGCGGTAGCACTGGCGGCGGCGGCAGCTCTTCGGGCGGCGGCGGCGGGAGCTAAGGCTCGCGCCTGAGCTTTGACCAAGGGCGGCGGCGAGGGCCGCCCCCGTTTGCGAAGAAGTAAAAGACGGGGCGGCGCACGGGTTAATGACTCGGGCGCCGCCCATACTTTTTGGCGGGCGGAATCGGCGGCTGCGCGCGTGTGGGTCGTCTGTTAAAGTGTCGGGAGTTTTCGACAAAGCGTTCGCGGAGGTGAATCGTGAGAATCCTGTTTGCCCTCGCCCTGGCCGGGCTGTCGGGCGCGAACCTGCTGGCGCAGACTTCCCCGAGGCGGGCCGGGCAGGCCGGGGCGCCGGCCGGCTACTGGCCCGAGGAGAAGAGCCGCCCCGTCATCGAGAAGACCGGCGAGGTGAGGCTCGCGCCCGACCTGTCGCACCTGCCTCAGGGCGAGCGGCGCGCGGTCGAGAAGCTGATCGAGGTCGGCCGCATCTTCCAGTCCGTCTACGAGCAGCAGCGCCACGCCCGCGCGCCCGAATCCCAAGCCGCGCTCGCGGCGCTAGACAAGAGGCTCGGCTCGCCGCAGTCGACTAAAAACCTGCTCACGCTCTACAGGCTCTTCCAGGGGCCGGTCGCCACGACGCTCGAAAACAAGCGCGAGCCCTTCCTCCCCGTCGGGCTGACGGCGCCGGGCGCGGCCATGTACGGCGGCGCCACGAAGGACGAGATAGAAGCCTTCCTCGCCGCGCACCCCGACAGGCGCGGCTCCATCCTCGACCAGCGGACGGCCGTGCGCCGCTCGACCGTCCCCAACCTCCGGCGCGACCTCGGGAAGCTGCGCCAATACCCCGCGCTCGACACCCTCCACCCCGGCCTTCGGAAAGAGCTTGAAGCCGCGCTCGCGCGCCCCTACGCGAAAGCCTTCTACGCCGTGCCCTACTCGGTCGCGTGGGCCGACGAGATGGTGCGCGCGCACGCGCTTCTAAACGAGGCGGCCGGCGCCGTCGAGGCGGACGACTGGGAGTTCGCGCGCTACCTGCGCAACCGCGCCCGCGACCTGCTCTCCGACGACTACGAGTCGGGCGACGCGGCCTGGGTCACGGGCCGCTTCAAGAGCCTCAACGCGCAGATCGGCTCCTACGAGACCTACGACGACTCGCTCTACGGCGTGAAGACCTTCTACTCGCTCAACGTCCTGAGCACGCGGCGCGAGGAGACCGAACGCCTGCGCTCGGCGATGAAGGGCTTGCAGGCGTTGCAGGACACGCTGCCCTTCAAGTTCCCGCGCCGCGTGCGCGAGGAGATTTCCGTCGGCGCCTACGACGTGGTCGCCGACTTCGGGCAGTCGCGCGGCGGCAACACCGCCACCATCCTCCCCAACGACGCTTACCTCGGCCGCCGCTACGGCCGCACCATCATGCTGCGCGCCAACATCATGCGCGCGCCCGAGCTGTTCGAGGGCAACGGCTCGACGTGGGAGGCCGTCCTTGACCCGCGCCACAAGTCGGACCTGACGGCCGACGGCAGCTTCTACCGCACGCTCTGGCACGAAGTCGGCCACTACCTCGGCGTGGACGTGACGAAGGACGGGCGGGAGTTGGACGTTGCGCTCCAGGACGACGCCGACCTGCTCGAAGAGATGAAGTCGGACCTCGTCTCGCTCTACGTGGCGGAGCCTTTGCGCAGGCAGGGCTACTACACGGACGCGCAGCTCCGCTCGGTCTACGCGGGCGGCGTGCTGCGCGTCCTCCAGACCAACAAGCCCCGCCGCGACCAGGCCTACAACACGATGCAGCTCATGCAGTGGAACTACTTTTTAGAGCACGGGCTGCTCTCGTTCGACCGCGAGGCCGGCAAGCTCCGCGTCAACTACGACGGGTACCGCGACGTGGTGGGCAAGCTCCTTGAGCGCGTCCTCGAAGTGCAGTACGCGGGCGACAAGGCGGCCGCCGACCGCTTCGTCGAGCAGTACGCGCGCTGGGACGACGCGCTGCACGGCGCCGTCGCCGCGAACATCCGCGCCCGCCAGCGCTACCGCTTCCGCCTCTACAGGTACGCCGCGCTCGGCGAGTGAGGCCGTCTTACTTCTTCGCCGGTTCGAGGCGGCGGAGGCTCCCTTCGCCGCTTATCTGCCGGCGGCCGGCGACGCGCTCGACCTCGGCGAAGGCGCGCATGAAGTTGCCGCCGAGCACCTTGAGCACGTCCTCGTCGCTGCGGCCGCGGCGCAGAAGCTCGTAGGTGATGGCCTGAAGGTCCGTCACGTCGCGGACGCCCTCGGGCAGGAACGGCACGCCGTCGAAGTCCGAGCCTAGCCCTACGTGGTCGATGCCTGCGACCTTCGCCACGTGCTCGATGTGGTCGACGAGCACGGAGAGCGTCGTGTTCGGGATGGGGTTGGCGTCGTTCAGCTTCTTCAGCTCCTCCTCGATCCGCTTGTCGTCGCCCTTGAACTGCTCCCTGATCTGGTCGCGCTGCGGCTTCAGCCGCTCGTCGCGCGCGAGCGCGGCCGTGCGCACGCGCTCGTCTAAGAAGACCGGGTAGAAGTTGATCATGACGACGCCGCCGTTCTGCCCGATGCGCTTCAGAAGCTCGTCGGGCACGTTCCTCTTGTGATTGGAGAAGACGCGGGCCGAGGAGTGCGAGGCGATGACGGGCGCCTTCGACGCGTCGAGCACGTCCGACATCGTCTTGTCCGAGACGTGCGACACGTCAACGAACATCCCCAGCCGGTTCATCTCGCGCACGACCTCCTTGCCGAACTCCGACAGTCCGTCGTGGCGCGAGGCGTCGCAGCAGGCGTCGGCCCACTCGTTCGTGTTGTTGTGCGTGAGCGTCATGTAGCGGACGCCGAGGCGGTAGAACTTCCTGAGCGCCGGCAGGGAGTTCTCGATGGCGTGCCCGCCTTCGATGCCCATCAGGGCGGCGACCTTGCCCTGCTTCTTCGCCCGCCGGATGTCGGCCGTCGAGGTGGCGAAGAGCAGTTCGTTCGGGTACTTCTCGGCGGCGCGGTAGACCGCGTCGATCAGGTCGAGCGCGCGGCGGGCCGAGCCGCCCTCCCTCACGTACCTATCGGCCGCGAACGCGGGCGACGCGTACTCGCGGTCCACGTAGATGGAGAAGAACTCGCCCGTCATCCCCGCCTGCTTCAGCCGCGCGAGGTCCGTGTGGTACTTGCCGACCGAAGGCGTGCCGAGGTCGTAGTCCTCGTCAACCATGAAGGAGGTGATGTCGTTGTGCCCGTCAATCACGACGGCCTTGCGGTGCAGCGCCAAAGCCCTCTTCCAGAGGCGCTCGTCGCGCGGCGGCGGCGGCGGCGGCGCGGCGGCCGGCTGCTGCGCGGGCGCGGGCACGAGAGAGGTGATCAACAGTGTGACGACGAGGGCGAAGCGGAGCGGGGTGTTAAGTGTGGTCATCTAATTCTCGTGTCTTCTTCGATTAATCCGTCAACTCGCCGGCCGCCTGCCTGCGCAGGAAGTCGAGGGCGCAACTGATGCCGTCCTGGAGGGTCTTGCGGGTGTTGATGCCTTGGAGGTCCGCGCCGAGCCGGACGAGGCTGCGCGAGACGCCGGCCCGGATGCCCGTCAGCACGACTCGCGTCCCCAGCAGCCGGGCCGTGTGCGAGGCGCGCACGAGGGTATCCGCGACGTGCGTGTCAACGACGCCGACGCCCGTGATGTCGATGATGGCGACGGGCGCGCGCGTCCTCTCCAACTCGCGCAGCAACGTGTCGATCAGGCGGCCCGCGCGCTTGCGGTCCATCCTGCCGACGATGGGCATCAGCATGACCTTGTCGGTGAGCGGGATGAGCGGCGTCGAAAGCTCGGCGAGCTGTTCGTCCTGGAGGCGTATGACCTCGGCCTGCAAACGCTCGCGCTCGGCCTGCGCGCGCCGGCGCTCAAGGAACTGCCCGAGCTGCGCGCCGACGCTCGCCATCATTTGCAGCAGCGGCTCGTCGGGCGGGCGCACCTCGCGGCTGAAGAACTCGATGACGCCTAAGACCTCGCCGCGGAGTTTGACGGGGAAGGCGAAGGCGCCGTGCAGCCCCGCCCGCCCGGCGGCAGGCGTGCGCGGGAAGTTGTCGGCCGCCATGTCCTCGATCCACCTCGGCTCGCCCGTCTCCCAGACGCCGCCGGGGAAGCCCTCGCCCCTTCGGAAGGCGCTCCGGCGCGAGATGCGCATGAACTCTTCGACGTTCGAGCCGTCCTCGTGCCACGTCTCGACGACGCCCAGCGTCTCCGCGTCCACGCGCCACAGCACGCCGACCTCCCAGCCGAGCGCGCGGCAGACGGCGCGCAGGACGGCCGGCGCGGCCTCGCGGAAGTCCGTGGCCTCGGCCAGAGCGCGCGTCACATCGTACTGCGCCTGGAGGCGGCGCTCGTTGCGCCTGCGCGCCGAGATGTCGCGGATGACCCCCGTGAAGTAGCGGCGGCCTTTAAACCTGAACTCGCCGAACGAGACCTCGACCGGAATCTCCCGCCCGTCCCTGTGCAGCGCCGGCAGCTCCACCCCGGCCCACGAGATGTGCTTCACGCCCGTCTCCATGTAGCGCCGCATCCCCGCCTCGTGCAGCCGCCGCAGGTAATCCGGCATCAGCATCGCCAGATTCTCGCCCAACATCTCCCCGGCCCCGTAACCGAAAATCCTCTCCGCCGCCGGGTTCACGAACCGCATCACACTCCCCTCGTCAATCGTCACCACCGCGTCCGCGACCGTCTCCATCACGGC
>DATHBF010000427.1:0-12399 GCA_035296285.1 Pyrinomonadaceae bacterium | reverse complement strand
CGACCGTCTCCATCACGGCCCGCCCCCGCGCCTCCGCCTCCCTCAACCCCTCCAACTCTTCTTCCCTAATCCCCATCTTCCTCCCGCCACACCACCCACAAAGTCCCGCCATCTTACCAGACCACCCCCACTACGCCTCACCACGCAATTGTTCAAGTAGCTCACGCGCATTTTCAGCCAGCGGGGATTCGATTTGCTCGCAAAGCTTTAACGCCGCCTCGGCGTGAGCGATGGCCCGGGCGCGGTCGCCAAGTTTTTCCAGAGCCCCAGCGATATTCAAATGCGTATTGATTTGATTGCGGCGGTCTCCAATGTCGCGCGCGATGACGAGGCACTGCTCGAAAGATTCGAGGGCCTGTCGCGCCTCGCCCAGAGCGGCGTAGGCCATGCCTAAGGCGCCTATCGCGTTACCTTCGCTGTAGCGGTCACCCGTCTGACGGGCGGTGAAGAGAACTTGTTCATAACACTCAATGGCACGACGGTTCTTGCCTAATCTATGATAGGCGTTACCCAGATTACCCAACGCGTAACTCTCCCCACGAATGTCGCCGACCTCGCGCGAGATAACAAAACCCTGCTCGAAGAAGTCGATCCCTCTACTCACTTCGCCAACGGCCAGGTAAGCATTACCCAGATTAATCATCGCGCCACCCTCATCCCTGCGGTCGCCAATCTCGCGAGCAATACTAAGACCGCGTTCAAACATTTCAATCGCGCGGCCGCGTTCACCCAAGTAAGAATAAATAACGCCCAAGCTGCTCAAGAGCTTCCCTTCGACTGGGCGATCCTCTATTTTACGTGCGATCACCAATGCGGTCTCAAGCCAGTCTACGAACTCATGCGGGCGCTGGCGCAACGCCAGCACCTCTACTCCGGCCATGGGGTATGCGTTACACAGCCGCGCGGCTGTCTCGTCACCGTCGGCGTACGTGCTCGCATAATTCTGTCCGGCCTCGATGTTTCGCCGCTCGACATCAAAGAGCGTAAGCCCTGTTTTAATAGCTTCCCTGCCCTCCAGGTAAAGCCGCTCGCACTTGCGGAGCACCTCAAGATATTGTGCGGCGTGACGTATCCGCCCGGCGCTTCGCTCCTCTTCGTTCAAGCGGGAGTCGGCGAAGAGGCGGGCGAGGTCGTGTAGGCGGTAGCGGCGGGTGTCGGGGTTGTAGAGGACAAGATTGCGGCGGAGGAGGTCGCTGAGGTGTTTGTGGCCGGGGTCTTCGCAGATTGCCTCTTCGGCGGCGGCGTCGAAGGTGGCGGGGAATATGGCGAGGAGGCGGAAGACGCGGGCGGCGTCGGGGGAGAGGCGGGTGTAGCTGAGGCCGAGGGAGGCTTCGACGCTGATGTCTACGCCCTCTGTACCGAGGAGTTCGAGGCGGCGGCGCTCGTCGCGGAGTTGTTCGGCGTAGTCGGTGGGGTCGAGGTCGGATGTGATGGCGAGCAGGCTCCCGGCGGCGCGGACGGCGAGGGGGAGGTAGCCGCAGAGGTAACAGATTTGGTCGGCAATGTCAGGGGCGACGTGCGGCGCAATGCTTATCAGAAGTTCGCGCGCCTCGGCCTGCTGCAACTGTTCGAGGGTGAGGCGCTTCATGCCGGGGAGCGTAAGCGTTTCGCGGGAAGTGACCATCAGGGCCGAGCCGGTCGGCGGCATGAGGGGGCGTACCTGCGCGCCGTCGCGGGCGTTGTCGAGGAGGATGAGGGCGCGTTTGCCTTGGAGGGCGGAGCGGTAGAGGCGCGTGAGTTCTTCGAGGTCGTCGGGGAGTTTCTTTTCAAGGCCGACGAAGGCGCGGATGCAGGAGGCGAGGGCGTCGGAGGGGTCGCGGGGCGGGTCGTCGGTGCCGCGCATGTCTACGACGAGTTGGGCGTCGGGGTAGGCGTCGCGGAGTCGGTTGGCGACGTAGAGGGCGAGTTCGGTCTTGCCGATGCCGCCCATGCCGCTGATGCCGCTGATGGCGGCGCTCGTGCCGGCGCGCAGGACTGCCGTTAGTTCGGCTATCTCCTTCCCGCGGCCGACGAAGTCGCCGACGGGCGCGCGCAGTTGGTGGCGGGCCATCAACTGCGCGAGGAGGGCCGGGCTGAGGGCGCTCGTGTCCCTGACCTCGGACAGTAATTCCTGGGCCTGCGAGTGCGGCAGTTCGCCACGCGCGGCGCGTTCCAGTATCGGCGTGAGGTATTTGTCGAAGAGCCAGCGGTGCAGGTCGGTAGCGATTTTGGCGGCGAGGTCGTCGGGGTTGTCGAAGGTGCTTACGTCGTGGTCGCGTTTCAGCCCGGCTTTCAGGGCGTCGAGTTTGGCAGTCTTCGCGGGGTCGGTTTCGCGAAACTCTGCGGGGACGGTCGCGTCCTCTTTGAAGTAGAGCAGGCAGTAAAGGCCGCGGGCGCTGGCGCGGCGGTATTCGTCTTCGGTGATGCCGGAGCCGTAGCGGGCGGCGAAGATGCCGACGTAGACGCGGCTGCGGTCTACTTCGTCGAGCGAGGCGCGGCGTGTCGTCTCGTCGCGGCTGCCGAAGTATTCCATGCCGACGAACTTCGTCTCGCGGAAGCGTTGGATGACGGCCTCGACGGCCTCCCGTTCGGGCTCAAGGTCTTTCCACGTCGAGCTGACGAAGACGGGGAGGGCGGGTATTGACATAAGCGCGTTCCTCGGGTGAGTGGCGACGGTTCAACAATACAGAGTGCTCGGGGCGGATGTAAATGGGCGGGCCTTGCCGCGGGGCGGGGATTCTGGTACACAGGACGCTCACACCACATGAGGGGGCCGCGAGTATGTCTTCGACCACGAGCAACATCGAGTCCACCCTGCACGAGGAGCGCGTCTTCCCGCCGCCCGCAGAGTTCGCCGCCCGCGCCCGCGTCAAATCCGAGGACGAGCTTGAGGCCCTGCGGCGGGAGGCGAGCGAGGCGCCCGAGGCTTTCTGGGCGCGGATGGCCGAGTCGGAGCTGCACTGGTTCAGGAAGTGGGACGCGGTCTTAAAGTCCGAGCACCCTCACTTCGAGTGGTTCGTCGGCGGGAAGATCAACGCCTCTTACAACTGCCTCGACCGCCACCTGACGACGTGGCGGCGCAACAAGGCCGCCATCATCTGGGAGGGCGAGCCGGGCGAGCAGCGCACGCTCACCTATCAGCAGTTGCACCGCGAGGTGTCGCGCTTCGCCAACGTGCTGAAGGGTTTGGGCGTCGTGGCGGGCGACCGCGTCGCGCTCTACATGCCGCTCGTGCCGGAGCTTGCCGTCGCCATGCTGGCGTGCGCGCGAATCGGCGCCACGCACTCCGTCATCTTCGGCGGCTTCGCGGCGCAGGCCATCGTGGACCGCGTCAACGACGCCGGCTGCAAGGTCGTCGTCACGGCCGACGGCGGCTGGCGGCGCGGGTCGGAGGTGAAGTTGAAGCCGGCGGTTGACGAGGCCGTCAGGCAGACGCCTTCGGTCGAGGCGTGCGTGGTGCTGCGGCGCACGGGCTCGCCCGTCGAGATGGTCGAGGGGCGCGACCACTGGTGGCACGAGTTGATGGAGCGGGCCGGCGACGTGTGCCCGGCCGAGGAGCTTGACAGCGAGCACCCGCTCTACGTCCTCTACACGTCGGGCACGACGGGGAAGCCCAAGGGCATCCTGCACACGACGGGCGGCTACCTTCTGGGGACGCACCTGACGGCGAAGTGGGTCTTTGATTTGAAGGACGAGGACGTGTACTGGTGCACGGCCGACATCGGCTGGGTGACGGGCCACTCGTACGTCGTCTACGGGCCGCTCTCGAACGGCGCGACCGTGCTGATGTACGAGGGCGCGCCGAACTGGCCCCGGCCCGACCGCTTCTGGTCCATCATCGAGCGCCACCGCGTCAGCATCTTCTACACGGCGCCGACCGCCATCCGCGCCTTCATCAAGTGGGGCGACGAGTGGCCCTTGGGGCACGACCTCTCCTCCTTGCGCCTGCTCGGCTCGGTCGGCGAGCCCATCAACCCCGAGGCGTGGATGTGGTACCACAGGACCATCGGCAAGGAGCGTTGCCCCGTGGTCGATACGTGGTGGCAGACAGAGACGGGCGCCATCATGATCTCGCCCGTGCCCGGCGCGACGCCGACCAAGCCCGGCTCGGCGACGCGGCCGCTGCCCGGCATCGAGGTCGCCGTGATGACGAAGGACGGGCGCGAGGTCGGCGCCGACGAGGGCGGCTACCTCGTCGTCAAGAGGCCGTGGCCCTCGATGCTGCGGACCATCTGGGGCGACGACCGCCGGTATCAGGAGCAGTACTTCGGCGAGATCGGGGGCGTCTACTTCGCGGGCGACGGCGCGCGGCGCGACCCCGACGGCTACTTCTGGATCATGGGGCGCGTGGACGACGTGATTAACGTCAGCGGCCACCGCCTGGGCACGATGGAGGTCGAGAGCGCGCTCGTCTCGCACCCCTGGGTGGCGGAGGCGGCCGTCGTCGGCCGGCCCGACGAGCTTAAGGGCCAGGGCATCGTCGCCTTCGTCACGCTCGAAGGGCACCACGAGGCGACCGACGAGCTGAAGGGCGAGCTGCGCCAACACGTCGCCCGCGAGATCGGGGCGCTGGCCCGGCCCGACGAGATACGCTTCACCGACTCGCTCCCGAAGACGCGCTCCGGCAAGATCATGCGGCGGCTGCTGAGGGAGCTGGCCTCCTCGGGCTCGGTCCAGGGCGACACGACGACGCTCGAAGACTTCTCCGTCCTCGAAAAGCTGCGGACGGACGAGGAATGAACTTCGATTTTCCCCGCTTTCGTCATTTACTTATGGGCACGCGGAATCTGTTTGACGAAGGAGAGCCGAGATGTCTGTTCAGCTGAATGACGAGCGGCGCACAGGGGTCCGCTACCTCGTGCACATCAACGTGCGCGCCGAGTGGGACGACGAGAAGTCGGGCGAGCACGTCGTCGTGGACGGCGAGACCGAGAACGTCGGCCCCACGGGCGCGCTCGTCCACCTGGAGCGGCTGCCCGAGGTCGGGAGCCGCGTCCAACTGACCGTGCCCGACCTGCAAGGCACGACGCTGCGCACCGTCGCCGAGGTCTTGAGGCTTGAGCGCAACCCCGTTCAGCCGCTCGCCGCGCTCCACCTGCTCGGGGAGACTGACGAGTGGCGCGGGCTGGTCTGGGAGCACGCCGCCGTCCTCGAACGGCAGTCGGACGAGGACGACGAGTACGAACACTGACCGGGGCGGGGGGCGAACGACGTTGGCCGAAGAGACGGAGATCGCACGGCGCGAGGAGGAGCCAGACGAGCTGGAGCGGCCCGACATCGAGGCCGCCCGCGAGAGGGCGCGCGCCGTCATCCCGCTCGCCACGCGCTCGGCGCTCTGGGTCATCCTCCTCGGCATCGTCTTCTTCTACCTGGTGGAGGGCGTGCGCTGGGTCTTCGAGGTGCTGACGGGCGTCCTCCTCCTCATCGTCCTCTCCATCTTCTTCGCCTACCTCATCGCGCCGCTCGTCGAGCTGGTGCGCCGGCCCTTCAGCGAGCGCGGCCGCGAGCGATACATGCCGCGCGGCCTCGCCATCGGCGTCGTCTACATCGCCATCTTCGGCTCTCTCGGCATCGGGGCCTGGGTGCTCGTCCCGCGCCTCAGCCGTCAGTTGACCGAGTTCGCGGAGCAGGCGCCCATCTACCTGACGAACGCGCGCGCGCGCGCCGAACGACTGAACCAGATTTACGAGGACCTCCACCTCCCGCCGTCGGTCCGCAAGGTCGCCAACGAGCACGTGACGAGCGGCCTCAACGCGGCCGGCGCCTACGTCACGGGCGAGACGGTGGCGAGCCTCATCTTCCTGCTCGGCTACCTGCCCTGGCTCGTCCTCATCCCCATCCTCGCCTTCTTCTTCCTGAAGGACGCCGACAGCTTCCGCCGCTCGGCCTTGAGGATGTTGCCGCAGGGGCGACTGCGTTGGCGCGGCGACGAGTTCTTCCAGGACGTGAACTCCACGCTGGCCGCCTACATCCGCGCGCAGCTCATCGCCTGCCTCCTGATAGGGAGCATCTGCACCATCGGCTTCGCCATCACCGGCGTGCGCTACACGCTGGTGCTCGGCGTCGTCGCCGGCTTCCTTGAGTTCATCCCGCTGCTCGGCCCCGTCGTCGTCGCCGTCCTCGCCCTGACGGTCGCCGGCTTCGACTCCGTCGGCAAGGCCGTCGCCGTCTTCGTCTTCCTCGCCGTGCTGCGCATCGTCCACGACTACGTCACCTACCCGCGCATCATCGGCTCCGGCATCCACCTCCACCCGCTCGCCGTCATCCTCGCCATCCTCGCGGGGCACGAGATCGCGGGCGTCGCCGGCATCTTCCTCGCCATCCCCGTCATCGCCATCCTGACCGTCACCTACCGCCACTGGCTCGAACACCGCGGCAGTAAGGGCCTCGTCGCCGAACTGCTCAAGCCGGCCAGCCAGGCCGCGGCCGCCGCCCCCGTCCCCGGCGACGCCGGGCCGCCCCCCCCCGCCCAGACGCCCGAAACCCCGCCCGAGCCCCGCCCAATAAAGGGTTGATTATTTCCGCGAGTTCAGGCTTAATGTTTGCGTTCAAGGTCGCCAGGCCGTGATTCGCTTTGTAAGTTAACGTACAAAGACATTTACAGAGCTTGTTTTAACGTTCACCCCTGAACGTTCTTCACTCCGTCCTCGGGAAGGAGTTCCCCCAAGATGACCCCTCGCAGAAGGCGCATCCTTTGCGCCGAGCCGAACGAAGACACCTGCTTCCTCATCACCACTCTGTTCACGCGGCAGGGCCACGAGGTAGTGTCCGCCAGCTCCATCCGCGAGTGCATGGACGCGGCCGGGAGCCAGGCGTTCGACCTCTACATGCTCGACGACGACTACATAGACGGCACCAGCATCGAGCTCTGCCGCCAGCTCCGCCGCCTCACGCCCCAGACCCCCATCCTCTTCTTCTCCGCCCAGGCGCTCGGGCGCGACCGCGAGCGCGCCCTCGCGGCCGGCGCCAGCGCCTACCTCGTCAAGCCCGACGACCTCTTCGAGATCGTGCAGACCGTCAACTCGATCCTCTCCGGCCCGCGGCGCGAAGGCGACTGAAGCCTTGACGCCCGGCCGCATCCGTTATTAAAGTTAGACCTCCCCCCCCCGCCCCCGCCCGAACGCAGCCCGGAGTGTGCCCGTGATGCAAGGTGGTAAGAGGCGTATCCTCTGCGCCGAATCTAACCAGGACGTAGGCGAGCTGATCGCCCTCATGCTTCGGCAGAAGGGCTATGAGGTGGAGTCGGTGCAGACGGCCGCCGACTGCCTGAAGCTAGCCATGACGGAGCGGTTCGACCTCTACATCCTCAACGACAACTACATCGACGCCGAATCCATCGAGCTCTGCCGCCAGCTCCGCGAGATAGACCCGGCCACCCCCGTCCTCGTCTTCTCGCTCGAAAGCTCACGCTTCCACCGCGGCAAGCACGCCGAGAAAGGCGCCCGCATCTTCACCAGCAAGACCTCCGACTTCGTCTCTCTCGTCCAGACGATTGACAGGCTGCTGCAAAGTTAAGAGACGAGTTAAAAAGGCAATCGGCCGCGGCGTTGACGATTCAAGCCGCGGCCGATTGCCTTTTAACTCGTCCCTAGCCTCCGGCGCCCGCGCGCTCGCGCTCCATCATCTCGACGAAGCGGAGGAAGTGGTGTTCGGCGTCGTGCGGCCCCGGCGCGGCCTCGGGGTGGTATTGGACGGAGATGACGGGGAGGCTCTTGTGGCGCATGCCCTCGACGCAGGAGTCGTTGAGGTTGACGTGCGTGACCTCGACCTCTTCGGGGAGGCTGTCGGCCCGGACGGCGAAGCCGTGGTTGTGCGAGGTGATCTCGACGCGGCCCGAGCCCAAATCCTTGACCGGCTGGTTGCCGCCGCGGTGGCCGAAGCGCAGCTTGTAGGTCGTCCCGCCGAAGGCCCGCCCCAGAAGTTGATGCCCGAAGCAGATGCCGAAGGTCGGCACGCCCTCGCTCATCAGCCGCCGTATCTCCTCGACCTCCTTCGTCATCGAGGCCGGGTCGCCCGGCCCGTTCGACAGGTAAACCCCGTCGGGCCGCATCGCCAGGACCTCGCTCGCGGGCGTCGTCGCCGGGACGACCGTCACGCGGCAGCCGCGCCGCGCAAGCTCGTGCAGGGAGTTCCGCTTCACGCCGAAGTCGTAGCAGACAACGTGGAAGCGCTCTTCGCCCGCGGCCGGCACTTCGTAAGCTTCCGGCGTCGTGACCGCCTCCGCCAGCTTCCGGTTCTCCATCGGCGGCGATGCAAGCGTCTTCTCAAGCAGGCTCCGCTCGTCCAGGTCCACGGTCGAGAGGCAGGCGCGCATGGCGCCGCGCTCGCGTATGTGGCGGACGAGGGCGCGGGTGTCCACGCCGTCAAGCGCCGGGATGCCCCAGCGCTTCAGGTACGCGTCGAGCGTCTCCTCCGAGCGCCAGTTCGACGCCGTGCGGCTCGCCTCGCGCACGACGAAGCCCTCGACCCACGGGCGCGACGACTCCTCGTCGGCGCGGTTGACGCCGTAGTTGCCGATGAGGGGGTACGTCATGCAGACGATCTGGCCGGCGTACGAGGGGTCGGTCAGGACCTCCTGGTAGCCCGACATCGAGGTGTTGAAGACCACCTCGCCGCAGCGTTCGCCTTCGGCGCCCCACGAGCGCCCGCGGAACGAGCGGCCGTCTTCAAGAACGAGGAGGGCGGGTCTCTTATCTTGTCTCGTCATGCTCTAAAAACTCTTCAGGTGGTTGTCGTGCGCAGGAACTGCTGCGCCTCGTTGAGCCAGCGCTTGTCGGCGCGGTACTTGTAGGCCGGCGCCGTGCGGACCGCCTCGACGCAGCGCTGCATCCACTCGCGCGCCTCGCGCACGTCGCCGCTGCCGGAGGCGACGCGGCCCATCAGGTAGAGCCCTTCGGGGTCCGACTCCCGCCGTTCGAGGAAGCGCCAGAGCGCGTCGCGTGCGTCGTCGAACTGCCCGGCGGCGAGGTAGGTGGCGCCGACCTCGCGCCAGACCTCGTGCTGCGCGTGGGCGTCGTCGCGCGAGACGACCTCGCCGAAGTGTTTGATGGCGTCGGGCAGCCGCCCCTCGGTGCGGGCGATGCGGCCGAGCTGGTAGTGCGAGTCCACGTCCTCGGGGTCTATCTCGACGGCGCGCTCGAAGCGCGAGCGGGCGTCGGCCAGCTCCTTGCGGTTGAGGTGGATGAGGCCGAGGTTGTAGTGGGCGGAGGCGTCGGCCGGGTTGAGCGTCGCGGCTTCGAGGTTCTGGCGGAAGGCGGCGCGCGCCCGCTGCCCGCGCATCATCTCACCGAAGTAGCCGCGCGCCGCGAAGAAGAGCAGCAACAGCAGGAAGGGCGAGCCCAGCAGGATGCTGACGGCGGGCAGAATCGGCGAGGCGATGACGACGACGAGCGCGCCGCCGACGGCCGCCGCCAGCGACCTCGCCCAGCCCAGCCGGAACACCTCGCGCACCGCCACCCACGCGAGCAGGAACATCAGCGGCAGCATCAGCATGTAGGAGAAGACGACCGGCAGCAGCGCCGCGTTCGCCATCAGGGGCTGCGCCTCGGGCTCGATCTGCCCGCTCTCCGTGTAGGCGCGCAGCGCCTCCCTGTAGCTCTCCTCGAAGGCGGCTGGGAGCCCCGCCGCGTGCGCCAGCCAGACGAAGAGGATGCCGGCGAGGCTGACGGCCGCCAGCGCGTAGAAGGCGCAGGAGAGCGTGGCGGCGTACTCCTGCCGCAGCACCAGCCCGAAGCTGCCGCGCCGGTCCAGCAGGTTGGCGAAGAAGACGAGCGCCGGGACGAAGACGGCTGCCATTATCACCATCATCGCGCCCGCGTTCATCAGCGCCAGGACCACCAGCGTCGCCGTCCCCCTCTGCGCCAGCACCGGCCACATCCCCGTCAGGACGTGCGCGGCCTGCGCGACGAGCGCCACCAGGGCTGCCTGCCCGAGCGGCGCGCGGTCGCGCGCCTCGGCCATCGCGCGCGTCGGCGCGAAGAACATCAGAAGCAGCGGGCGCAGCCAGTCGGTCATTTACTCGTCCGTGTCCTCTCCGCCCTCGTGGCGCCGGCCGGGGATGCCCGGGTAGTCGGTCTCGTGGCGGATGATGCTGGCCTGCGAGAGCGGCCAGTAGCGGAAGAGCGCCTTGCCGTAGATGTATTTCTCGGGGACGAGGCCCCACGAGCGCGAGTCGCTGGAGTTGTCGCGGTTGTCGCCCATCACGAAGAAGTAGTGCGGGCGGACGTAGGTGGGCGGCCGGTCGTCGGGCGCGACGTTGAGCTGGGGGTCGAGGTAGGGCTCGTGAAGCTCCTTGCCGTTGACGAAGATGCGCCCGGCCCGCATCTGGACGGTCTCGCCGGGCAGGCCGATGACGCGCTTGATGTAGCTCTTCGAGGGGTCGTCGGGGAACCAGAAGACGACGATGTCGCCGCGGTCGAGCGGGGGCAGGCCGTAGTAGATGAGCTTGTTGACGAAGATGCGCTCGCCGTCGTGCAGGCGCGGCAGCATCGAGGTGCCCTCGACCTTGACGGGCTGCGCGACGAAGACCAGCACGAGCGCCATCACCAGGAGCGCGAAGACGAGGTCGCGCAGCAGGAGCCGCGCCTCGGCCCAGAAGTGGGCGCGCGACTCGTCCTGAGGGTGGACGACCTCGATGTCGCGGTCGTCCTCGTGGTGAACGTCGCCGAAGGCCGGCGCGGCGTCCCTTTTGCGTCCGAACAGCAGCATACGTCTACGGGGCGGCGAAAGCTTTTACGCGTTTGAGGTTAGCCGCCCGTCCGCCGCGTTGTCAACGCGAGACCCCGCGGTCTTGACAGCCCGCGCGGCGCGTCTCTATTATCCGGACGTAAGTTGTTGTCACCCTTACACAAACTCGCTCCGCGGGACTGGCCGCAGGCGGGACAGGGAGGCCGGGAGACGCCGTGATAAAACTCGACATCGTGAATCGCGTTGCGGAGCGGACGGGCGTGCCGAAGATGAAGGCCGAGCAGGCCGTGGACGCGCTCTTCCATTCGATGAAGGAGGCGCTGGCGCGCGGCGAGCGGATAGAGCTTCGCGGCTTCGGCGTCTTCGTCGTCAAGCCGCGTAAGCGCGGCGTCGGCCGCAACCCCCGCACCGGCGAGGAGGTCGCCATCCCCTCCGGCAAGACCATCCGCTTCAAGCCCGGCAAGGAACTCCAGGCCCACGGCTTCGAGTCCGAAGACCACGAAGACCACGACGGCGACCACGACTCCGACCACGACTCCCCGGCCGCCGAAGACGCTCCGCAATTCTAGAGGCAGTGACGAGCGACGTGTGACGGGCGACGAGAAGAAGGCTGTTTCTCGTCGCCCGTCGCTCGTCACTTTTGATTTATGTCTGAATCCCTGCGAACCGTCCCCACCTTCGCCGCGCGAGTGGCCGCGTTGCCGCGCCGCGCCGCCCGACCGACCGCGCGCGAGTGGACGCGCCACGCCGGGCTCTTTCTGCTGACGGTGCTGACGGCGACGTGGGCCGGCCTGACGCTCATGGCGCCGGACATCCCGGAGCCCTCGGTGCCGGAGCCTTCGGGGGCCTTCGGCTACCTTCTCTTCGTCCCTCGATACTACGTCGGCTGGGTCGCGTCGGTCGCTTACTACGCCTACGCGAACCCCTCCTTCGTCGCCGACGGGGCGAAGTTCGCCGCCTCGCTGCTCTCCATCCTGCTCGCGCACGAGGCCGGCCACTACGTCGCCTGCCGCCTCTACGGCGTCGAGGCGACGCTGCCCTTCTTCATCCCCATGCCGCCGCCCTTCATGGCCGGCACGCTCGGCGCCTTCATCAAGATCAGGTCGCCCATCCCCTCGCGCCGCGCGCTCTTCGACATCGGCGTGGCCGGGCCTCTGGCGGGCTTCGTCGTCATCATCCCGGTCGCCCTGCTCGGGCTTCTGACGGCCGTGCCCCCGCCGCTGCCCTCGCCCGGCGCCGTCGTCATCACCTTCAACGACCCCCTGCTCGTCAAACTGCTGGCGTGGCCTTTGGGGATTCAAGACACGGCCGGGCTGCTGCTGAACCCCTTCCTCGCGGCGGCGTGGTTCGGGCTGCTGGTGACGAGTTTGAACCTGCTGCCCGTCGGCCAGCTCGACGGCGGGCACGCCACCTACGCCGTCTTCGGCGCGCGCGCGCACAGGCTGCTCGGGCGCGCGGCCTTCGCCGGCATGGTCGTGCTCGCGCCCCTCGGCTGGCTCTGGCACGGCGTCCCCAGCGGCTTCCTCTACGCAGTCCTGCTCTTCGTCATGCTCCGCATACGCCACCCCCAGGCCGCCGACGAGTCCGACCCGCTCGGCCGCCCGCGCCGGCTCGTCGCCGCCGCCACGCTGCTCGTCTTCATCCTCTCGTTCACGCCCTTCCCGCTCGCGGTCCACTAAGCTAAAAGGGCGGGGCTCGCCCCGGCCCGCGTAGCTTCGTGAGCACGCGGGCGGG
>DATHBF010000426.1:0-4501 GCA_035296285.1 Pyrinomonadaceae bacterium | reverse complement strand
GGCGACCGCGAAGGCTCTTCCCACGAGAGCTTCGAGCGGACGAAGGTGATCTCGGACTGCGGGTCGGCGAAGCCGCCGATGGTTGACTCCGTCTCGCCCTCGTCGCGGACGAAGGAGGAGTACTCCCCCCTGCGCCCCTCGCGCACGGCCCGGCCGAGCCCCTCGTCGGTGTGGCTCGTGAAGTAGAGGAAGGGCGCGCGCGCGGCCCACTCCTGCCCCATGAAGAGCATCGGCACGTTGGGCGTGCCCGCGAGCAGGACGGCGGCCGCGAGCCTCTGTCGGTCTTCGGGGACGAGCCGCGAGAGGCGGTCGCCCCAGTAGCCGTTCGCTATCTGGTCGTGGTTCTGCACGCAGACGACCAACTGCTCGCCCGGCACCTCGCCCGACGGCGTTCCGTGCCGCCTGCGGCGGAAGCGCGAGCGCCGCCCGTCGTAGACGAAGCCCTCCCCGACCGCCTTCGCAAGGTCCGCGACCCGCCCGAAGTCCATGAAGTAGCCGCGCTCCGTCTTCGTCAGCAGGGCGTGGAGCGAGTGGTGGAAGTCGTCGCTCCACTGCGCGTCGAGCCCGTAGCCGCCGACACAGGCGGGCCGCAGCAGGCGCACGTCGTTAAGGTCGCTCTCGGCGATGGTGTGGCCCCGGCGGCCGAGGCGGCGCGCGCCCTCGCCGAAACTCGTGGCTATCTCTTCGAGGAGGTGGCGCGGGCTCTGGTCGAAGATGCGGTGGACGGCGTCGAGGCGCAGCGCGTCAACGTGGAACTCGTCGAGCCAGTAGAGCGCGTTCGAGACGAAGTGGCGGCGGACGCCGTCCGACTCCTCGCCGTCGAAGTTGAGGGCGTCGCCCCAGGGCGTCTTGTAGCTGCTGCTGAAGACGGGCATGTACTCGCCGAGGTAGTTGCCCTCGGGGCCGAGGTGGTTGTAGACGACATCGAGGACGAAGGCGAGACCCTCGCGGTGGCAGGCGTCAACGAGTCGCTTCAAGCCTTCGGGGCCGCCGTAGGTGGACTGCGGCGCGTAGAGGTGCGCGCCGTCGTAGCCCCAGTTGCGCCCGCCGGGGAACTCGGCGACGGGCATGACCTCGACGGCCGTGACGCCCAGCTCGCGCAGATAAGGCAGCTTCTCGGCGGCGGCGTCGAACGTGCCCTCGGGCGTGAAGGTGCCGACGTGCAGCTCGTAGATGACGTAGTCCTTGAGCGGCAGGCCCCGCCAGCCTTCGTCCGTCCACGCGAACGCCTCCGGGTCCAGGACGCGCGAGGGGCCGTGGACGCCCGCGGGCTGGAAGCGCGAGACGGGGTCGGGGCGCTCGCGCTCGCCGTTGACGAGGTAGAAGTAGTCCGTGCCGGCCGGCGTGTCGGGCAGGCGAAGCTCGAACACGTCGTCCCCGCCGCGCTCCATCGAGACGGTCTGCGGCTCGTCTCCCACTATCCTGACGGCGACCCGCTCCGCGAGCGGCGCCCACACGCGGAACACCGTGCTCCCGTCCGGCTGCGGACTCGCGCCTAACTCTAAACGCCAGCGCGCCGCGCGCACCTCCTCGTTCACATCTCTTGCGGTCGCCGCGCCGACGACCGACAGCGTCTCACTCATGTTCAGCCTCCCCCTTGTTCAATCACTCACGCGCGCCAGCAGCGCGACCGGCAGCGGCGAGAGGACTTCGGCAACCTTTAACGCGCCCGCGCCCGCGCCGAACTCGCGGCCCGTGAAGATGTCGCGGTAGCGTCCGCCGCCGAGGCCGTCGGCGAGCGGCAGCGTCGTGTCGCCCCACGCCTCCGAAGAGAGGCGGAGCGGCCCGCCGGCCCCGACGCCGAGCCGCGTGAAGAAGCGCGCGGCCAGGACGACGACCTCCTCGCCTTCGCGGCGGCGCGCGAAGGCGACGACGTTCTGCGAGCGCCGCCCCTCGGCCTTGAGCGGCAGGTAATCGCCGCGCCTGAAAAGCTCGCCGCGCTCTCGACGGAAGCGCAGCGAGCGCGCCGTCACGTAGAGCTTGACGCGGCCGTCCTCCGGCCTTTCCAGAAGCCCCTCGACGAACTCGGTGGCGTCGCCCTCGCCCGCATCGGCGAGTGACGAAAGCATCGCCCGCCGCTCTTCGTAATCCACCGGCCGACGGTTGTCCGGGTCAACGAGCGTCAGGCTCCACAGCTCCGTCCCCTGGTAAAAGTCGGGCACGCCCGGCGAGGCGACTTTGAGCAGCGTCTGCGAGAGCGAGTTGAGCATCCCCGCGCGCGACGTGACGCGCTGGAACTCTTCGAGGTCGGCGGGGAAGGGGTTGTCCTCGCCCGGCCTCAGGATGGCGGCGACGAACTCCGAGACGGCGCGCTCGTAAGCCTCGTTCTGGTTGATCCAGCTCGTGTGAATCTTCGCCTCCTTCAGAGCCTTGCGCATGTACTCCTGGAGGCGCGCGACGTACTCGTCGCCGCCCTCGGCCGCGCCGCCGAAGGGCCACGTGCCGACAATAGTTTGATAAAGCAGATATTCTTCGTTGGCGTCGGGCGCTTCGGCGCCGTCCACGGCGGCCTTAAGCGGGCGGTTCATCTCGCGCCAGCGGTGGGCGGCGCGGTTCCACTGCTCGGGAATCTCGGAGAGGACGTTGATGCGAGAGCGCGTGTCCTCGCCGCGCTTGGTGTCGTGGGTGGAGGTCGCGGAGAGGGTGTGCGGCCAGTGCTCCTGCCGGTCATGGTTGCGCTCGTGGAAGCGCGAGAGCGGCGTGCCGAAGATGGCGGGCTCGCCCCCGACCTCGTTCAGGGAAGAGAGCGGGTAGAAGCGGTAGAAGGCCGTGTCTTCGAGGCCCTTCGCGGTGACGGGGCTCGTGAGCTGCTGGAAGCGCAGCACGAAGTCGCGCCACTCGGCGCGGTCGGCTTGCGAGAGCCCCGCGGGCGCTTCGAGCAGGAGGATGGCTGAGACGAAGTCGTAGACGGAGGTGTCCTGCGCGGGGTTGCGCCGCTTGGCCTCGCGCACGGCCGAGGAGATGTGGAGGCGGTCGTCGGCGCTCACCTGCGCGCCCTGCGAGCGGCGCAGGTAGCTGCGGTAGACGGGGAAGCAGGCGATTATCTCGGTGAGCGCGTGCTGGAGGCTGTTGAGCGTAAAGTCGCGCGAGTAGCGGCGGCGCTTGGCGATGCGGTCGAGGCGGCGCGCGAGGACGTGAAGCTCCGAAGACATCGCCGCCTTCAGGATGAGCCGCTTGCACTCGTAGAGCAGGTCGGCGAAGCGCGACGAGAAGCCGGTCAACCCGGAGTAAAGCTCGCGGAACGCCTGCCCGTTCGAGTGGTCCACGAAGACGCCGTTGAGGAGGTTCATGAACTCGTAGCCGGTCGTGCCGTGGACGGGCCAGTCGCGGCGCAGCAGCTCGTCGTGGCCGAGAATCTTCTCGACGACGACGTAGAACGGGAGGGCGCGGCCACCCGGCTCGCCCCCGCCCTCTTTCCCGCCGCGCCGGCCGCCGGCCGCCTCGCGCTGCAAGTCCTGGAGATACTTGTGGGGGTCGAGCAGGCCGTCAACGTGGTCAACGCGCAGTCCCGTGACGAGGCCCCGGCGGGCGAGGCGGAAGACGACCTCGTGGACGGCGTTGAAGACGGGGCGCTCCTCGACGCGGACGGCGGCCAGCTCGTTCACGTCGAAGAAGCGGCGGTAGTTGATCTCGTCGGCGGCGGCCCGCCAGTAGCTCAGCCGGTACGCCTGCGTGTTGACGAGCTCTTCGAGGAGGTCGAAGCTTGAGGGGTCGCCCTTGCGGCCGTTGACCTCTTCGAGCGCGGCGTGGACCGCGGCGCGCGCCTCGTTGCTCTCCTTCATGAGCGTCGAGAGGCGGCGGCGGACGACCGACTTCTCGCGCCGCCTTTCGCGGACGAGGGCGGCGTCGGTCTCGGTCCGCGGCGGGAGGTTCCGGAGCGCCGTGATGATGCTCTCCAATTCGAGCACGTCCGGGTGCGACTCGTCCTGCGTGCGCTTGAGTTGGAGGACGGCGCGGTCGAGGACGAGGGCGGAGGTGCGCGCGGCGACGGGGAAGACGTTCTCCCAGTAGTGGAGGTGGAAGGCGCCGTCGCGGTAGGTGACGCGAAGCTCCTGCTTTTCGAGGACGCGGCCGAACTGGTCGCCGAGGATGGGCAGCAGCACGCGGTCCCGGAGGTGCGGGTTCGGCGGGTTCCAGTCCACGTCGAAGTAGCGCGCGTGGGCGGACCCCGGCCCGTTCTCAAGCACGTCCGCCCACCAGCGGTTGTCGGGGCCGGCGATGGACATGTGGTTCGGCACCACGTCCATCAGGAGGCCCATGCCGCGCTCCTTCAGGGCGCGGGCGAGCTGCGCGAACTGCTCCTCGGTGCCGACCTCGGGGTTGAGCTGGGTGTGGTCCACCACGTCGTAGCCGTGCGCGCTCCCGGGCCGCGCGCGCAGCACGGGCGACGAGTAGCAGTCGGTGACGCCCAGCTCCGCGAAGTATTCGACGAGCGCGGCGGCCTGCTCGAAGGTGAAGTGGCGGTTGAACTGGAGCCTGTACGTGGAGTCGGGGATGCGTG
>DATHBF010000425.1:0-13408 GCA_035296285.1 Pyrinomonadaceae bacterium | reverse complement strand
ATTCGGCGCGTGTGCGGGGAACTCTTCATCTCGGAGGGCCGGCCCACGGGAATCGCTCGGGCGGGGCCGGCCCGTCCAGTATAACAGCGCCGCCCGGCCGGACGGCCGCGAAGAATTTTCAAAAGGTGGTGGATTTACGCGGGCGCGGTCATCTATAATTTTTCGCGGCCGGTTTCCGTCCGAGACTCCAGCCCGCCGCCTCGGCCCGCCGCAACGACACCCCGAAGATGAGCGTTAAAACGTCCGAAGATAAGCAGGCGGTCCGCGTCCTCGCGCTGATGGAGGCGACGACCGTGACGGGGCCGGCCAAGAACCTCATCGAGTTCTGCCGGCGCGCACGCGCTCTCGGCGGGACGGCCGGCGACCCGCCCGCCGCCGAGATCACCTTCGTCACCTTCCACCGCGGCCCCGGCGCCGACGGCCCCGAGCCGAACGCCTTCGTCGCCGCCGCGCGCGCCGCGGGCGTCGGGGTCGAGGTCATCCCCGAGAGCTTCCGCTTCGACCCGCGCGTGCTTTCGGACCTGCGCCGCCTCGTCGGCCGGCACCGGCCCGACATCATCCAGAGCCACATGGTGAAGTCCCACTTCCTCGTCAAGCTGTCGGGGCTCTGGCGCCACCGCCCCTGGGTCGCCTTCCACCACGGCTACACGACGACCGACCGGAAGATGGAGCTTTACAACCGGCTCGACCGCTTTTCGCTGCCGACGGCCGACCGCGTCGTCACCGTCTGCGGCGCCTTCGCCGAACAGCTCGCGCGCCGAGGCGTCCGCCCCGAGAAGGTCTTCGTCAGGCACAACTCCATCAACGCCGACGGCGCCGCGCCCGCGGCTGACGCCAGCGAACTCAAAAGCCGACTCGGCATCAACGAGGGCGAGCGCGTCGTCCTCGCCGTCGGCCGCCTCTCGCGCGAGAAGGGCCACGTTGACCTCGTGGGCGCCCTCGGCCGGCTGCGCGACGTGGACTTCCGACTCGTCATCGTCGGCGACGGACCGGAGCGCGCCTCCGTCGAGCACGCCGCGCGCGAGCGAGGCATAAGCGACCGCATCGTCTTCGCCGGCCACGTCTCGGACGTGCGCCCCTTCTACGCGACGGCCGACCTGCTGGCGTTCCCCTCACACAGCGAGGGCTCGCCGAACGTCCTGCTCGAAGCGATGGCGGCCGGGCTTCCGGTCGTGGCGACCTCGGTCGGCGGCGTGCCCGAGATCGTCGCGCACGAGGAGAGCGCGCTGCTGGTGAGTTCGCGCGACGAGGAGGCGATGGCCGCGTCGGTCGCGCGACTGCTCGGCGACGCGCCGCTCGCGCGCCGGCTGGCCGCGCGAGCCTCCGAGCTTATCGCCGAGCACTACACGCCCGACGCCTACGCGCGCTCGGTCGCCGGCCTCTACCGCGACGTGCGGCGCGGCCGGGAGACTTAAGGAGCCCGATGCCCCCGCGCGTCTCCGTCATCATCCCGCTCTACAACAAGGCCGCCCACGTGCGGCGCTCGCTCGACTCCGTCGCCGCGCAGACCTTCGACGACTTCGAGGTGATTGTCGTTGACGACGGCTCGACCGACGGCGGCGAGCGCGCGGCGGCCGAGTACGCGGACGCGCGCTTCCGCCTCGTCTCGCAGAAGAACGCGGGGCCGGGCGCGGCGCGCAACCGCGGCATCCGTGAAGCCTCGGGCGAGCTGCTGGCCTTCCTCGACGCTGATGATGAATGGCTGCCCGAATACCTCGCGCGCGGCGTGGCGTTGCTCGACGAGACGGGCGCGGCGGCCTGCGCCTCGGGCTACTTCCAGCACCCGCCCGGCGTCTCGCGCGAGTCGATGTGGAGGGCGCGCGGCATCCGCGAGGGCACGCACCGCGTCGGCCCCGACACGCCGCCCGCGCTCGTCGCCCACATGCTGGCCTACATGTCGCCCTGGAGCACGATGGCGCGCGCCGACGTGGTCAGACGTTGGGGCGGCTTCTACGACGCCGACCGCTGCCTCTACGCCGAGGACGCCTTCCTCTGGCTGAAGGTGCTGCTCAACGAGACGGTCGCCTTCAGCCTTGAGCCGCTCGTCCGCTTCAACCAGGGCGCGTCGGAGTTGAGCAAGAACCTGAAGGGCGCGCGGCCCGTCGAGCCCTTCCTCCTCCACCCCGAACAGATAGAGGCGAGTTGCCCGGAGGAGTTGCGCCCGCTGCTCGGGCGTGTGCTCGCCATCCGCGCGCTCAAGACGGCCTGCGTGCTCGGCTACTGGGGCCAATGGCGCGAGGCGCGTTCGCTCAAGAGGCGCTTCGCCGTCGGGGGCTCGTGGCGTCTCCCGAAATACGTCCCCGCGCAGGTGTGCAGCACGCCGCTCGGCGCGGGGCTCGGCAAAGCCTGGCGCGCGCTCCACACGTTAAAGAAGGGCTGAAGCTTCCAACCGCGATGCAACTGACCACGTTCCTCTACACCGGCGGCTACCGCCGCGACCCCTTCGACCCGCTCCTCTGGTCCGGCATCGCCAACCGCGTCTTCAGGGAGCTTGAGCGCCGCGGCCGCCTGCGCCGCGCCGTCGGCGTCTCGCTCTCGCGGCCCCGCACGCTGACGTTGCTTCTGAGATACCCGCACTGGTCGCGCAAGGTCGTCTCCGCGCGCCTGCAAACGGCCGTGCCCTACCGCGAGGCGCTGAACGCCGAGGTGGCGCGCGAGCTGCGCGCCGACGAGTCAAGCGGCCCCTGCCTTCAGATCGGCGCGATGTTCAACGTCGCCCGCGCGCTCGGGGGCCGCGAGAGGTGCTTCTCCTATCACGACGGCTGCCTCGCCGAGCAGTTGCAGAGCCCGCTCCCACCGCCGCCCCTCCCCGCGCGCGAGGTAGACAAGGCGCTCGACTTCGAGGGCGAGGTCTACCGCTCGATGGACCGCGTCTTCACCTTCAGCCGGTACCTGCGCGACGCGATCATCAAGCATCACGGCGTGGACGAGGGCCGCGTCGCCGTCCTCGGGGCCGGCATCAACCTCGACGACTTGCCCGAGCCCGCGCCCGACAAGCGTTACGACTCGAAGGAAATCCTCTTCATCGGCGTTGACTTCGACAGGAAGGGCGGCCGGCACCTCCTGCGCGCCTTCCGCGCCGTGCGCGACAAGCACCCGCGGGCCGTCCTCCACCTCGTCGGCCCCCGCCAGCTCGACCTGCCGCCCGAGCTTAGCGGGAACGTGCAATATCACGGCTTCCTCAGCAAGCGCGTCGCGCGCGACGCCGGGCTGCTTCAGGAGCTTTTCGACCGGTCGTGCCTCTTCGTCATGCCCTCGCTCTACGAGCCGTTCGGCATCGCGCCGCTGGAGGCGATGGCGAACGGCGTGCCCGCCCTCGTCAGCGACGCGTGGGCGCTGCGCGAGCTGGTCGAGCCCGGCGTGACCGGCGAGCGCGTCGAAGTCGGGAGCGAGGACGACCTGGCGGAGAAGATAACGGCGCTGCTGTCGTCGCCCGAACAGTTGAAGGAGATGGGCGAGCGCGGACGGCGCGAGGTTCTGGCCAAGTATCGTTGGGAAGGCGTTGTAGATCGCCTGCTGGCGTTCGTTGACTCGAAGGCGTCTTAAGACTTTTCGTCCAGCCCGTCGAGGCTGATGCGCAGGATGTCGGACATGAGGCGGTCTTCGCCGCCGAGCGACATGGCGTAGGCGCGGCCGCGCGCGGCGAGTTCGGCGCGCGCCTGCGGGTCGTCCCAGAGGCGCCGCATCTCGCGCGCGAGGGCCTCCGGGTCTTCGGGCGGGACGATGGCGGCCTGGTCTGTGAGCACGTCGTCCACGCCCGGCCCCTGGCTTAGGATGACGCACTTGTTCAGGGCCATCGAGACGAGGTAGGTGGCGATGCCGGCCGGGCCGATGTCGTCGCGGAAGCGCGGGACGACGACGATGCGGGCGCGCGCGATGAAGTCGAGGAAGACATCGTGGCTGTGCGACTCGTCCACGACGATTCGCAGGTTCGGCGGGCGCTCGCCCGACCACGCGCGCGTGCCGTGCTCGGCCATCGTCTCGGCCTTCTGCTGGTGGAGCAGTCCGGGGCATCCCGAGCGGCGCACCGCCTCGACGAACGTGTCCACGTCGCGCATCGTCCGCCCGGCGCACATCACGTAGTCGCCGTCGGGCGTCGGGTCCGGCCGCTCGCGAATCTTCTCCAGGTCGTTGACCTTGAAGGGCACGAAGGCGGCGCGGTCGGGTCCGATGCCGAAGTGGCGCCGGTAGCCGTCGAGCCTCTTGAAGTAGAGGACGAAGCGGTCCACGCGCGAGAAGAGGAGTTTGTGGAAGCGGGCCGAGAGCCGGTCGCGGGCCGTCGAGGGCACGCGCAGCACGTAGTCCACGGCCACCAGCCGGAACCGCGCGCCGGGCAGCCAGCGCGCCAGGCAGGCCGCCCGCAACAGCCTGTGGTCGGTGTTGACGACGACCACGTCCGAGCGCAGGCAGCGGCGGATGAACTCTGGCACGCTGTCAACGCCCGCGACGTGCTCGTGCGTCGCGCGCCCGTCGGCCTCCGCCGCGCGGCCCAGGGCCTTAAGGTTCGAGATGATACGAACGGGACGGTCGCCCATGTTCCTCGCCCTCCGTTTTCGTGCGCGCAAGCACCTGCTCGTACATCTCGGCCGTCCGTTCGAGCTGCACCCGGTCCGTGAACTTCTCTTCGACCACGCGCCGCCCGCGCGCCCCCATCGCGCGCGCCCTCGCGGGGTCTTGCAGCAGCGCCGTGATGCGAGCGGCCAACGTCTCGTCGTCGCCCGAGCGGACGAGGTAGCCCGTCTCGCCTTCAACGATGGCCTCGCGCGCGCCGCCCACGTCCGTCGCCACGACGGGCCGCGCCGCGCCCATGTATTCGAGGATGGAATTTGAGAAGCCCTCGGCCTTGGAGCTGAGCACGCACACGTCGGAGGCGAACAGCAGCTCGGCTACGCGGTCGCAGCGGCCGGGGAAGAAGGCGCTGTTCGCCAGTCCCATCTCCTCCGCCATCCGCCGCAGGCCCTCCATCAGCGTGCCCTCGCCCGCGAGCACGAACGCGGCTTCGGGGACCGCCTCGCTGACGCGCCGCGCCCCGCGCAGAAACATCGGGTGGTCCTTCACGTCGTGCCGCATGTTGGCGACGATGGTGACGACGGGGCGGCCTTCGAGCGGCGGCAGTCCGCAGGCCGAGAGCGCGTCGGCGCGCGGGAGTCCCGGCGGCGGCTCGACGCGCGCCAGCTCAAGCCCGTTGTAGACGACCTTTATCCTCGCGGCCGGCACGCCCTCCGTCACCAGAAACCTCTTGACCGCCTCGGAGTTCGCGTGGACCACGCTTGCCAGGCGGAACACGGAGCGTTCGAGCACGTTCTGCCCGCGCGCGCGCCACCCGCCCGTCTCGCCGCGGAAGGCGATGCGCGCCGGAACGCGCGCCAGCGCCGCCCCCGTGATGCCGAAGACGTTCGTGTAGAAGCCTTCGGTGTGGACGACCTCGACCCGGCGCTCGCGCAGGAGGCGGCGGAAGCGGTTGAGCTGCCTCGCCATGTTCACGTCGCGGAAGCTGGTCAGGCGGAACTCGGGGACGGGGCCGCCGTTGAGCGACTCGGCCTCTTCGAGCAACTGCCCGCGCCGCTTGAGGCACGCGAGGTGAAGCTGGTAGCGCCCGCTGCCGGCGAGCAGGCGCGCGAGCAGCAACAGTTGCCCCTCGGCCCCGCCCATCTCGAAGCCGTCGAACAAGAGCAGCACGTTCCTTTTGCGTCGCCCTTCCGTCATCCTCTTATTCAGCCTCAGACCACAGGCTCAGAGGCCCGCCTCCACCAGGCGAGCCTGAGCGCGCCCTCTATCTTGCCCCGCAGCGCACCGCGCTCCTGCGGCGTCGGCACGCCGAGCAGCCACACGAGCGCCAGGTAGACGCACGAGAAGGCCGCGCCGCAGACGGCCAACACGACGAACGGGTGCGCGCCCGGCAAAAGCATCCGCACCCCGGCCGCGACGCAGCCCGCCGCCGCCGCCGCGCCGGCCACCTTCCCCACGTCCTTCAAGAGCACGGCGTCGCGCCGCGTCACGCCGACGATGCTCCAAGCCTTGAAGGCTTCGATTAGTTTGTCGAGGATGTTGACGGAGACCATCGCCGTGATGGCGCCGACGAGCCCGAAGTAGGTCGTCCCGAGCCAGAGGGCGCCGAAGAGGACAGGCAGCGTCACGGCGCGCACCTTGAGCAGGTAGTAGCGGTGCTCGGCGTGCGCGCGCAGGATGGGGTCGGAGACGAGGATGTTGAAAGGCAGCGCCGTCAGGTTGATGGCGAAGACGGGCCAGCTCGCGCGGTAGCGGTCCGTGAAGAGGAAGGCTATCAGCTCCGGCCCCGTCACCAGCAGCAGCGCGTAGAGCGGGAAGTAGATGGCCGAGAGCTTGCGCATCGCGCCCGCCGTCACCGTGATGATGCCGCGCCGGTCGCCCGCGCTCTGCAACTGGCTGACGCGCGAGACCATCAGCGAGCCGACCGACTCCATGATGATGCCGACGAGAGGCAGGCTGAAGCAGCCGATGGCGTAGACGGCGAACGCCTCCTCGCCGAAGCGGTAGGAGACGAAGTAGTTGTGCAGGTCCGTCAGCACGACGTAGAGGATGGCGGCCGAGCCGAAGGGCAGCGCGTAGGCGAGCTGCCGCCGCATCACCGGCCAGTCGAAGTCGCGCCAGAACGGGCCGAAGCGCGAGCGCAGGTAGACCAGAAGCGCGCCCGTCTGCAAGAGCCCCTGGACGACGGCCGCGACGAGCAGCGCGCCGACGGTCGTGTAGAACAGGGTCGCCCCGAGCAGCAGGGCCGTCTTCGTGAGCTGCGCCACGATGATGAAGATGGTCGAGACCCGCGACTCGTTGTTGGCGACGGCCACGACCTCGACGAAGTAGGAGATGATCCAGAGCAGCGTCAGCAGCCCGACGAGCGGGGCGTAGGGGATGAGTCCCGGGCTGTTGAAGATGGCCCCGAGCAGGCCCGGCCGCAGGACGAGCGCGAGGAGCGCCGCGCCGCCGACGGCGAGGTTGAAGAGCATGACGTTGAGGACGACGGCGCCTCGCCTCTCGCGCTCGCGCGGCAGGAAGTAGAAGGCGCTTAAGCCGAAGCTCAGCGGCAGGATGGAGGCCGCCGTGCCGACGACGAGGAACGCCTGCTTGTAGAGCCCGTACTCCTTCTGGCTCAGCCGCCGCACCAGAAGCATCGGCAGCACGAAGCCGAAGGCGAACGCCAGCGTCTTGGCGAAGACCAGCCAGAACGCGCGCGCCGTCAGCGAGCCCTCCGTCCGAGTCTCTTCACTCATCGTCCCACACCGCGCGGCGACGCGGCCGCCCTCTCGTTCGCGGCCTCGCGCGCGACCGCCGCCAGGCCCTTCGCCGCCGCCGCCCACGTCAGCTCCTCCCTGATGATTCTCGTCAGGGCTTCGAGGTCGGGCGCGTACTTCTGCGGCTCGTGCAAGTAAGCGAGGATCGCGTCGGCCAGCGCCCGCGGCTCGTCCGCGACGAGCAGGTGCCGGCGCGCGCCGGGGCCGAGGAACTCGACGGCCATGCTGGTGCCGGCGACGAACGTCCCCGCCGAGACCGCCTCCACCACCTTGTTCTTGAAGCCGCCGCCGCACACGAGCGGCGCCACGTACAGCTCGCTCCGCGCTATCTCGCGCCGGATGTCTTCGACGAAGCCCGTGACCTCGATGTCTTCGCCGGCCCGCGCCCGCAGCTCCTCGACGGGGTTGCCGCCCGCGATGACCAGTCGGACGCCGCGGCCTCGGAGCAGCGGGAAGACCTCGTCTATGAACCACAGGGCCGACTTGTAGTTGGGCGGGAAGTCCATCATGCCCGTGAAGATGATGCGTCCCCGCACCTTCTCGCACGGCACGGCCTCGCGCGCCTCGACGCCGTTCGGCAAGACCCCGTTCCTGCCCGGCCGACCCGTCGCCCTGTCGAGATAACTCTTATCGACGGGCGAGACGGCGAGGTTGAAGTCGGCCTGCCGGCCGTAGTAACGCTCCTCGACGAAGGCTTCCGCCATCGCTCGCAGCGAGCCGAGCGCGCTCAGGAAGCGACGCTCGCGGAAGTAGAGACGCGCCTCCCGAAAGTGATAGAGGAAGTAAGAATCAACCCAGTCAACGACCGCCCCCGCCGTCTTACGCACGGCCGGGAGCATGAACAGCAGGTCGCGCGCCGAGAAGACGCAGGCGTCGGCACGCTTCGTCTTGATGATTTCGCCGAGTGACGACGCGGCCTCGGCCTGCGCGCCGCCGAGCAGCAGGTTGCCGAGCGCCGGGTGGAAGAGCAGCCGCGCCAGCTTCCCGCGCAGCCTCGGCCGGCGGTACTCGATCTCGAAGTGGTCCGTGATGACGCCGTCGGCCTTCAACCCTTCGAGGCACTTCGCCTTCACCTCCGGGTCGTCCGTCGGCCTGCGCCTGACGACGAGGCAGACTTCGTGACCGGCCGCGACCAGTTCCCTCGCGCAGCCGTACAGCCGCAGGTTGCCGCCGTGCGCCGTGCCCGCCGCGTAAACGGGGTTGCCCACCAGCAACAGCCTCAACCTGTCGCCGCCGGCCGCACGCTCCCCCGCCTCGCGGCCGAGGTCGCGCGCGGGCGCGGGGGCGACTCTGGTCTCGACGCTCATCAGCGCGCTTCACCTCTCTGCGTCGGCGCTTCGGCGACCAGCGGCTCGCGGATGGGCTCCCAGCGCGCGTAGCGTTCGCCGCCCAGGAACTTGAAGAAGGCCAGCACGGCCGCCAGGTTCGCCAGCACGAAGTATTGCGGGAGCGCGAGCAGTCGAACGCGCAGGCCCGCGCGCTCCAGAAGGAACGACGCGCCCGCGGCCGAGTAGAAGAGCGCCTGCGCCGCGAAGGCCGCGGCGTAGAACCACGAGCGCGGCGCGAGCACGGCCGACGACGCGAAGACGGCGGCGAGGAAGACGGGCACGGCGTAGCGCATGACCTTGTGCGAAAGGAGCTGGACGGCGTAGAAGCCCGCGCGGAAGGGGTTCAGCATCGCGCGGTGACGCCAGAGGTCCGTGTAGGTCTGCGCGATGACGCGGACGCGCATCCGAAGCTCCCTGTCGGAGCGGCTGTTGGTCGTCTCGGTCGAGACGGCCTCCGGCTCGAAGACGGCCCGGAGGCCCTGCTCGACCATCTTCGTGGCGATGATGAAGTCGCTGCACGCCTCCTCGTAGAGCGGGACGTAGGCCGAGCGGCGCACGGCGTAGAGGCAGCCCGAGGCGCCGATGAGCGAGCAGGCGCGGCTCTCGTGCGTCTTCAGGAAGGTCTCGTAGCCCCAGTAGGAGCGCGCGCCGCGGCCGACGCCCGAGGCGGCCGGGTCAACGTAGACGAGGCGGCCGGCGACGCAACCCACCGAAGGGTCCGCGAAGCTGCGGGCCATGACGCGCAGCACGTCGGGCTCGTACATCGTCGTGGCGTCGGAGAAGAGTAGAACGTCGCCGCGCGCAAGCTCGACGGCCGCGTTCTGCGCCGCCGTCTTGCCGCGCCTCACCTGCTGGCGGTGGAGCCGGACGCCGCGCGCGGCGAACGAGCGCGCGATGTCGTCCGTGCGGTCCGACGAGCAGTCGGAGGCGACGATGACCTCGACCTTCTCCTTCGGGTAGTCGAGCGCAAGCGTGTTCTCCAGCTTGGCGGCGAGGTCGCGCTCCTCGTTGTAGGCCGTGATAATGACGCTCACCGGCGGCGTGTGCTCCGCCTTGCGCACGGGCCGCGGCCGGAGGGTGCTGACGGCGAGCAGCAATAAAGGATAGCCGACGTACGTGTAGAAGAGCGCGGCCGCGCCCAGCCAGAAGACCAGCTCAGCCGCAGACGTGAGACTCATAGCGCGCCCCCCTCGGCCAACACGGTCCGGCCCGGGCCGCCGCGCACGACCCCGCGGTAGAAGCGCGTTATGTCGGCCGCGAACTTCTCGTTGGTGAAGGTGGCGCGGACGAACTCGCGGCCGGCTTCGCCGAGCGCGGCGGCGCGCTCGGGCGAGTCGAGCAGCGAGACGATGTGCGCGGCAAGCCTTTCGTCGTCGCGGTGCGGGTGGAGCAGCCCCGTCACGCCGTCGGTGATGATCTCAAGGACGCCGCCGACGGCCGTGGCGACGGCGGGCTTGGTGCGCGCCATGGCCTCGATGATGACGAGGCCGAAACCCTCGAAGTGCGTGCAGAGTACGAAAACGTCGAGCGCGTCAATCATGCGCGGCACGTCCTCGCGGAAGCCCGTGAAGACGAAGAGCGACTCGACCCCTGCGTCGGCCAGCATCTTCCTGACGGCCGCGTAATGCTCGCGGTGCGCCTCGGCCAGCGAGTTGTCCCCGACGACGAGGAAGCGCACGTCCGGGTGCACGGCCGCGACGCGGGCCGCCGCCTTCGCCAGCGTCTCGTAGTCCTTCTGAGGCGCGACGCGCGCGACCATCCCGACCAGCTTCGCGCCCTCGGGCAGCCCGTACTCGGCGAGCACGGCCCGCCTCGCCCCGCGGGCGGCCTCGGGGTCGCCCGCCGACGGCGGCACGTCAACGCCGTCGTAGATGACCTGCCCGCGCCGCGGCGACACGCGGAAGGAGAATTTGTTCCACGCGTCCCGCGAGACGAAGACGAACCTGTTGACCGCGTGCAGGAGGACGGCCTCGCGGCGCGGGAGGCTATCGTAGGGGTTCCTGACGTGGCAGACGACGGGCAGCCTGGCCATCCTCCCGGCCAGCCCTGCGTGGCAGCCGGCCAGCACGTCCGAGCAGTGGACTAAAGAGATTCCTCGGCGCGCGAACTCTTTCGCCAGCGCGCGCGAGTCGGCGAGGAAGCGCGCCGCGTGCCGCAGGCTCGCGCCCGGCGGCTCGTAGGTCGTCGTCTCGAAGCCCTCGGCCGCGAACATGTCTCTGACGGCCGACGCGCCCCTCAGGTGGAAGACGTGGCTCTTGAAGCCGGCCCCCGCGGTGGCCCGCGCCAGCCGCAGCGTCGCCACCTCCGTGCCGCCCACGGAGGACCACGGCAGGATGTGCGCGACGTTAACTTGGGCTCCGCTCATCCGTCTCACTCCGTCACGGGCGCCGCGGCCCGCGTCTCCTCCGCCGCGCGCAGGTAGATGCGGCGCAGGCAGACGGCGTAGCCGACGAGGTAGTAGATGTAGAGGTAGAAGGCGACCGAGACGAAGAAGCTGCTGACCATGTAGGCGACGAGGCTGGCCTGGAGCCCGACCGCCAGGTAGTAGAACTTCGACGCGCGGCGGCCCGCGAACGTCTCGCGCTCGATGAGCCGCAGCCGCCTGAGCGGCGCCACGATGAACATCGTGTAGACGACCGAGGCGGCGAAGCCCAGCTCCGCGGCCACCTGCATGTAGGCGTTGTGAGCCACCAGGCCGCGCGGCGAGGTCAGGCGGAAGTTGCCGAGGCCGAGGCCGAAGAGGGGGTTGGCGAGCGCCGAGACGAGCGCGTGTCGGAGCAGCCCCGTGCGCGCCTGCGACGAGCCGAAGCGGTCGAGGCTCGGGTCGTAGATGGAGGCGAGCCGCCGCCAGTACTCGCCCGGCGCCAGCGCCGCGAGGAGCACGAGCACGAGCGACATCGCCCCGAAGACGAGCACGCGGTTGCGCCGCGCCAGCTTCCACGCCATGAAGGCGCCCGAGGCGGCCAGCCCCAGGAAGGCCCCGCGCGAGAAGGTGAGCACGACCGTCACCAGCGAGAGGGCGCCGCACGCGCCGAAGACCAGCTTCCGCAGCAGCCCGCCTTCGAGCGCCAGCGCCAGCGCAATCGGCAGCATGATGACGAGCTGGACGCCGAGGTCGTTCGTGTTCTCGAACATCCCGCCCGTGCTCTTGCCGACGACGCGGTAGCCCTCGGCGGCGAGGTTGCCGAGCCGGTAGTCGTTAATCGCCATCACGCACAGAAACGCCGTGATGGCCTGCGCCAGATAGAGCATGACGCGCAGCCTCCGCTCGGTGCGGACGATGTTGACGAACAGGATGAAGGTGAGCGCGCTCTTGAGGCATGTGTCCCAGAACTCTTCGAGCGCCAGCGGCGGGCTGATGGCGAGCGGCACCGAGAAAAGCCCCGCCGCGATGAGCAGCACGGCCAGCGTCACCTCGCGCGGCCGCGCCGTCAGCGTGCCCTCGGCCGAGAGCTGCGAAGGGATGAAGGCGAGCAGCGTGAAGACGGCCGGCAGCAGCGCGACGTACGCGCCGGCCAGCCAAGGGAAGTAGTCCTGCGGCCGGAAGTAGAGGACGAGCGTGAAGACGACGAACCCGGCGAAGCTGACGGCGTGGCCGCGCCGCGTGCCCCACCGCTCGGCGCGCAGCAGGAGCGCGAAGGGCTGCGGGGTAGTTGCGGAGGCAGGCCGGGCGTGGACGGCAAAGCCCTCGTCAACGGTCGCGCGCGCGGGGCGGCGCGGGTTGACGAGGGGCTCGTAGTCTAAGGTTTGAGGTCTGTTGGGCATCGCGGCCAGGACGTTTTAAAGCTTGCAGCCCGGCCGCACCACGCGGAAGCTTCCAGACGGGCGCGTCGGCTCCGCACGGCCGAAAAGCCGCGAGGGGGCGGGGGGCACTCCCGCCCCCTCGGGCTGTCGCGGGCACCCCCGCGGACGGGGGCGCCGAGTTGTACGTCCCTTCAGGCGGGCACGCCCTCCTGGTCGCCGACGGCGACCAGCGTGCGCACGCGCTCGCGCAGCGCCACCTCGAAGCGCCGCGCCTCCTCAATCTCCGTGAAGGCCAGCGCCCTCAACTGCTGCTCGATGCGGCGGCGGTAGTCCGAGACCAAAGAGTCCGAGACGCTCAGCCGCGCCGCGGCCTCAAGCTGCGTGATGTGCGCGGGGCACAGGTAACAATACCACAGCACGCCGAGCATCCGGTCGTACTGCTTGGTCTTGCCACGCACGGCCGCGTGCAGCCCCCTTAAAAACTCGTCCACGTAGCCGACCGCCTCGCGCTCCGACTCGCGCCTGAGGAGCGACTGCTCGGGGTTCTCCCTGCCGTCCACGGGCTCGAATGAGCGGCCCTCGTCGCCGTCGTCGCCGCCGATAGGCACCAGGTAGATGTCCATCACGGGCAGCCGCGACATGACGAGGCCGCGCAGCGCCCGCACGTCTATCGGTGAGTCGCAGGCTTCCAGAACCGAGACGATAAGGTCTTCGAGGTCCGAGTTGCTGATGATGATCTGGGCGTCGCCCGTGCAGCCCACCATCCGCGTGTCCCGCTGGCGGACCGGGATGAGCTGGACGCGCTGCTCAAGCTCCTGCTGGTTGCGGCGCGGCTTGTCCTCGCGCCACTCGCGCAGGCCGTAGACGCGGTCCACGAGGCGGCGGTGCACCTCGTCGTCGGTGTCGGCGCCGGCGGGGCGGTCGAGGCGGCGGAAGTTGGCGGAGGACTGGATGATGGTCGAGATGCGGCGCGCCAGGCGGTAGGACTCCGGGTGGCGCTTCCGAAGCTCGGCCGTCAGCAGGTTCGTCAGCTCTATCTGCCCGATCTCGCACTCGATCTCGGGGTCG
>DATHBF010000424.1:0-12305 GCA_035296285.1 Pyrinomonadaceae bacterium | reverse complement strand
GGCCGTCGCGTTGTACAAGGCCGTGCTCGCGCGCCCCAACGTCTACGACTCGCACGAGGAGGCCAAGCGCGGCCTGAAAGAGCCCTACAAGTTCGCCCGCAAGGCCGAGGCGGCGGCCGACGAGGCCGGCGCAAACGTGACGCAGAAGACGAATTGAATGAAGGTCAAGGGGAGTAATGATGGTCCACGTCTGTCCTGACAACGATGTGATGGCGGCCCTGGCGTCGAGCGAGGATGACGCCGCGCGGGTCGTGACTGCCGCGCCGACGAGGCCGCGGCGGCTGCTGCTGTGTCTGGACGGCGTGCCCTTCGAGGTCATGACCGAGGCCATGTCGCGCGGCCTGTTCGACAACTTCCGCGAGCCGGCGCGGCTGCTCTCGCCGTTCCCGACGCTGACGAACGTCGCCCTCGCAGAGATGCTCGGCGCCACGCCGCCCGCCGGCTACGAGAGCCTCTACTTCGACCGCGAGGCGGGGGAGCTGCGCGGCGGGGTGCGCAAGTACATCGGCCGGCGCACGCCAGACAAGGTGCCCTCGTCCTACATGGACGAGCTGGACTACCAGGAGCCTTTGGCCTTCGAGTTCCTCATCTACGTGGCGACCGAGCGCGTGTGGCGCGCCGACATGCGCCGCTTCCGCGAGCGCTTCCTCGCCGCGCCGCGGGGGCGCGACTTCTTCGGCTTCCTCAAGGCGACGGACGGGCTGCTGCACATCGGCGGCCCCGAGCGCCTGTTCGTCGCGCTGCGCTCGCTCGACCAGCTCCTGCGGAGGATGAAGGCCGAGTGCGGCGAAGAGACCGAGATCATGCTCTTCTCCGACCACGGCATGAACCTCGTCGAGAACCGGCGCGTCCACCTGCAATCGCACCTGCGCCGCAACGGCTACGAGGTGGTCAGCCACATGAGGCGCGAGCCGGGCGGGCGCCGCCGCGTCTCGGCCCCCGCCTTCGGCCTCTGCGGCTACGCCGCCCTCTACACGGGCGAGGAGACGGACCGCGCGGAACTCTCCGACGCGCTCCGCCAGCTCGAAGGCGTTGACTTCAGCGTCTACCGCGACGAGGAGGGCGGCGCCCTCGTCGTCGGCTCGGGCGGGCGCGCACGAATCCGCCGGGAGGAGTGGGGCGGGCAGGTGCGCTACAGCTACGAGCGCCTGGACGGCGACCCTCTGCGGCTCGCGGGCGTCGCGGGCACGCTCGCGGAGGCCGGCGAGCTGGACGAGGCCGGCTTCGCGCCGGAGCCGGCGTGGCTCGCGCGCAGCTTCGACCACGAGTACCCGGACGCGCCCGGCAACCTCTACGAATCGCTCTACGCGCCGCGCGTCCGCCACACGGCCGACGTGCTCGTCAGCCTCCGCGACGGCTACTACTACGGCGCCTCCGCCTTCAGCCGCATGGTGCGCCTGCTCGCCACGCACGGCAACGCCCTGCGCGCGAGCTCCACCGCCTTCCTCATGAGCACGCACCGCCCGCTCCCGCCCTACGTCCGCTCCGCCGAGGCCCGCCCGCTCCTCCGGGGATAGCCCGACCAAATCGTGTCCGCCTTACACCGTTTCGCATCGCCGGCCGGGACAGCACGCCCGTAACCGGCGGCGAACGCTTCGGGCATGGGCCTTGCTCCCTCACGCCCGCGCAAGGTTCACCGAAACGCTTCCCGCCGTCACGCGCGGCCGCCCTCGCCAAGAGGCCGCACGCCACGGCCGCTCGTCCCGTAACCCAATAATGAGGACGGAGGTCGCCCCATGAAAAGTTTCGCGCTCGTTCTGCTCGTCCTGTCATTCGCTTTGTTCATAGCGCCCGCCCCGCCCGCCTCGCCGCAGTCGCGCCCCCGCACCGTCGCCGGCACGAACGGCGAGACGCCGCCGAAGGGCGTGGCCGTGGGCGTGCGCCCCGACGAGGAGGTCGTCAAGGTTGACGTGGACCTCGTCGTCCTCGACGCCATCATCTTGCAGAAGAAGACGGGCCGCGTCGTCGGCGGGCTCAAGCCCGAAGACTTCACGCTCTACGAGGACGGGGTCAAACAGGAGATCAGGCACTTCAGCCAGGACACGCTGCCGCTCTCGGTCATCCTGCTGATTGACCGCGGCGGCTGCCTCGACCCCTTCGGCGAGCAGGTGCGCGCCGCCTCGCGCGCCGCGCTCTCGCGCCTCAAGCCCACGGACGAGGTGGCCGTCATGGCCTACCACACGACCGCCAACCTCGTCGAAGGCTTCACGCGCGACCGACGAATAATCTCCGACGCCCTCGACCGCGTGCCCGCCCACGAGGAGCACGGCGGCCACTGCCTGGACGCCGCCTTCCACGACGCGGCGCGCTACATGGTGCGGGCCGGAAACCCCGTCGGCCGCCGCGTCATCCTCGTCATCACGGGCATCACGAGCGCCTTCGACTGCCCCGGCGCCCCCTCGGGCAAGGAGGCCAGGCAGGAGGTCTTCGAGTCGGGGAGCGTCGTCTGCGGCCTCATCCCGCGCACCGCCGGCCAGCGCGTGGAGAGCGGCGCGATGCGCGCGATGACGGGCGTCGGCCGCCTCTTCAAAGCCCCCACGCTGCGCATCAACGACCTCGCCGAGGAGACGGGCGGCGAGGTGTTGACCGACAAGCCGGAGCAGTTAGACCGCGCCTTCGACACGCTCGTCGAACACCTCCGCACGCGCTACCAGATGGGCTTCGTCCCCACCAACCGCCGCCGCGACGGCACCACCCGCAAGCTCAAGCTCAAGCTCGCGCCCGCCGTCGAGCGTGCCCAAGGCAAGCTCGCCGTCAAGACGCGCCAGACGTACGTGGCTAAAAACCGTTAATCGTGAATCGTGAATCGTTAAAAACCGTCTTTCTCGATTTACGATTCACGATTCACGATTTACGATTCAAGGCATGAGCGAGACGGACTCGGGCGCGGCGGCCGTCGAGACGCGCGGGCTCGTGCGAAGGTTCGGCGAGTTCGTGGCCGTGGACGGGATTGACCTGCGCGTGCGGCGCGGAGCCTTCTTCGGCTTCCTGGGGCCGAACGGGGCGGGGAAGTCCACGACCATCAAGATGCTGACGGGGCTTTTGGCGCCGACCGAGGGGCGCGCGCTCGTGCTCGGGCGCGACGTGGCGGCGGAGCCGCTGGAGGTGAAGCGGCGCATCGGCGTCGTGCCCGAAGACCTCAACCTGTTCGAGCGACTGACGGGCGCCGAGATGCTGGCGTTCACGGGGCGGATGTACGGGCTCGGGCGCGAGGAGACGGCCGAGCGCGCGCGGGAGCTGCTCGGTCTGATGGAGCTTGACGGCGAGCCCCGCAAGCTCGTCGTCGAGTACTCGCACGGGATGAAGAAGAAGCTCTCCCTGGCCTGCGCCCTCATCCACCGCCCCGAGATACTCTTCCTCGACGAGCCCTTCGAGGGCGTTGACGCCGTCGCCTCGCGCACGCTCAAAGACCTGCTCTCGCGCCTGACCGCGCGCGGCCTGACCGTCTTCCTCACCTCGCACGTCCTTGAGATAGTCGAGCGGCTGTGCGACGAGATCGCCATCATCAGCGGCGGCCGCCTCGTCGCCTCCGGCCCGCTCGCGGAGCTGCGCCGCGGCATCGGCCTCGGCGGGGACGGCGGCGCGGACGCCCTCTCGCTCGAAGACTACTTCATACGCGTCGTCGGCGGGGCGCGCCCGACCGGCGACGACGTGCTGCACTGGCTCGGCTGAAAGGGCGGCGCGACCGCGCACGCGAAAGAGCCCGGCCCGGCGTTCAACTTGGAACGCCGGGCCGGGCTCTCTGGTTAAGGGCGGCCCCGCCTCCGGGGCCGCCGCGGGTTTCCGAGTTACTGGCCGGCCTCGGTGTTGAAGAGGAAGCGGTACGAGCCGCCCTGCATCACGCCGAGCACGAGTTGGATGTTGACGCTCTGGCCGGGCTGGAGCGGCGTCGAGAGAGACACCGTCCACGTCGCGTTGAAGCCGCCGCCCTCCGGCTGGCTCGGCGTCGTCCCGATACTCGTCCCCTTCACCGCCACCGTGCAGGCGCCCGAGACGTTGTTGCAGGTGACCGGGTCGTTGAAGACCTGGACGCTCGGGTTGTCCGCCGAGGTCCGCGCCCTCACGTCGGCCGTGCCGGGCGCCGGCTTCGTCGTGACATCTATGATGCGGAACCGCAGCTTGGTTAACGGCGTCGTCGTGTTGTTCACGACCCGCTTGCGGATCGTGATGGTGCCGTTCGTGTTCGTCCCGTCGTTGCCCATCGTGCGGACCCGGTTGGGCGCGCACGTCGAGCACTGCGACTGGTCGAGCGACAGGGCCGGCACGTTCGCGTTGTTGACGACTGGGCTCGCCATGTTCTGCGGCCCCGGCGTGCCGAGGCGCTGGCCGGCCGGAGTCGAGACGCCGGTCGTGTCGGCGAAGATGAAGTCGGTGGCGTTGTTGTTGAAGTCCGCGTACTCGCCGCCGGTCGGGCACGGCCCGAAGGTCGTGATCGAGCCCGACTTGCCGCACTCGTCGCGGAAGAAGGTGTACTCCAGCGTCGAGCCCGCCATCGGCGTCAGCCCCGTGCCCTCGCGCAGCAGGTCGCAGACCTGCTGGTTGTTGGCGCCGAAGCCGACGGCGTCGAGGCGGTTGAGCGACGAGATGTTGACGAGGTCGGCCGTCGAGAAGAGGCCGACGTTGCGGTCGTTCTCTATGTCGGCGGTCAGGCCCGCGCCGTCGCCGGCCGCTAGGGCGCCGAGCGAGTAGGCGGAGCCGACGAGCAGGAAGTGGCCGCGGGCCGGAATCTTCGTGCCGTTCGGGATGACGCCGACGAGTTCCGGCGTGCCCGTGCAGTCGCCGCCCATCTTGAAGACACCGTAGCCGCCGGGCGTGTCGGCGGAGTTGATCTCGATCTCGGCGTTGGTGTTGTTGTAGACCTCGACGAAGTCGTCCGCCGAGCCGGCGGGGCCGCTCGTGCGAAGCTCGCTGATGATGAGCGGGCTGGCCGGGGTGGTCTGCCGGATGGTGCCTACCGCCTGCGCGCGGACGACATCGGCGCCCGTGGCGGGGACCGTCAGGTTGACGAGGAACGTCTCGTCGGGCTCGGGCGACTGCCCGTCGTTGCCGAGGACGGGGACGTTTATCGTCTTGACGCGTTCGCCGCCGTTGAAGGTGACGGTGCCGGACGTGGACGAGTAGTCAACGCCCTCCGTGGCCGGGTTGGCGCCGTTCGTGTCGGGGGCGGTCGTGAAGTTGACGGACACGCTGGTCATGGGCGCGGGCGCGGCCGTGAGCGTGACCGTGAAGATCATGTTGGTCGAGCCCGAGGGCGGCTCGGTGGCGACGGCGTCGCGGATGGCCATCTTGATGATGTTGATGGGCGTCAGCGTCTTGTCGTTCGAGCCGGCGTTGTTGTCGGGGTCGTCCGTGAGCACGGTCGAGAAGTTGGTGCCCGAGACGCTGCCCTGGTTCTCGACGTTGGCGGGGCCGCTGTACGGGTTAGCCACCTGCGCCTGGAACTTGATGACGACCTCGTCGCCGGGCTTGAGCGTGCCGAGGTTGAGCGTGATGTTCTCACCGGCGAAGGCCGCGGCCGGCGCGGGGCTCAGCTTCGACGCGGTGTCGCCGCCGAGCGGGGCCGCCGAGGCGCCCTTCGTGTGGCTGAGCGTCGTGCCGCCTTCGCGCTTCGACTTCGCCGCGAAGGGAGTCTGCTCGTCGGCCGACGGGCGGCCGTCAATCGAGGCCATCTCGCGCGTGCGTTCGGCGAGCTGCGGGAGCGGGGCCGAGGCGCCGGAGGCGACGGCCGTCGCTTCCCTCTGCCCGGCGGGCTGGGTCGCGGAGGCGAGCTCCTGCCTGAGCGGGTTCGCGCCCGGCATCGAAGGCATGGCCGAGACCTGCGACGGCAGGCCGGGCACGAAGGTGATGGTGCCGGCGGTGAAGCCGGTCAGGAGGTCGAGCGGCCCGTTGTTGTTGTCAACGAGCACGTCGCGCGCCTTGGCCTCGGCGGTCGCGCCGGCGGCGTCCGAGCCGTTCTGGTAGAGGTTGATCTTGGCGCCGCAGCCGCCGCAGTTGCCGCCGCCGTCGAGGAACACGTCCGTTGCGTTGCTCGGGTCGGAGTTCGTCAGCGTGTTCTTGTTGGCCGCGACGTTGGCGTCGCCGATGGCGATGTTGACGATGTTGGTGTCGGGGGGCAGCGCGCCCGAGTTGACCCAGATGGAGCCGAAGGCGCCCTGGGCGGCCGCGCCCGGCTGGCGGATGATGTTGCCGAGGACGGTCGCGTCGATGGTGGAGTTGCCCTGGCGGGCGTTGAACTGGATGCCGACCTCGCCGTAGTTCTGGATGGTGTTGCCCTGGACGAGGTAGCGCGTGCCGTTCGTCCCGGTGACGCGCGTCGAGGCCGACTTGTTGCCGCTGGCGAAGAGGCGCAGCGCGTCGGCGGCGTTGCCGGCGCCGGTGCGGGCGACGCCGTCCACGCCGATGGTGTTGCTGACGACCTTGCCGTCGAACTTGCCGCCGCCCGAGACCATGCCGGAGACGACGTGCGCGCCGCCGTTGAGGGGCACGGTCGCGCCCGAGCCGTGGCGGAAGGTGTTGTTGTGGACGTTGTACTTGACGAAAACGTCGTTGCCCGGCGCGCCGCTCCCGGAGAAGTTGAGGCTGGCGTGGGCGTTGACGGCGCCCGTGTTGGTGTTGGAGAAGCTGCTGTTGGCGACCTCGATGTTCATCGTCGCCGTGTCCTGCGCGTCGGTCAGGATGCCGAACTGGCGGAAGGCGGTGAACTGGCAGTTGGTGACTGTCAGGTTCATCGTCGTGTTGCTGATGCCCTGCATGAAGAGGGCGTCGGAGGTGCCGCCGCTCGGGTCGCCGCCGTTGGAGTTGTTGAGCGACTCGCGGAGCGTCGAGTTGCTGATGGTGAGGTTGAGCGTCGAGCCGGCGGTGGCGTTGTGGATGAAGGCGGTGCGGCCGAAGCCCCTGTCGAGCACGAGGCCGCTGAAGGTGACGGTGCCCGTCAGGTTGCGGAAGCGGAGGCTGCCCTCGCCGGTGATGAGCGTGGTCGGCTCCGTGTCGGGCGAGACGCTGGTGCCGTTGGTGGCCGAGACGCCGACGAGCGAGTTCGTGAACGAGAGTCCGCCGGTCACGTTGATGCCGCGGATGCCGTAGTTCTGGTTGCCGTCAATCTTCAGCAGCGTCAGCGTGACGGGGCCGGAGACGCCGTTCATGTAGATGCCGGTGCCCTGCGTGGCGCTGCTGCCGTCGCTGCCGCCCTTGTTCTGGATGAGGCCGCCCGAGCAGGTCGGGGTGGCCTCGGTGCAGGTGCCGCCCGCGCCCGTGATGGTGAAGGGGCCGGCGCCGGTGGTGTCGAGCGTGATGCCGTTGCTGGTGCCGCCGCTCGACGAGATGCTCTCGAAGGTCAGGCCGCCCGCGCCGATGGTCGTGTTCTGGACGAAGAGCGCGTGGCCGGTGGTGGATTGCAGCTTGTTGACGGGGGCGCCGGCAGGGTCGGTGATGGTCAGCGTGCCGCTGTTCGTCGCGGTGAAGGCCGCGTTGGAGGTCGTCCTGATGTTGAGGCCGCCGCTGAAGGTGATGGTGAGGCCGGTGTTGCCCGTGAGCGTGATGCCCTGCTCGCCGCCGTCGCCGTCGAAGTTGTCGGTGATGGCCCCGGAGAAGGTGTGCGTGCTCGCGGCCGTCACGTTCGTGATGGAGACGAGCGCGCCCGTGTCGTCCGTGATGGTGCCGGGGTAGGTGACGTTGACGTTGGCGTTGGCGTTGCTGTTGCCGTCAACGAGGAAGTCGGCGCTGGTGGCGTTGGTGATGGTGCTGCCGGCGGGGGCGGTGAAGGTGCCGCCGACCCGGGTCAGCGCGACGCCGTTGGTGGCGCTGTTGGTGCTCGACAGGGTCGAGGCCACGAGGTTGATGTTCGCGTCGGTGACGTTGGCGGCGGCGCCGTTGGTCGCCACCAGCGTGGGCGTGCCGGTGTTGATGGTCAGGCGCGTGCCCGAGGTGCCCGTGTAGTTGGGCGACGTGCCGACGGCGAGCAGCGCCGTGCCGTTGTCCGCGTAAACATCGAGGTCCGAGAAGGCCAGGTCGCCGCGGACGCTGGTGAGCGAGACGCCGCTGGCGCCGACGCCGTTGCCCGCCGCGCCGACGGCGGTGGTGCCCCACGAGACCACGTCGAAGGCCGGGGTGCCGGGGTTGGCGTCGAAGAGGACGGAGCCGCCGCCGCCGTTGACGACGATGCCGGAGCCGCCGGTGTTGCCGGAGACGGCGTTGTCGTCGAAGGCCGTGACGTTGATGCTGCCCGCCGTGCGATTAACGTCTATGCCGTTGCCGGTCGATGTGACGGAGTTGTCGTGCAGGCTCAGCGTCAGGACGCCGGAGCCGCCGCCGTTGATGTCGATGCCTTCGCTGCCGGCGCCGTTGACGGCGTTGTTGCCGATCTCGACGGTGGCGCCGCCGGTCCCGCTGGTCGTCACGTCAACGGCGTTGCCGGAGCCGCCCGTCAGCGTGTTGTTGGTGACGGTGAGGCCGCCGCCGGCCGTCGCGAACTGCGCGGAGACGGCGTTGGCGTTGCCGCCGATGTTGAGGCCGCGAATCTGGACGCCGGCCGCGCCGTTGACGGTGACGCCGCTGGTGCCGACGGCGGTGCTCGTGATGGAGGGCGCGCTGCCGGCCGCCCTCAGCACGGTCGGGTTCGGCCCGCCGTTGACCGAGACGGGAACGTCGAGCTGGACGCCCTCGCCGATGAGCCGCTGGTTGGCGTCGAGGGTGATGCCGGCGTTCTGGCTGCCGGCGGTGCCGTCGCCGGTGAAGACGTAGACGGTGTCGCCCGCGCCCGAAGAGCTGTCGGCGGACGAGAGCGACTTGAACGGGTCGCTCGACGTGCCGGTGCCGGGGCCGGTGACGGTGTTCTTAACGTACCAAATCTCGTTGGCGTTGATGGTGATGGTGACGGTGGCCTCGTCGGTCAGCCCGCCGGGGTCCTTGATCCTGTACTTGAAGGTGTCGGTGCCGGTCTGGCCCGCGTTCGGCTGGTAGGAGAAGGTGCCGTCCGAGTTGAAGGTCAGCGTGCCCTTGGTCGGGTTCTGGGTGACGACATCGAAGCTGAAGCTGTCGCCGGCGAACTCCGTGTCGTTGTCGAAGACGCTGTCCTTCGCCGCGTCCGTGACGCGGACGGCCGGGTTGCCGCTGGCGGCGACGCCGACTTCGAGGAGCGTGTTGCCGAAGGTCTCGTAGGCGTCGTCGCGGGCGAGCGGCGCGACCGTGGGCGTGCCGACGAGCGTCGTGTTCGCGTCCAGGTTGTCGGTGAAGACCACGCCCTCGGCGTCGGTGCCGGCGGCGCCGTTCTTGATGGTGACGGTGTAGCTGATGATGTCACCCGGCTCGGCCTTCTGGTTGTTGTTCGGGTCGGGGAAGGAGTCCGTCTTCGTCGCCGTGATGGCGGGCGCGAGGGCGAGTGGCTGCGGCGCGGGCGCGGCCTGGGCCGGCGCGGAGGCCGCGTCGGGGGTTGTGGGCGCGGCGGCGGCGCGGGGACGCGCGGGCGCGGCGGCCATAGCCAGCGGGGCGACTTGGGCGCAGAGCAGCAGGTAGGCCAGCAGGCAGGCGGAGGTGGCGCGGAGGCTGCGGCGGCGGAGGAGCGACGGCGTGTGGTTCATAAATCTCCTTCGGGTACGTTCGGACGGGACGGGCTCGGGTCAAAACTTCGGAGTGAGAGACGCGAGGGCGTTAAGTGTCGTTCGGGACATGCGAGTGGCGGGCGGCGGGACGTTGTTGCCCAGGAGGCTGTGCGTGTGGATGGGGATTTCCGAGACGAGCAGCGTGACGGTCTCGGCGCCTCCTATCTCGCCGAGGTCGCGCAGGCTCAGGCCCTGACCCTGGCCGGGCTGCATCGGCGCCGAGCTTTGCAGGTTCGGGAGCGCGAAGGTGGACTTGCCGTCGCCGCCGTAGGTGGTGCCGAGCAGCGCGAAGAGCGCCGTGTTCTGGGAGATCGGCATGATCTGGCCGTTGCAGAAGGCCCAGCCCGTCGGGGCGAAGTTGAAGGGGAAGATGCGGATTTCGGCTAGGAACTGGTCAGACATTTTCTTCTCCTTTAGCTCGGGCTGGGGAAAATCCCGTAGAGCGAGATGATGAAGTTGATGCACAGGAACGGCTGGCAGTTCTCGTGCGGCTGGCTGCCTCCGGCAGGCTGCACCGCCTGCGGGTCGAACGCCGCGGCCGGCGCCGCCGCCTTGTAGATGGAGACGGTGCTGGAGGCGGCCGGCACGTTCCCAACAGGGGTGGGCGCCGTGCCGGTGGCGAGCGAGGCCATCAGCGCGTGATTGTGAATCGGTATCTGCTGGGTCGTCAGCGTGACCGACTCGGTGCCGGACATCTCGCCAATCGTGTAAGTGGTGCCGTCCGGGCCGGCGCCCATGTGGATGGGGACGCGGCTCTGGAGGTTGGGCAGGTTGAAGGTCTCTTCGCCGTCGCCGCCGTAGGTGGTGCCGATGAGCTGGAAGAGCACGTCATTCTCGGCGATGGGGAGCGTCTGCCCCTCGCAGAACGCCCAGCCGGCGGGGGCGAAGTTGCCCGCGAACATCCTGATCTCTCCGACGTAAGGTTGTCCCATGGTCTCCTCCTCCTCTAGTTCCGCGACGGGAAGATGCCCTGGAGCGCGATAATGAAGTTCAGCACCAGGTAGGGCATCATGTTGTTGTGCGGCTGGCTGCCGCCGACGTTCGTTATGGACGCGGGCAGCAGCGAGGTCAGGTTCTGCGGCGCGCCGTAGAGGCCCGCGGCGGCGGCGAGAACCCCGCCGGCTGGGAGGACCGTGTTACCGTCGGTGCCGGTAGCCATCTCGGCGTGGAAGTGCGTCGGCATCTGCTGGATGTTGATGGTGACGCTGGTCGAGCCGGCGGTCTCGCCGAGATTGTGGCTGTTACTGAAGTGGATGGGAACCCTGCCCCGGAGGTTCGGGAGCGCGAAGGTGGTCTGGCCGTTGCCGCCGTAGGTGGTGCCGAGCAGTGCGAAGAGCGCCTGATTCTGGTTGATGGGGAGGAGCTGGCCGTTGCATAAGGCCCAGCCCTTGGGGGGGAAGTTGAAGCTGACGATTTTAATCTCGCTGAGGAACGGGTCTGGCATTTGCCTCTCCTTGGGCGGTGTGCTTCGAGAGCGTGGTTGCGGACTGCTTAACGAGGTCTTATTGCCCGTGCGCGGTTGCAGGGCAGGGAGAAAGTTGTCGGGTCGGGAAAGCGGACCTGATATGGCGCCCTGAGTGCTGGCAGTGAATCGGCTCGGTATGTCTGCTCGCGGGGACTTCGTACAGCGGTCGTCCGACAAGCGAAGCGGCAAGGATTCTACCTGTTATGAGCGCGCATTTGCAAGTCACTGATTTCTCTGCACAATAGCCGAGGGCCGGGCCGTCGGCACCACACACCGCCCCGCGCGCGGGGCCGACCGGGGAAGGAGCCATTCTCGATGTTGAGGGGCGGAGAGGGAATCGAACTGGCGGGCGGGGGCGTCGTCACGCTCAGGCCCGTAACGGGCGAAGACTACGAGGAGATGGTGCGCGTCTACGCCAGCACGCGCGCCGACGAGCTGGCGCTGGTCCCTTGGGACGACGCGCAGAAGCTCGCCTTCTGCCGCATGCAGTACGAGGCGCAGAAGAAGGATTACGACGCGCGCTTCCCCGAGGCCGAGTACGACGTGCTCATGCTCGACGGGCGCACGGCCGGCCGCGTCTGGATCGGCCGCGACGAGCAGGAGATTCGCCTGCTCGACATCGCGCTGCTGCCGTGGGCGCAGAACCGGGGCGTCGCCACGGCCATCTTCGGGCGGCTCATCGAGGAGGCGCGGGCGTCGGGCCGGCGGCTGCGCCACATGGTCTTCGTCACCAACCTCGACGCGCTGCGCCTCTACGAGCGGCTCGGCTTCGTCGTCTTCGAGGACGTCCGCGGCTACAAGCACATGGAGTGGCGGCCGGCCGGAGCGGCGCCCGGACAGCCTACCGATAGAAGTTGAAGACGGCCTGGTAGCTGAAGCCCCGCTCGTCGGGCGCGAGCGGGACGAGGAAGACGGGCAGCTCGCCCATCTCCCCGTGCGCCAGCGTGTAGGTGTTCTGCGGCATGTAGATGTCGGCGGGGCCGCGGAACACCAGCGTGAAACGCTCCATCCCTTTCTCTTCCTCCGGCCGCGTCGTCCAGCCCTGCACGTCAACCAGCTCAAGCTCGAAGGGGCGCGGCGACTCGTCCTTCACGCCGAACTTCGTGCCAACCTGCTTCCTGAAATCCTCTTCCGTCGGTAGCTCTGCCATCTTCATCCTTCTCCGGGGTGGTGGGCGGCCGCGCGCGGCGGCCTCGCCGTCAGGATTGCCGGAGCAAGATAGCACGACCGCACGCCTTTAGCGC
>DATHBF010000423.1:0-13811 GCA_035296285.1 Pyrinomonadaceae bacterium | reverse complement strand
CCGACCCGCACGCGCGTCCGCACGAAGGGGCCGCCTCCTACGGGTCGGCGCCTCTCACGCGCGGGCGTTTCTTTGGCGTTTGGGCTTAAAAGCTGGCTCATCTTAACGCCAGTCCGGCGGGAGGACAAGAAGAAAGCGGGCCGTCACCACTTGACGGTGCCCTCCTTCGACGTGTCTATCTGGGCCGTGGGCGCTTCGCCGCCGCCGAAGAAGAAGCCCTTCATGTTGTCGAAGAGGAAGGCTTGGGCGTCCTCGTTCATGAGGTCGAGGCCGTAGTGGTTGATGATCATGTTCTGCCGCTGGAGCCACTCGGCCCAGCACGGCTGGCAGACCTGCGACCCGATCTGCTGCCCCACCTCGTTCGGGAACGGCGCGTAACCCAGAGCCGGCCGCTTCTGCCCGCACCGCGCGCACTTAATCTCTTCGGCCATGAATGTTCCTCCCTGAAATGCCCGTCACGCTTTCTTTTCTTCCAGCACTTCGATGCGCTCCCGCAACTCGTCCGCCTCGCTCCTCGACACGAGGAGCAGCCCGTGGACTCGGTCCATGAATCTCCTCGTCTCTCTCTGCTCTCGCTCAACCCCTGAGAGCCGCCCCTCGATTTTATCGAGTCGCCCGTTCGTCTCGTTCCGGAATTTATACATCTCGTCGCGGAACGTATTCATGTCGTTGCGGAAGCCGTTGAACTCCTGCCTGAACTCGCCCACCTCGCGGGCTATCGCGGACAGGTACTTGAAAACTTGCGCCATCTCATCGGTACTCATCACGCAGCCTTTCCGGGTGGGATTTTTTAAGTTTGGTCTGACGCGGGCATTCTACAACAGAATCAGCCGGCGGCGCGGATGGCGGCGAGGACTTGCTCGTCCGAGGGGCGGAAGAGGGAGAGGGGCTCGGTCTTGAGGTAGCGGACGGTGCCGTCGGCGCCGATGACGACGACGGCGCGGGCGGCGCGGCCGGGTATCCAGGAGGCGGCGCCGAACATCCTGGCGACGCGGCCGCCGGGGTCCGAGAGGAGGTGTAAGGGCAGGTGGTGGTGCTCGGCGAACTTGAGGTGCGAGGCGGGCGGGTCGGTCGAGACGCCGACGACCTCGGCTCCCGTCGTCTGATAGTCGGGCCAGCGGTCACGCAGCGAGCACATCTGGCGCGTGCAGACCGGCGTCTCGTCGCGCGGGTAGAAGAGGAGGACGACGACGCGGCCGCGCTTCTCCGAGAGGCGCCACTCGCGGCCGTGCTCGTCACGCAGCGCGAAGTCGGGCGCTGGCTCGCCGACCGCGGCCCGCGCAGAAGGGCTGATCGCTTCCAACTGTTTTGAAGGCCCCCGTCAGACGGAATCTGTTAGAACGTTCGGCGGCCATTCTAGGCCACGGGGCGTCCGTTGGGAAGGGGCAGATTTATGAGGTTTCAGCCGCCGAAGTCGCGGATGTCTTTGAAGGGCGTCTCCGGGTCTGAGAAGTCGGGGCGGTAGTAGTGCGAGGCGCCGTCGTACTCCTGCATCCAGCCCTCCTCCATCCCGAGCTCTTCGAGGAGCGAGACGGCCCGCACCCACTCGCGCTCCGTGATGCGGCGCCCGAGAAGGATGTATCGCTCGTCGGTCGCGGCCTTGTTCGTCGCGTAGTATTGGGCCATCAGCGAGACGGCGACGCGCGGGCTCAGGTGCTCGCGTATCCATTCGAGCGATTCGCGCACGCCCGCCACGTCGTTCGGGAGGACGAGGAGGCGGACGACGAGGCCGCCCCGGAGAGTGCCGTCGTCGCCGTAGACCAGCTCGTCGCCCGTCTGCCTGAACATCTCGCGGAGCGCGGCGCGCGCGTGCTCCGCGTAGCCGGGCACCTTCGAGAAGGCGTAGCCCTCGGAGGAGTCGGCGTACTTGAGGTCGGGCAGGTAGACGGAGACGACGCCTTCGAGCAGCCTGAGCACCTCGACCGAGTCGTAGGCGTTCGTGTTGTAGACGATGGGGAGCCGGAGGCCGCGCCCGGCGGCGACGAGGACGGCGCGGGCGAGCTGCGGCGCGAAGTGGGTGGGCGAGACGAAGTTGATGTTGTGGCACCCGCGCGCCTGTAGCTCAAGCATCATCTCGGCCAGGCGCTCGTGCGTGACCTCGTTCCTTATCTGCTCCTTGTGGGCCTGCGAAATCTGGTAGTTCTGGCAGTAGACGCAGCGCAGGTTGCAGTTGCCGAAGAAGATGTTGCCCGCGCCCCTGGTCCCCGTCAGCGCGGGCTCCTCGCCGAAGTGCGGCGTGTAGGAGCTGACTATCGGCAGCCTCCCCGAGAAGCACCTGGCGAGCTGATTCTCCGCCCGGTTATTGCCGCAGTCGAGCGGGCAGACGTTGCAGCTAAGCAGCATCTCCTCAAGGGCTCTGACCCTCTCCCCCAGCTCCCCGGATGCGTATAAATCTAAGTATGTCGGGCGGTAATCTGCTGCCATAATCGACCTCGGTCTCCGTTTCGTCTGACCTCCGCGGCCGTAAGTATACCGGAAGCCCCCGCGGTTAAAGAACGGACGTTCGCGGGACCGGCGAACCCAACTCCGGCGGGCCCCGGGGCATCTAAGTGGCGGCCCGAAATTAGGGCCGCATGGACGGGGAGTAGATCGCCCTGCGGGGTCCGGCGAGGTCGTCAGCACGGACGCCTTAATTCGAAGGCGTCCCGGCCCGCCGGGGCAAGGATCGAGACCTTCCGCGCAACGTTCACGGAACGCGCGCGGGGGTCTTTTTCTGTTGCGCGCGATGGAGGTTGATGGATGTTCAGTTGGGGGACGATAAAAACCACGTTCTTACTCGCCACGCTGACGGGGCTGCTGGTGGTGACGGGCGGCGCCCTCGGCGGCGGCTACGGCGCGGCGCTCGGGTTCGTCATCGCGTTGGCGATGAACTTCGGCAGCTACTGGTTCTCGGACCGTATCGCCATGAAGATGGCCGGGGCGCGCGAGGTCTCTGACGCGGAGGCGCCGCAGCTTCACGAGATGGTGGCGCGGCTCGCGCGCAAGTTCGGGCTGCCGAAGCCGCGGGTCGCCGTGGTCGAGGCTGACGCGCCGAACGCCTTCGCCACCGGCAGGAACGCGCGGCACGGCCTCGTCGCCGTGACGACCGGCATCCTGCGCATACTCGACCGGCGGGAGCTGGAGGCGGTGCTGGCGCACGAGCTCGGCCACATTAAGAACCGCGACGTGCTGGTGAGCACCGTGGCGGCGACCGTCGCCGGGGCCGTGACGATGGTCGCGCAGTTGGGGCAGTTCGCCATGATCTTCGGCGGCGCGCAGGGCGACGACGAGGAGGACGGCGGCCCCGGGCTGCTCGGCGGCCTGCTGATGCTCTTCCTCGCGCCCGTGGCGGCGGCGATCATTCAGCTCGCCATCTCGCGCTCGCGCGAGCATGGCGCGGACCGCTCGGGGGCGGAGGTGGGCGGCGACCCGGAGGCGCTGGCCTCGGCGCTCGAAAAACTCGAAGCCTACTCGCGGCGCGTCCCGCTGCCGGTCAACCCGGCGGTGTCGCACCTCTTCATCGTCAAGCCGCTCACCGGCTTCTCGATGCAGAACCTCTTCAGCACTCACCCGCCGACCGAGGAGCGCGCGGCGCGGCTGCGCGAGATGGCGCGGCGGCAGAGGCTCGGCGGCACCTCCGCGACGTGGAAGAGGGTTGCGTAAGCTCCCCTTAGCTTCGGGAAAGGACAAAGCCTCGGGCGAATGTAGTGACGTTCGCCCGAGGCTTTTTTGCGTTGCGCGACCCACACCATGAAGTGTGGACTTATGGCGTCGGCGTTGCGAGAATTGCGCGACCCCGACTCGGAATCAGGGGGCGTTGATGCTCAGACGGAAAATAATAACCACGCTCGCGCTGCTCTTCGTCGCGGCAGGGGCGGCGGCCAAAATTAATGCTTGGCGCGGCCTCCGCGACGTGATATTAAGATGGCGCCCGGGGACACCTCATTCACATCATTCCAGAACACGCGGCGCGGCTTTATCTTCCGACAATAAAAGATCTGGAGGAGCACATGGCGACCAGTTACAAGAGCACGAAGAAGAGTGCGGGTAAGAGTGGGGCCAGTAAGAAGGGCGCGAAGGGCGCGTCGTCGGCGCGGGCGGCGACGGGCGGCGGGCCGCTGCCGCCGTACGGCGTGGCCATCCGCGAGGCGTCGGCGCGCGGCGACGCTGCGGAGATGCGCCGCGTCGCGGCCTCGGCTCGCAAGTGGATCAAGGACGCGCAGGCCGCGCTTGAGAAGTTAGAGGCGCGCATCGAGAAGGTCGGCGGCAAGTAGGGAGTCATGGCAGCAACGCCGTCACGCTTCCTCGCGGCCGGGGACCGCGAGAACTATCCCCCGGTCCACGTCGTCTGGGAGCTGACCCTGGCCTGTGACCTGAAATGCAACCATTGCGGGTCACGGGCCGGGCGTCGGCGCCCGGACGAGTTGACGACCGAGGAGTGTCTCGACCTCGTCGCGCAGCTCGCGCGCCTAGGCACGCGCGAGGTGAGTCTCATCGGCGGCGAAGCCTACCTGCGCCGCGACTGGCTGGAGATCGTGCGCGCCGTCCGCCAACACGGCATGGACTGCACGATGCAGACGGGCGGGCTGCACCTGACGGAGGAACGAATCAGGCAGGCGGCCGAGGCCGGGCTTCAAGGGATAGGCGTCTCGATTGACGGCCTCGAAGAGTTGCACGATGGCTTGCGCGGCGTGAAGGGTTCGTTCGCCGCCGCCCTCAGGGCGCTCGGCCTGCTTAGGGATTACGGCATCACGCCGAGCGTCAACACGCAAGTCACCTCGCAGGTCTTGCCGCAACTGCGCGAGCTGTCCGAGCTGTTCGTCGAGGCCGGGGCGAAGAACTGGCAGGTGCAGTTGACGGTCGCGATGGGCAGGGCCGCCGACCACCCCGAGCTGCTCTTACAGCCTTACCAGCTGCTCGAACTCATGCCGCTGCTCGCCGAGCTGTTCCGCGAGGGCGCCGAGCGCGGGATGCTTTTGCAGGCCGGCAACAACGTCGGCTACTTCGGCCCCTACGAGTCGCTGTGGCGCGGCGGCGGCGACGACGCCGTCCACTGGTCGGGCTGCAACGCCGGCGAGAACACGCTCGGCGTGGAGGCCGACGGGACCATCAAAGGCTGCCCGTCCCTCCCGACCGTGGGTTACGCGGGCGGCAACGTGCGCGACCTGACGCTGGCCGACATCTGGCGCGACGCGCCCGAGCTGAACTTCAACCTGACGCGCGGCGTCGAAGATGCGTGGGGCTTCTGCCGCGGCTGTTACTACGCCGACTCGTGCCGCGGCGGCTGCACCTGGCTCAGCCACTCGCTCTTCGGTCGGCCCGGCAACAACCCTTACTGCCACCACCGCGCGCTGGAACTCGAAGCGCGCGGCCTGCGCGAGCGTGTGGTGCCCGTCGCGCCCGCGCCCGGGCGCTCGTTCGACCACGGCCGCTTCGCGCTGCTGCTTGAGACGGCCGACGGGCGCCCCGTCTCGACCGAACACGCCCCGCAATCCGACCTCGTCCAGATCGGCGGGACGGGAAAGAAGCCTTCGAAGAACGCCGCCGCGACCCGGGAGTCTCGCCCGGCGCTCGTGCTCTGCCGCGGCTGCGACCGTCACGTTAAGACGGGCGAGCGGGCGTGCCCCTTCTGCGGGGCTGACGTGAAGGCGTCAGAGCGCGCCTACCGGCGGAGGCTGCGCGAGGCGCAGGACGCCTGCCTCGACCTTCTCGAACTATTCCCCCACTCGAATCTATAAGATTGGCCGGAGTGACCGAACGGCTGGTCAGCAGAACTGACGACTCAGCCCTTGAGGCGGAGCCCTTCCGGCAGGGATTCGCCGAAGAGGCGCACGGCGGCGGCCCTGTTACGCGGGACGTAAGCCCGCAGTCCTTCCAGAACTTCCTCGCTCGCGCCCGCCGCCCGGAGCAGCCGGAGGGCGTCCTGTCGAAACTGCGGCTCCAGGTCGCGCAGCGGGTCGTCTGTGCGGGCCGCCAACTGCGAGACGGCGACGGCGATGTGCGGCGACAACTCCGGCAGACGCAGGAGGAAGGAGGCCCACCTCGCGGCGGCCTCGGGGGGCACGACGCAGTTGAGCGGCCCGTAGAAGGGGACACGCGCGCCGAGGCGCCCGAGCGCCCAGGTGAAACTCTTGTTGCCCGGCTCCTCTACGATGCGGGCGATGATCTCTTCGCCGAGTTCGACGCGGACGGACGGCGGCAGGTGTTCGAGGCTCGCGAGCAGGAGCATCCCCTCGCGCTCGACCTGCCGGTTCAGCCTGCCCTTCGCCTTCCTTCCGCCCACGCCCAGCAGCCCCTTGTGGCGCTCGTAGATTTCGAGCTGCTGGCCGGCGCCGAGTCCCCCCGCCACGCGCTGCCAGAGAATCATCCACTCGACCTGACACTGCACGTCCTTCTCGAACGAGAGCCCCTCGTGGTAGACCTTCCGCGCGCGCGTCACCCGCCACTCGTCGAGCACCGCGCCGAAGCCCGGGCGCAGGCAGAAGCCGAACAGGTTGAGCCAGCGCGCCTCGTAGTTGCGCCCCTTCCGGCGCCCGGCCGAGAGTTCCGCCAGCACGTCGCAGAGCTTGCGGATGGTCTCGGTCGGCCACGAGTCTTTCCTGTAGCCGAGGGCGGCCTCCAGCCTGCCGGGCAGGGCCTCGGGCGAAAGGGCTTCGCCTTCCAACGCGTCGCGCGGGCCGCCGAACACGGCGCGCAGAAGCTTCGCGGCCTCACTCACCGACTCTTCCGGTATCAAGACGCCGGTCGCCTCTTCGGCCGCCTCCGCCTCCTCGCCCTCCGCCGTCTCCTCCTCCGGCGCGTCGGCCCCCCTGAGCTGGAACTGGAGCCGCCAGCGGTGGCCCGTCTTCGGCGCCTCGCACCACAGCTCAAGCGTCCCGACTTCGGTGAAGTGGGCCGTCAGCCGCACGTCCAGCTCCATGTGGCGCGAGCGTTTGCCGTAGCGCAGCACCGTGACCAGAGGCGCGTGCCGGTGCATCTCGCCCTCCTCGAAGCGGACGACCTCGCCCTGCTCGTCCTGTCGGGTGATGGTGCTGTAGAGGGTGAACGAGACGGGGCGGTTGGTGAGGGCCGTGAACTCCCTGCCGCCGAGTTCGAGCCGCGTGCCCTCTTCCGTGCCGCGCGGCAGGACGCAGACGGCGGTCGGCCGGGCCTGTTCGGCGCCGCCGTGCTGGACGCCGATGTAGTAGCCGCGGGCGCTCCCGCCGCTGACGCGGACGCCGCCCATGCGCCGCACCCGCGCGTAGTAGGCCGCGCCGACGGCGACGGCCGTCTCGGGCGTCTCGTTGTGCAGGACCTTGGGCCGCCAACGCTTCCCCTGCTGCGGGAACCAACCGGCGACGGCCGCGACCAGTCGCTCGCGCGCGACGGCCGGGTAGAAGAAGCCGCCGTTGAAGAGGACGGCGTCCGGCCGCGCCAGCACGCCCGCGTCTTCCTCTTCGTCAGCGTCTTGCCCGCCGGCCTTCATGGCGAGCGCCGCTTGGGTCAGGAACGCGGCGAGGTGTTTCGTGATGGCGGGGTCGCTCGCGTAGGGCAGTCCCAGCTCGCGCAGGCCGGCGCGTCGCTCGGAGGCCGGCAGGTCGCCGGGGCCGCTCGCCGGCAGGAAGCCTTCGGCCAGGACGCCTTCGACCTCGGCGCGCGTGAGCGCGGTGCTGAGCGCGCCGCCCACGACCGAGCGCCCGCCGCCGAGCACGGTGACGGGCGCGCTCTCAAGCCCTCCGTCGCCGAGCAGCCGCTCCTTGGCCGCGCAGCACTGGCGGCGCAGCGCGTTCTGCTGGCGGAGCGAGAGGCGCGGTCGCCCGAGCTTCTCTTCGACCAGGCGGGCGAGCGCGAGGTCCACGTTGTCGCCGCCGAGCAGGAGGTGTTCTCCGATGGCCGTCCGCTCGAAGCGCAGCTCCCCGCCTTCGACGCGGACGCGGACGAGGCTGAAGTCGGTCGTGCCGCCGCCCACGTCGCAGACGAGGATGAGCTGGCCGTCCTTGAGCTGCCGCTTGAGCCCGCCCTTCTGCGCGGCCAGCCACGCGTAGAAGGCCGCGAGCGGTTCCTCCAGCAGCGTCAAATTTTCAAGCCCCGCCTCGCGCGCCGCGCTCAAAGTAAGCTCTCGCGCCTCCTCGTCGAACGAGGCCGGCACGGTCAGCACGACCTGCTGACGCTCGAACCGCAGTTCGTCGTCGCCCGTCGCCATCCGGTGGTTCCACGCGTCGCGCAGGTGCGAGAGGTACTGGGCCGTGGCCGCGACGGGCGAGCAGACCTTGTCGCCGGGCTCCGCGTCCCAGGGGAGGAAGGCGTCCGTGCGGTCCACGGACGGGTGGCACAGCCAAGACTTGGCCGAGGCGACCTGCCGGCCCGGCACCAGCGCGCCGCGTTCGCGCGCGAGCACGCCGACCAACGCGCCGTCCGCCTGCCCCTGCCAGGGCAGGCGGAGGCCGGACGCCTCGTCCTCCGCCTCGTCGGTGAAGTAGATGAATGAGGGGAGCGAAGGGAGCGCGCGCACGTCGCCCTCGCCGACGAGCTGCGGCACCTCGAAGACGCGGACGGGCGGCGGGGCGCCGCGCGCCGGCTTCTCCCCCGTGTCCACGTAGGCCACGGCCGAATTAGTCGTCCCGAGGTCTATGCCGATGAGGAAACGGCCGGAGGCTTCCATCTCATGATTTGGAATTTGAAATCCGGAATTTCAAATTAACTCTCGTCCTGCTCGCGGATGTTGAATTCGAGCTTCCAACGCTGCGCGCCGTCGCGCGAGACGCACCAGACTTCGAGCGTGCCGACCTCGGTCACGCGCGTCTCAAGGCGGACGGGCAGGACCGTGTCCTCCTTGCCGTCAATGTTAAGCGTGACTTCGAGCGGGCTCGACTCCTCTATCTCGTCGCCCCAGTCCTCCACCATCTGGCCGACCTCGTCGGCCTTGCGCACGGTGGAGCTGAGGAAGCGGAACTCGGCCGGCTCGCCGACCACGAGGCCGAACTCGCGCCCCGGGATGGCGGCCTCGGTGCCTTCCTCCATGCCGAAGGGCACGACGCACAGCGCCTTCAAAGGGGCCGGCAGGCCCGGCACGGCCGGCATCGCGCTCTCGACGCCGATGTAGTAGGTGCGGGGCGCGCCGCTGCGGATGCGGACGCCGCGCCCGCGCTTGGCCCGGCCGTAGTAGGCCGCGCCGCGCGCGACCGCGTGGTCGAGGTCCGGGGCTTCGAGCACGCCCCGCTCGCCCAAGGGCTCGAACCCCTCGTCGCGCAGCCAGTTGTCGAGCACTTCGATGATGCGCGCGCGCAGCACGCCGGCCTTCATCACGCCGCCGTTGAAGAGGACGTGCGTCGGGCAGGCGAAGCCGCTCGGGCCGCGGCGGATTTGGTCGGCCTCGGGGCCGCCCGACGCCTGCACCTTGAGGAAGCGCGCGAGGTGTTTGGTGACGGCCGGGTCGGCGGCGTATGGGAGGCCCAGCTCCTGAAAGCCTATGCGGCGCTGCCTCGCAGGCATCTCGTCGCGCCCGACGACGGGGAAGAAGCCTTCGGCGAGGACGCGTTCGAGGTCTTCGCGGCGCAGCTCCGTCTTGACGGTGCCGCCGACGAGCTTCGAGCCCTTGCCGAGCAGCGTGACGGGCTGCTTCTGGCTCTTCGGCTCGGCGAACAGCTTCTCCTTCGCCAGACGGCACTGGTGCCAGAGCCCCTGCAACTGCCATGTGTCTACGCGGTGGCCCTCCTCTTCGAGACGCTGCTGGAGGAGGCGCGCGAGCGCGAGGTCCATGTTGTCGCCGCCGAGCAGGATGTGCTCGCCGACGGCGACGCGCTTGAGCGAAAGCTCGCCCTCCTCCTCCGAGACCGTGATGAGGCTGAAGTCGGTCGTGCCGCCGCCCACGTCGCAGACGAGGATGAGGTCGCCGACGCGGACGCGCTTGCGCCAGCCGTCGCCCTGCGCGTCGATCCACGCGTAGAAGGCGGCCTGCGGCTCTTCCAGAAGCGTCACGCGCGAGAGCCCGGCCGACTCGGCCGCGCGCAGCGTCAGCTCTCGCGCCTCCTCGTCGAACGAGGCCGGCACGGTGAGCAACACCTGCTGCGCGGCGAGGGCCAGCTCCGGATGCTTCTTCGCGTTCACGCGCGCGTCCCACGCGTGGCGCAGGTGGCGAAGGTACTCGGCCGACGCTTCGACGGGGGAGAGCTTCCGCACCTCCTCGGGCGCGCCCCACGGCAGGATGGGGGCCGCGCGGTCGGCCGCCGAGTGGGAGAGCCAGGACTTGGCGGAGGCGACGAGGCGCGTCGGGTTCTCGGCGCCGCGCTTGCGCGCCAGCTCCCCGGCGAAGACCTGCGGCTCGCGCTCCCACGGGAGCGCCAGCGCGCCTTTCGGGAAGTCCATCTCGCCCGGCAGGTAGAGGAACGACGGCAGCAGCGTGCGCTCCTCGACCTCGTTCGGGTTGGTCAACTGCGGGACGGCCTCGACGGCAATGGCGGCAGACTCTTCGGGCGCGGCCGTGTCGAACTGCGCGAGGGCCGAGTTGGTGGTGCCCAGGTCAATGCCGACGATGAAACGTGTGTCCAAAAGATTTCACCTCACGACTCTGTTACTGAATCTCTACCTCGGCCGGGGCGACGACGGCCCGCCCGGCCCCCGGCGGCGGCAGGTTGGGCAGGTTGATCTCGGCCACGCGCCAGCCCTTGTGCCGGAGCAGCCCGCGCAGGGGCGGCCGCCCCGTCACGTTCCCGACGAGCTTGACGGCGGACGGGTCGAACGCGCCTTCGACCGTCACGGGCCGGTCCTCCTCGCCTTCGATGACCGGCTCCAGCGTGACGTACTGCGCCAGCGACTTGCGGCAGTTGGCGTGCAGCTCGCGCACGGCCGCCCCTACCTGCGCGTCGTCGTAAGGCGCGATGTCTTCGCTGAGGAAGTCAACGAGCCTCCCGTCGCGTTGCAGCAGCGCGAGGAGCTGCACGGCGCGGTCCGCCGAATCCTCCTCGGGGCGCGTCTCCACGCGCTCGGCGGGCAAGGCCGGCGCCGCCGGCTCCCGCGCGGGCTGGGCCGCCGCGCCCCTGACCACTTCCGGTGCGATGTCCTCGGGCACCTCGCCGCGCGAAAGCACCGCGAAGAAGCAGCGGGTGGCGTAAGACACTCTCTTGCCGAATCCCATCATCTCTTTAGCTCCATGTCTGCGAACTACAGGCGGTCCTCCCGCCCGAAAAATAAACGGTTATGCTAAAGCCCCCCGGGCCGTTTAGCAAACGGGCGCGGCCGTGATGGTTTAGAATGACCGGAGGAGGACCCGAGTGTCATGACTGAAGAAGAAACCCGCGCCGAACCCTTGTCGGAACCGACGCGGGGCCGCCTGAAGGAGGTGCGGCGCGCCCTGTTGCGGCTGCACAAGACGCTGCTCGACGCCGAGCGGGTCTCTTACGAGCGCGGGCGGGGGAGCGTCGGCGGGAGCGGCGAGTTCCTGCAACTCGTCATCAACGACCCCTGGTTCGCTTGGCTCCGCCCCCTCTCCGAAATCGTCGTGCGGATTGACGAACTGCTGGAGCCGGCCGAACCGGCGTCGGAGGGTGAAGCGCAGGCCGTCTTAAGACAGTCGGGCGAGCTGGTCAGGCCGGCCGGCGGGGGAGGGGAGTTCGGCCGGAGGTACCGCGAGGCTTTGCAGCAGTCCCCGGACGTGGTGCTGGCGCACGCCGAGTTATCAAGGCTCCTGCCCCGGCCGAGTAAATCCGAGACCATGAGCGAGTCGGAGATTGACGAAAACCTGGCGGAAACATTCCCGGCGAGCGACCCCCCCTCCTGGACCTTGGGCATGGACCACGGCGACGGCAAGGAATGAGAGGGCGGTGACGCATGGACGGTAGGGAGCGGAAGGACGTGAGGCCGGGGCTGACGGTCGCCATCGTGTTAAAGCAGGACCAGCGCACGGGGCGGCTGACGCGCGGCGTCGTCAAAGACGTGCTGACGAAATCCCCACACCACCCGCACGGCATCAAGGTCAGGCTTGAGACGGGCGAGGTCGGCAGGGTTAAAGAGGTTATTTCACTCTGAGGGCCATGGCGTCGCAGTTGGACATCTTCGGCCGGGCGGGCGGTCTACCCGAGGGCTTCCGATACGAGCCCGAGCTTATCGGCCCGGCCGAGGAGGCCGCGCTCCTTGAGTCCGTGCGCGGGCTGCCCTTCCGCGACTTCGAGTTCCACGGCTACACGGGCCGGCGCCGCGTCGTCTCCTTCGGCTGGCACTACGACTTCTCGGCGCGTCATCTACAGAAGGCAGATGCCATCCCCGACTTCCTCCTCGCGCTCCGGCCGGCCGCCGCCGCGTTCGCCGGGATGGAGCCGGAGGGGTTGCGGCACGTGCTCGTCACCGAGTACGGGCCGGGCGCGGGGATAGGGTGGCACCGCGACAAGGCGGTCTTCGGCGAGACGGTCGGCCTCTCGCTGCTCTCGCCGTGCGTGCTGCGGCTGAGGCGGAAGACGGGCGAGAGGAGGTGGGAGCGGGCGAACGTAGAAGCGGGGCCGCGCTCGGCCTACCTGCTGAGCGGGCCGGCGCGGGACGTGTGGGAGCACAGCATCCCGCCGGTGGACGCGCTCCGCTACTCCGTCACCTTCCGCAACCTGCGCGAAGGCTGAGCCGAGCTCGAAATCGCAGACCTTCCGTCCAAATTTCTTAAGGAGAAAGGGTTGGATTAAAGACGGGCGCGACTTGCCGTAAGGGCGGGTGGTAATATTCAAGGCACACGACAGGCACAATCAGGGAGACCCTTATATGAGTGACGACTTGGACGAGACCTCGGGGGCTGAGCTGACGGCCGACGAGGAGGCGCTGTTAAAGGAGATGCCGGCGCTGACCGACGTAGGGCAGGCGCGGCGGACCTTTATGGGGCAGACCCTCGCGGGCGGCATGGGGTTATTCGCCATGATGTTGCTGGAGAAGGAGCAGGCGTTGGCCGCGCTCGGCGCGGAGCCCGGCGCGGTCTTCGCCGCCTCGCCCGCGGTGGAGAATCCGGTCCGGGTCGTGCTGAAGGTCAACGGCGCGGCCAAGACTCTCGACGTTGACTCGCGCATGGTGCTCTTAGACGCCCTGCGCGAGCGGCTAGAGCTGACGGGGACGAAGAAGGGCTGCGACCAGGGCCAGTGCGGCGCCTGCACGGTGCTCGTCGACGGACGCCGCGTCCTCTCCTGCCTGACGCTGGCCGCGACGGTCGAGGGCAAGGAGGTCACGACCGTCGAGGGCTTAGCGAAGGGCGACGAGCTGCACCCCGTCCAGGCGGCCTTCATCAAGTACGACGGCTTCCAGTGCGGCTACTGCACGCCCGGCCAAATCTGCTCGGCCGTCGGGATGCTCGCAGAGGCGCGCCGCGGGGATGTGAGCCACGTCACGGAGGACGTGAGCGCTTCGAGCACGCGGCTGACGGGCGACGAGATACGCGAGCGCATGAGCGGCAACATCTGCCGCTGCGGCGCTTACCCGGGCATCGTCGCGGCCATCGAGGAAGTCCACTCGGGCAAGGAGACGGCGCGGACGTGGCGCTACGTCGAGGACGGGGAGCTGGCGCGGGTCAGGAAGGAGTGGGAAGCCGATGAGACCGTTTAAGTACACGCGCGCGAGCGACGCGGCCGCCGCGGCCCGCGCGGTGGCCGCGAACCCGCGGGCGAAGTTCCTGGCGGGCGGCACCAACATCCTCGACCTGATGAAAGAGGACGTGGAGCGCCCGAACGAGTTAGTAGACCTGACCCGCCTGAGGCTGGCCGAGATCAAGGAGTCGCGCGGCGGCGTCTCCGTCGGCGCGCTGGCGACGAACACGGACACCGCCAACCACCCTCTCATCCGTCAGAACTATCCCCTGCTCACGCAGGCGATCGTCGCCGGTGCGTCGG
>DATHBF010000422.1:0-10964 GCA_035296285.1 Pyrinomonadaceae bacterium | reverse complement strand
CCTGTAACGTTGCAGCAGCCCCAGCACCGCCACGGTAGCGTACAGGTTCAGCCCCGAAGTCCACGCCGACCCGACCGCCAGCCCGAGTATCTGGATGAGATTCATAAGAATAGTATGCAGTAGGCAGATGGCAGCAGGCAGTTAAAAGCTTCGCCGTCGAGAATCAACGGTTAACCCCTTCAACGTCCGCAGCGCGGGGCGGCTGCCTACTGCCATCTGCCTACTGCCTACTTCCTCAGTGACTCATGGCGTAGATGACGACGTTGATGCCGACCTTGTAGGCGGCGAGGCCGTACTTGACGGGGTAGCGGGGGTCGTTGATCCACTCCCAGGCGTCGCCGAGGTCGGAGTTGCGGGCGAAGAAGGCGACGAGGCGGCCGTCCTTGTCATGGATGCCCATGTGGTGGGGGATGATGCCGCCCTTCTCGTGGGTGATGCCGCGCTGCGCGTTGTAGATGTTCGGCACCTGGACGACCTCTTCGATGTCGAGGTAGGAGTGAAGCAGGGGGTGGTCGCGCGGCAGGTCTTTAATCTCGTATTCGGGCAGGACCTTCTTCATCTGCCGCTGGACGTTCTCGAACTCGTACTCGCCCCAGAAGTCGTCGAAGAAGAGGAAGCCGCCCCGCTGTACGTACTCGCGCAGCCGCGCGGCCTCTTCGTCCGAGAGTTCCATGAAGCCGGGCTCGACGAAGTAGATGAGCGGATAGTCGAACAGCCGCTCGTCCATGATCTCAAGCTGCTCGGGCCGCGGCGCGATGTTGAGGTTCGTCCCCGCCCACTCGCGGATGCCCGTGATGAAGTGGTTGTCGGCCTCGGGGAAGTCGGTCGCCCAGGTGCCGCCGTAGCGGCGGCCGTAAGGCGAGTAGGGCGAGGTGTAGATGGCGCGCGCGAAGACGAACTCGCCCAAGTAAGAGGGCGGCCCCGAGGGGCGCGTCGGCCGCCAGGGCTCGCGGCGCGGCGGCGGCCCGAAGCCCTGGAAGGGGTCGCGCCGCTGCGCCGTCGCCAGCACAGGCAGAAGCGACAGAAGCAGGAGCGGCAGGAGAGGTCTGAGTTTATGACTTGTCATCCTTCACCTCCGGCCGCCGTTGGAGAGGCGCCTGTAGTACTCCTCGACCGACTTGCGGTATCGCTCGGGGGCCGCGCCCTCGTCCGAGAGGCGCAGGTTCGTGCGGCCCGCCTGCTCGCGCAGCCTCTTGCTAAGTTCAAGCTCAAGCATCCGCAGCGGGTCAATCACCGCCGACTTGAGCGCGGCGGCCGTCTGCGCGTCTCCCTTCATGCGGCCGTCGGCCGCCATGCGCCGCAGCTCATCCACGACTCGGCCCATCTGGGCGCCTCCCGTGCTGCCCCACTCGCGCCGTAAGCTCTCGGCTTCGCGCAGGCGTTCGCGGACTTCGGCGTTGAACTGCCGGTCGTCGCCCCGTCCGTCCGAGCCGCCCCCCGACTGCCCCTCCTGCCGCGACTCTTGCCCGCCCTGCTGCCCGCGGCTTCCCTGCTGCTGTTGCCCGCGACCTCCCTGTTGTCCCTGCTGCCCCTGCTGTCGCCCGCCCTCGCCGCGCTCGCGCCGCGCGGCCGCTTCGTCCAGACGGCGGCGGAGGGATTCGAGGTCGTCGCCGAGGCGGCGCGTCCTGTCGAGCGCCTCTTCGGCGTTTGAACCTGCGCCGCGCCCCGCCGCCGTTTCGGCCGACTGCAATCGTTCCGAGAGCTGTTCGAGGCTGCGGCCGATGGCTCGCTCCTCGGAGCGTGCGGACTCGGCGCCGCGCTCACCGGGGTTGCGGCCGCCCTCACGTATGCGCTCGGCGAGGCGTTCACGCCGCATCGAGTCGGCGGCCTCGCCCAACTGCCTCGCCGCCGGCTGCTTCCCTTCGCCGAGCGAGTGCGCCGACTGACGGAGGTCCTGCTCCAGATTCTCGATTGAGTCGGCAAGTGCGTTCTTGCGCTCGGCCAGCCGCTCGCCCGCCTGACGTGCCGAGTCTCCCTGCTGAGAGCCGCGGCGCGCGAGCGATTCGGCTTCGCGCGCTATCTCGCGCTGGCGGGCGGCGGCCTCGGCCGCGCGCTGCCGCAGCTCGCCAATCTCGCGGCCGCGCCCCTGCGGGCTGCCGCCGCCGCGCATCTGTTGCAGGTTGCGGCGAGCCTGTTGGAGCCGTTCGAGGGCGCGCTCGCCCTGCGCGATGGAATCGTTCTGGTTGTTGCTCCCCGAGGAAGCCTGGGAACGCTGCATCTCGTCGGCGGCCTGGTTGAGCTGTCGGCTCAGCTCCTGCATGCGGTTGTCGCGCCGCTCGCGCGAGAGTCGTTCAAGCTCGCGCGCGACCTTGCGCGCCTCTTCGATCAACTCCTGCTGCTGGCGCTGGCTGCCGCCGCCGCTGCTGCTGCCGTTGCGCGGCTGGCCCTGCTGGCGGCGTTGCTGTTCGAGCTGTTGCTGCTGGCGGCGCGCGAGCTCTTCCAGCCGCCGCTCGGCTTCCGACTTCGCCTGCTCCTGCTGCTGCCGCTGCTCGCGCCGAAGGGTTTCGTACTGGTTCTTCATCTTGTCCAGCTCAAGCTCCATCAGCTCGGTCATCTCCCGCGACTCGCGCTCGCCGCCTCCCCCTCCGCCCTGCTGCTGATTGCCGAAGGCGACCTGCATCTCGCGGAAGACGGCGTCGGCCGAGAGCAGTTGTTGGAGGGCTCGCTGTTCGGGCGGGAGCGCGTCGCGCGCCGCCTCCTTGCGGAGCGGCGGCGGGGCGCCTTCCATCTCGCGGGCCGCGCCGTTGAGAAGCTCGGCCATCCGGGTCAGCTCTTCGCGCCCCTCAAGCTGCTCGCCCATGCGGCGGCGCACGCGGTCTACGAATTCAAGCGTGTCGGCCCGCAGCTTCTCCTGCCCCGAGGCGACCGCCTCGTAGCCGTCGCGGCGCTCCTGCGGCGTGTAGCGCGCGCCCTCCCTCAACAGGCGATGTGTCGCCGCTATCAACTCCTTCTGCCGGCGCGTCAGGGCGTTCTGGTCGCCGCCCTCGCCTCCGCCGCCTCCGCCGCCCCCGCCCTGCTGCTGCGACTGACGGTACTGCATGTCGAAGGGTTTGACCTCGATGAAGTAGATGTCGCTGGTCGTCTCATTCGACGCGTCGCGCGCCCTGGCGTAGTAGGAGATGAAGTCGCCGGGCTTGAGCTTGTACTCTTCGAGGAAGAAGGTGTGCGTGCCCGACAGGCTGCGCGCGGCGTCGCGGCTGAGGTCTTGAAGGTTGACCTTCTGCTCGGGGCCGCCGTTGACGGAGAAGAACATCTCGATTGAGGCGACGCCGTAGTCGTCCTCGGCGCGCGCCTGCGTGAAGACCTCTTCGAGGTTCGTGGCCTTCGTGTCGCGCCCCGGCCGGTCGAAGGAGATGGTCGGCGGCAGGTCTTCGAGCACGGTCACGTCGTACTCGTTCGAGCCCTTGTAAACCTCGCCGTCAATGCTCGTCAACTCGACGTAATAGGTCGTGTTGCCCGCGACTGTGAGCGCGCCGACGAAGTCCGCGCCGGCCGCGCGCATCTCGACCTTGCGGCCGTCGGCGAGGACGAGCCGCGCCGCGCGGGCCTTGCCGGAGAGCCGGGCCGTGATGCTCACGACCGTGCCTTTGAGCGCGGCCACGTCGCCGCCGTCCTCGACCGTCCTGGCGGCCATGCGGGCGTGGGCGGGGAAGTTGAGCACGAGGTCGAGCTGTTTGACGAAGGGTAGGTCAACGACTTCGAGCCTGAAGACTTCGGTGCGGACGCCGTTCGACTCGACGTAGTACTCGGCCGACTCCTGCACGTTGAAAAGAGACAGTTGAAAGTCGCCGCGCGCCCTCGCCGGCTCCATCAACTGGCCCTGCCAGCCGGCCTCGTCGGCGCCGGGAGGCCGCGAAAAGAAGCTCACGGCGTCCGCCTCGAAGCCGCCGAGCGTGGCCGTTATCTCCTGGTCCGAGCCTTTGGGCACACGCACCGTGCCGGGCTTCACCTTGATGCTGAACGCGCCCGCCTCGCCCGCCAGGGCCGAAGGCCCGACGAGCTGCGCCACGCCTTCGGAGACGCCGCGCGGCCCCCACCTGAGCACGCCCGCGAAGAGCAGAAGGCTTGCGAGCGCGCACGCGCCGTAGGCCGCGAGCCTTCGGTTGGTGAACACGCCGTCCAGACGGACGACCGAGGCCACGCCGTCCGCGTCGGCCTTAAGACGCTCGACGAGCGCGCGCGGCGCACGCTTCTCGTGCCCGGCCTTTGAGAACTCGACGGCGGAGACGAAGCGGTCCTCCGTCCCCGGCGTCCGCTCTTCAATCAGGCGCGCGAGCCGCACGTCGCTGATGCCCCTCACGAGCGGCCGGATGAGCGAGAGGTAGAAGACGGCGGCGAAGACGGCGAGCGCGCCGAGACGCAGGAGCAGCAACGCGCCCTCGGCCTGCCTGTAGTGGTGAGCCGCCCAGCCCGTCAACAGCAACGTGAGCGCCGCCGCGCCCAGGCACACCGCCACGCCGCGCAGCGCCAGCATCAGCCGCCGCCTGCGTCGCGCGCCCCGGAGGAGGTTGCCCAGATGTTCCCCGTCGTACTTCATAAGTCCCTCAGCCGATCATCTTCGCGACCTTGATGCGCCGCGCCATCCAGGCTTCGGCGGCGAAGAGCAGGAGCGCAGCCAGCAGGAGTGGCCACCAGACGCGCTGGCGCGATTCAAGCTCGGCGGCGTCCTCTCTCGCGCCCGCGGCGTCGGCCGGCAGGACCGAAGGGTTCGGGTCCGTGACGGCCGCCAGAAACTCATCCGTGTTCAACTTCGAGAAGTCGCCCTCGCGTCCGTCCACGTTGACGGCGGCGAAGTCGTGCCCCGCGCCGTAGCGCAGGCGGTAGAAGCCCGGCTCGCGCGCCGTGACGAGAAGGTCGCCTTCAGGAGTCGTGCCGCCCGCCCTCAAACGCTCGCCGGCCGGCGTGTCCACGGGCGGCGACGCGCCCTCCGCATCCTTCCCGACGGTGAAGGTCTGGCCGAGCCTGTGCCACGCGCTCACCTCGCGCTCGCCGAGGTGGCGGACGAGCTGCTGCACGAACGGAAGGTAGAGCGGAGTGAGCGGCAGGTCGCTCCAGCTCATGCCGAGCGAGGAGGTGAAGAGGAGGACGCGGCCCCTTGTGTTCGCGCCCGACTCGACGAGGGCGGGGCTTCCGTCATCGAATCGAGCCAATACGGTCGAGCCCTCGCGCGGCTCGGCGCGCTGGTAGCCGAAGACGCGCGCCGCCGCGAGACGGCCGCCCGTACCGAAGACCTCGAAGACGGGGTGGTCCATCTTTACGTCGGTCATGGCGACTGTTTCGCCGCGGCGGAGCTGCACCGTCTCTTTAAGTGTCGCCGGCGCGACGCGGGCGAACGCCTGATTGAAGCTCTCGGGGCGCGTGCGCGGGCCGGCGGCGATGACGAGTCGGCCGCCGGCTTCGACGAAGCGGGCGAGGCCGTCGGCGAGTGGGCCGGGCGCGGCGCCCGCGTCGTTGAGGATGACGAGCGAGCTGTTCGCAAGTCCCGCCGGGTCAACGGCGCCGGGGGCCTTCACGTCGAAGGCGAAGGGCAGGTTCTCGTCCGTCGCCAGCGCGTTCAGCAGGTAGAAACTCTCGCCGCGCCCGCGGCCGGCGGCGTCCACGATGAGCGCCCTGGCGGGCGCCTCGCGCCGGAGCGTGAAGTAGAACTCGTTGTCGGCCGCGAAGTCGTCCGTCTTCAGCCGCACGGCGCATCGGTTCGGCCCCTCGGCCAGGTTGAAGCCGGCGAACTCGACTATCTTCGTGTCGCGCGCCGCCAAGTATATCTCGCGCCGCTCGGCCGTCTGCTCGCCCACGAGCAGCTCAATCGTCACGCGCTCGCGCGGCTCGTCGGCGAAGTTGGAGACGTGGACGGCGAGCTTGTCTTCGTACCTCTTGCCGTAGACGACGCCGCGCGCCTCGACGTTCGTGACGCCCGCGTTAGGAGAAGGCTCGCCGCCCACGTCTACGAGGGCGAGCCTCACGTCGGGCCTCAGTCTGAACGAGCCGCGCGCCGCGTCCCAGCCGGCGGCCTGAAAGTCTGAGACGAGGAAGACGCGCTTCGGCCCCGGCTGCTTCAAGGTGTCGAAGAGCGTTTCTGCGCCGCGGAGGCCCTGCTCGTAGTCGTTGGCCTCGTAGCCGGGGGCGAGACCGTTGAGCGCGGCGCGGGCGACGGTCTTGTCGGCGGTGAAGTTGGCCGCGACCTCGTGGCCCTCGCCGAAGGTCATGACGGCGACGCGCTCGCCCTCGCGCGCGTCTTCGATGAGGGCGCGGGCGCGGGCCAGCGCCTCGTCGAAGTGGCCGGCGTGGCGCATGCTGAGCGAGCGGTCGAGGAGGATGAGCGTGGCGCGCTCGCGCCCGGACTCTTTGGCGGAGCCGGCGTCCGTGAAGAAGGGGCGCGTGAAGGCGAAGACGACGAGCAGCAGCGCGAGGCAGCGCAGCAGGAGGAGAAGCAGGTTGTGAAGCGTCCGGCGTCGGATGGTGCGCTGTGGCACCTGCCGGACGAAGACGAGCGCCGGGAACTCGACGCGCCGCGCGCGCGCGCGCCTGACGAGGTGGACGAGGACGGGCGCGGCAATCGCCGCCAGCCCGAGCAGGAATAATGGACTCAGCAGGGACATCTTACGAACTACTTTCGGGTCGCATCACCCGACTTCGCGCGGGGCTTCATGTAAGCGCGCAGCAGCGCGACGCTGTAAAGGATGATTTTGGAGACGACTTTTACGTTCATTTGCCGGCACGCCTCGAAAGGAATGAGAAGAGAGCGAAGTCGAGCGGGCGGTCCGTCGTCACCAGCTCGTAGTCAACGCGGCTGGCCGCGGCGCAGGCCCGAACGTCCTCGACGTGCGCCTTGATGCGCTCGCGGTAGCCGCGCGCGACCACGTCGGGGAGGACCGGAAGCTGCTCGGCCGTCTCCGAGTCTTCGAGCAGGAGCACGGCGTCGTCGAAGTTAAACTCGACCTCGTTCCTGTCGAGGACGTGGAAGGCGATTACGTCGTGGCCGCGGAAGCGCAGGTGTTGGAAGGCGTCGGCGAGGCGCTCTGGCGTCTCGTAGAAGTCGGAGATGAGGGCGACGATGCCGCGGCGCGTGAGGCGGTCGGCCGTCGCGTGCAGCATCTCGGCGAGGCGCGTCTCGCCCCCGGCCTCAAGCCGTTCGAGGTGGCCGAAGACGGTGCGCATGTGGCCCGTCTGGTTGCGAGCGGGGACGTGCGTGTGGACGCCCGAGTCGAAGGCCAGGAGGCCGACGGCGTCCTGCTGGCGCGCGACGAGGTGCGCGAGGGCGGCGGCGAGGAACTTCGCGTAGGCGAGCTTCGAGACGCGCGCGCCGACCGCGTAGCGCATCGAGGCGCTGGTGTCGAGCAGGACGTGAAACTGCGCGTTCGTGTCGGCGCGATACTTTTTGATGAAGTAGCGGTCGGTCCGGCCCAGCAGTCGCCAGTCGAGGTAGCGCAGGTCGTCGCCGGGGTTGTACTGCCTGTACTCGGCGAACTCGGTCGAGAAGCCAGTGAACGGCGAGCGGTGCAGCCCCGAGACGAAGCCCTCGACGACGGCGCGCGCCAGCAGCTCCAGCGAGCCGATGCGCGCCAGCACCTCCGGGTCGAGAAAGCGCGCCGGCCCCTGCGTGAATGACGGAGGCGCGGCCTCCGCCACGCGCTTCGCCGGACTATCTTTTTTGCGTCTCCACCACATAATTCTGTCAGGAAAGGTCCTTCCTCATCGGCACGAACTCGACCGCGACGCCTTCGCCGACCTGAAGCGTGACGCGTTCGCCCGCCTCGTAGCCGCGGGCCGCGTAGAGCTTCACGCCGGGGAGCGTCGCCATCAGCTCAAGCGAGCGGAAGCCGTGAGCCTTCGCGTCCCTCTCGCACGCCGCGAGGATCGCCGCGCCGACCCCCCTTCTCGCCCAGGCGGGGAGGACGAAGAAGGCGCGAATCTTCGCGGCTTCGGTCGCGGGGTCCAGCTCCCCCGAATCCCTGACGGCGAATCGGTCCCCGCCGAAGAGCGTCCGCCTCCTGCTCCAGCCGCCGCACCCGATAAGCTCCCCGGAGGCTTCGGCGACGTAATACGTCCCGTCGTGTATGAGGTCCGTATCCACGCCGAAGACCGCGGCGACGGCGGCCTCTATCTGCTCGTCGGAGTAGTCCTCGCGGCTCAGGCCGCGCGCCGACTCGGCGATGAGTCGTTCGAGCGCGGGGCGTTCGTCGAGCGTCGCCCTCCTGATGCGATAGTCCTCACTCACAATCCTGACTTCGGCTCGGGCACGGTCTCGATCAGCTTCCTGATGACGGCGTCGGAGTCCGCCTTCTCGGCCTCGGCCTGGAAGTTCAGAAGGACGCGGTGGCGCAGCACGGCGGGCGCGACGGCGCGGATGTCTTCGCACGAGACGTTATAACGGCCGCGCAGGATGGCGCGGGCCTTGCCGCCGAGGATGAGGAACTGCGAGGCGCGCAAGGACGCGCCCCACGTCACCCAGCGGTTGACGAAGTCGGGCGCGTGCTGCGAGCCGGGCCGGGTGGAGCCGACGAGGCGGACGGCGTAGCGCGCGACGGTGTCGGAGGCCGGCACCTGCCGGACGAGGTGCTGGAACTTGATGATCTCCTCGGCCGTCATCTGCCGCTCGAAGTCGTAGTCCTGCGGCGAGGTCGTCTGCTTCACCACCTCCACCTCGTCCTCTTCGGGCAGGTAGCCGACGCGAATCTGGAACATGAAGCGGTCGAGCTGCGCCTCGGGCAGAGGGTAGGTGCCCTCCATCTCGATGGGGTTCTGCGTGGCGAGGACGTGGAAGGGCTGCGGCAGGTCGTAGCTCACGCCCTGCACGGTGACGCGCCCCTCCTGCATGGCTTCCAGCAGCGCGGCCTGCGTCTTCGGCGGCGTGCGGTTGATCTCGTCGGCGAGGACGATGTTGGCGAAGACGGGGCCGCGGATGAACTCCATGGCGCGGCGGCCCGTCGCCCGGTCCTCCTCGATGATCTCGGTGCCGGTGATGTCGGCCGGCATGAGGTCGGGCGTGAACTGGATGCGCCGGAACGAGAGGTCGAGCACGCTGGCGATGGTCCGCACGAGCAGGGTCTTGGCCAACCCCGGCACGCCCGTGATGATGGAGTGGCCGCCGACGAAGAGCGAGAGCAGCACCAGCTCGACCGCCTCGTCCTGCCCCTTGATGGCCTTCCGAATCTCGCGCAGCAGCCGCTCGCGCGCCGTCGCCAGCCTATCAAGCAGCACCTCGTCCCTCACCACCTCGGTCTCGACAGCCATTCGCTTCCCTTTCCTACTGTCCGGTTATGGTCAACAAAAGCTCCTGCGCCTTCTCGAAGGAGGGCGCGGCTTCGAGGGCGCGCAGGACGGCGCGCTTGGCCTCCGGGCCGCGGTTCAGGGCGTGGAGGGCGCGGGCGACGTTGTAGTTGGCCTCGGCCGCGTTGGGCGGGCGCGAGGCGAGCGCGGCCTGAAACTCTTCGAGCGCGGGCGCAGCCTCGTCCTGCTCCATGTGAAGCTCGCCGGCCCGCGTGTGCGCGGCCGCGTCGAAGGGGCTGACGTAGAAGCTCAGGCGCAGGGCTTCGAGCGCGCGGGCGCGGTCGCCGAGGCGCAGGCGGAGGTCCGCGAGCCGCTTTAACGCGTCGAGGTTGTTCGGGTCGCGCTTCGTGAGGGATTCGAGGGCGTCGGCCGCCGCCGCGTCGTCCCCGCGCTTCTGGTAGATGACGGCCAGCCCCTCGTAGGCGTTGCCCTGGCCCGTGTAGAGCGGGAACAGCTCGGCCGCGCGCTTGTAGTGCCGCTCGGCGCTCTTGTCGTCGCCCTCCGAAAGGTAGATGGAGCCGAGGCGCAGGTGGGGCGCGAAGCTCTCGCGCTCGGCCAACATCTTGAGCACGGCCTCCTTCGGGAGCGACGCCGCCGCCTGGCCCTCGCCGCCGAGTCCTTCCTGGAGCGGACGCGCCTTACGCCCGACGAACTCCATGAAGGCGCGGTCGAACCCGGCCTCGTCGAGCTTCAGAGCTTCGCGCAGGACCTGCGGCGTGCGCGCCCTGTCGCGGTAGAGGGCGAGCATTCGGAGGACGGCGTCGAAGCCGTCGCGCTCGACGACGAACTCGACGACCTGCGACGCCTGGAAGTAGGCGAGCTGCACGTCGCCGGGCTGCCGGGGCCGCGTGAAGCCGGCGTCGAGGTCTGCGATCTTGAACCAGCGGCCTTCGCGGAGCGCGCGCAAAGACGAAGGGCTCCAGTCGTCGCCCCAGCCGGGCCGCGCGCGGCGCTCCTCGTAGACCGAGAGCCCTTCGGAGAGCCAGCGCGGGACGCGGTAGTCGGTCATCTGGAGCGTGATGACGTGCGTGTACTCGTGCCAGAGCGTGCTGCCCCAGTTGAACTCGCCTTCGGGCCGCGCGGAAGGCGAGTCCTGCGCGATGACGGGGCCGAAGCAGACGCCGAGCGCGCCGAGGCCCGGCAGGCCGAGCGCGCGGACGGCGAAGTCCTCATGGTTAGGGAATATCTCGACGGTGACGGGGCCGCGCGGCGTAAAGCGGTATTTCGCCGTCAGCTTGGCCGCGGCCTCTTCGAGCAGCGCGGCGGCGTAAGGCGCGACGAGGTCGCTCTCTTTGGCGTCGGTCCTGATACGGAAAGCGCCGCGCTTCATCTCGCGGAAGTCGCGCATCGTGTCGAGCAGGTCGAGCGTGTTCTTGGCCCAGAGGTTGAAGGGGTCGCCCTCGAAAGCCTTCTCCACCGACGCGCGGCCCTCTTCCATCTGCCCGAGGCGCAGCAGGGCCATGCCGAGGCTCAGGTGCGCGCGCCAGAGGCGGGGCGAGAGCGAGACGGCGCGGCGCGAGAACTCGGCGGCCTGCGCGGTGCGGCGCGTGATGGTCGCGTAGTGCGAGAGCGTGTCGTAGAGCGCGCCGTAGCGCGCGTTCGTCGAAAGCGCCTGCCGGACGGCCGGCTCGTAGTCCTGGTCCTGAAGGTATGCTTGGGCGGCGCGCAGGGCGTGAATCTCGGCCGCGCGGGGGTTG
>DATHBF010000421.1:0-10832 GCA_035296285.1 Pyrinomonadaceae bacterium | reverse complement strand
CCGTTTGACTACATCCGCGCGAGCGATCCGCAGGCGGCCGTGCGCGCCGTCGCGGCGAACCCGCGAGCCAAGTTCCTCGCCGGAGGGACGAACCTCCTCGACCTGATGAAGGAGGACGTCGAGCGCCCGGAGGAGCTGGTCGATGTAACGCGCCTGAAGCTCGCGGAGATAAAAGAGTCACGCGGAGGTGTCTCGATAGGGGCGCTGGCGACGAACTCCGCGACCGCCAACCACCCTCTGATACGCCGGAACTACCCGCTGCTGACGCAGGCCATCGTCGCGGGCGCCTCGGGGCAGTTGCGCAACATGGCGCCGAACGGCGGGAACCTGATGCAGCGCACGCGCTGCCAGTACTTCTACGACACGGCGATGCCGTGCAACAAGCGCGAGCCCGGCACGGGCTGCGGCGCGCTCGAAGGATTGAACAGGATTCACGCCATCTTCGGCTGGAGCGACAAGTGCGTCGCCACCTACCCGGGCGACATGGCCAACGCGCTCTACGCGCTCGACGCCGTCGTGCGCGTCCGGGGCGAGAACGGGCGCGAGCGCACCATCCCCGTCACGGAGTTTCACCGCCTGCCCGGCGACACCCCGGAGAAGGATAACAACCTCGCCCACGGCGAGCTGATCACGGCCGTCGAGCTGCCGAAGTCGAGCTTCGCTAAGAACTCCTACTACCTGAAGGTGCGCGACCGCGCCAGTTACGCCTTCGCGCTCGTCGCCGTCGCCGCCGCGCTCGAAATGAACGGGAGCACCATCAGGCAGGCGCGCGTCGTGCTCGGCTCGGTCGCTCACAAGCCCTGGCGGAGCCCGGAGGCGGAAGCCGCGCTCGCGGGCGGGCCGGCGTCGGAGGAGAGCTTCCGGAGGGCCGCCGACGCGGCGCTCGCGGGCGCGAAGCCGCTCGCGCACAACGCCTATAAAGTCGAGCTGGGGAAGCGTGCCGTCGTGCGCGCTCTGATGCGCGCGGCCCGTCTGGCCTGAAGGGGGGGAAGAGTATGGCAAGGTACATAGGGAAAGAGATGAGCCGCGTGGACGGCGTGGCGAAGGTGACGGGCAGGGCGAAGTACGCGGCCGAGTTCCGCGCGCCGAACCTCGCCTACGGCTTCATCGTGACGGGGACGGTCGCCAAAGGCGCCATTAAGGCGATAGACACGCGGGAGGCCGAAAGCGCGCCCGGCGTCGTCCGCGTCTTCACGCACCTGAACGCGCCGAAGCTCGGGCCGAAGGCTTCGCACGAGCAGGCGCCGCCGCGCGCGAGGGAGGAGCAGGACAAGTCTTTCCGCGCGCTCCAGTCCGACCGAATCTACTTCAACATGCAGCCGGTGGCGCTCGTCGTCGCCGAGACCTACGAGCAGGCGCGCCACGCCGCCCGCCTCGTCAAAGTCTCCTACAACGCCGAGCAGCACGCGACCGACACGGAGGCCGTCCGGGGCCGCGGGCGCTTCCCGTCGCAGGGGCCGCCGCCGAAGCCGCGCGGCAACCCCGAGGAGGCGATGAAGAGCGCGGCCGTCAAGGTCGAGGCCGAGTACCGCATCCCCATCGAGCACCACAACCCGATGGAGCCGCACGCGGCCGTCGCCGTCTGGGAGGGCGACCGGCTCACCGTCTTCGACAAGTCGCAGGAGGTCTACAACGTCCGCAAGCACCTCGCGTCGAGCTTCGGCGTCCCCGAGCAGAACGTCTCGGTCGTCTCCCCTTACGTCGGCGGCGCCTTCGGGTCGTCCCTGCGGCCGAACTACTACCCGGCGCTCACCGCGATGGCGGCCCGCGAGATAAAGCGCCCGGTCAAGGTCGTCTACACGCGGACGCAGATGTTCACGGGCCACGGCTACCGCCCCTACACGATTCAGAAGATCGCGCTCGGCGCGGGGCGCGACGGCAAGCTCTCCGCGATGATCCACGAGGCCGTGCACAACACCTCCTCCTTCGAGGAGTTCTCCGACGGCACGACCGGCTTCACCCGGCAGGTCTACGCCTGCCCGAACCTCTACGCGCCGCTTCGGATTACCGACACGGACCTCAACACCCCGACCTGGATGCGCGCGCCCGGGGCGGTGAGCGGCATGTTCGCGTTGGAGTGCGCGATGGACGAGCTGGCCTACGCGCTCAAGATAGACCCGCTGGAGCTGCGCCTCATCAACTACGCCGAGACCGACCCCGAGAGCGGGCGGCCCTTTTCGAGCAAGGCGCTCAGGGAGTGCTACCGGCTCGGCGCGGAGAAGTTCGGCTGGAAGGACCGCAAGATGGAGCCGCGCTCGATGCGCGACGGACGGCTCCTCGTCGGCTGGGGCACCGCCACCGGCATCTGGGGCGCGTTCCAGATGCCCGCCACGGCCCGCATCACGTTCAAGGCGGACGGCACGGCGCACGTCGCCAGCGCGACGAGCGACATCGGCCCCGGCACCTACACGGTCATCACCATGATCGCCGCCGAGTACCTGGGCCTCAAACCCGAGCAGGTGAAGTTCGAGCTGGGCGACACGAGCTTCCCGCGCGCGCCCGCGCAGGGCGGCTCGTGGACGACGGCCAGCGTCGGCTCGGCCGTCCACGGCGCGGCCCTCGCCGTCACCGCCAGGCTGCTCGCGCTGGCGAACCAGGACGCCGACTCGCCGCTCAAGGGGGCTGCGGCCGCCGACGTTGAGATGCTCGACGGCCGGCTGCGACTCAAGGCGGACGCGTCGCGCTTCGTCGGCATCTCGGACGTGATGCGGCGGAACAACTTGGGCGAGATCGCCGAGACGTTCGAGTCGAAGCCGTCGCAGGAGCGCCGGAAGTACGCGACGATGGCCCACGGCGCTCAGTTCATAGAGGTCAAGGTTGACCCCGACCTGGGGCGGGTCAGCGTCACGCGCGCCATCGAGGTCACGGCCTGCGGCAAGATCATCAACCCGAAGGCGTCGCACAGTCAGGAGATTGGCGGCGTCGTCTGGGGCATCGGCATGGCCTTGCAGGAGGCGACCGAGATTGACCACCGCTTCGGGCGCATCATGAACCCCAACCTCCAGCACTACCACGTCCCCGTCAACGCCGACGTGCACGAGGTCGAGACGCTGTTCGTCGAGGAGGACGACACGGTCGTCAACCCGCTCGGCGTCAAGGGCATGGGCGAGCTGGGGATGGTCGGCATCCCGGCGGCCATCGCCAACGCCGTCTTCCACGCCACGGGCCGGCGCGTCCGCGAGCTTCCCATCACGCCGGACAAGCTGCTTTAAGGGGGCGCGTGAGCCATGAATGAAGTGCGGGCTTTAGTCGAAGCGTTCGACGGGGCGAACGCCCGCGGGGAGCGGTGCGCCCTGGCGACGGTCGTGAGCGTCGAGGGCTCTTCGTACAGGCGGCCGGGCGCGCGGATGCTGGTCTGCGAGGGCGGGAAGAGCACCGGCACCATCAGCGCCGGCTGCCTGGAGAGCGATGTCGTCGAGCACGCGAAGCGCGTCATCCGTGCGGGCAGGGCCGTGCTCGTCGAGTACGACACGGCCTCGACGAGCGACGAGATGGCCTGGGGGCTGGGGCTCGGCTGCAACGGCGTGGTGCGCGTGCTGGTCGAGCCGCTCAGGGACGGCTCGCCTTACGTCGCGGCGTTGCGAAGTTCCTGCGAGCCGCACGCCGCGCCCGTGTCGGTCGCGACCGTGTACCGGCACGCGCCCTCGGGGGACACCCGAATCGAGACCGGGGCGCGCCTCGTTCTCGACGAGGAAGGTGAGGTGGGCCGCGAGAAGTTGGGCGACGATGCGGCCGCGATGCTGGCGGGCGAGGTGCGGGCGCTGCCGCTCGGGGATGCGGCGTCCGGCGCTCACAGCTTTGACGTTGACGGCGCGGGCGTAAAAGTCTTCGTCGAGACTCTTCTGCCGCCCGTCCCGCTCGTCGTCTTCGGGGCGGGCCACGACGCGCTGCCGGTCGTCGAGCTGGCGCGCTCCTTAGGCTGGCAGACGGAAGTCGTTGACCCGCAGGCCCGCCTGGCCAGCCGCTCCCGGTTCGCGGCGGCCGACAGGGTCACGCTCGCGCGCCCCGAAGACGTGGCCGCGCAGGTCCGTCTCACGCCGCGCACCCTGACGCTCCTGATGTCGCACAACTACTCGCACGACCTCGCGCTGCTCAGGTTCCTGCTGGCCTCGCCCGCGCTCTACATCGGCGTCATGGGTCCCCGCAAGCGCACCGAGCGGATGCTGAGTGAGTTGGCTTCCGGAGGTGACGCGTCACGCTTTCGGGAAGCGGACCTGGCACGCCTTCACTCCCCGGCCGGTCTGGACATCGGGGCGAACGCGCCCGCCGAGATAGCCCTGTCCATCGTCGCCGAGATGCGCGCGGTGCTTGCGGGGCGGCGCGGCGGTAGCTTGCGCGAGCGCCGGGGCTCCATTCACGGCGGCGCGGGTGAAGGCGAGCGCGCCCCTTTGACAGAGGAGCAGGTGCTACCTGTGGCGGTGGCGTGAGTTGACGTGGAGGGCGTTCCCGGAGTGGCCGAGAGCAACTCGGAGGGAGTCGGCGCCGTGATTCTGGCGGCGGGCTCTTCCTCCCGCATGGGGCGCCCGAAGCAGACACTTCATTACAGGGGCGAGAGTCTGCTCAGGAGCGCCGCCCTCGCGGCACTCGGCGCAGGGTGCCGCCCGGTCGTCGTGGTGACGGGCGCGCACGCCGAACTTTCGAGACGCGAGCTGGACGGGCTCGACGTGCGGGAAGTCTCGAACCCCCTCTGGGAGACCGGCATGGCGTCCTCCATCCGCGCGGGCGTCGAAGGTCTTCTCGGCGCGGCCCCCGCCGCCGCCGCCGCCGTCCTCATGCTGTGCGACCAACCTCACGTCACCGCCGAAGTCATCTCCGGCCTGCTCGCGGCGCACCGCGACACCGGAAGCCCCGTCGTCGCCTGCGAATACGGCGGGAGCTTCGGCGTGCCGGCGTTGTTCGCCAGGTCGCTCTTCGACGAGCTGGCGCGGCTCGAAGGGGCGGCCGGCGCGAAGCAGGTCGTTAAGAGGCACGCTTCCGAGGCGCACTTCTTATCTTTCCCAAAAGGCGAAGTGGACGTGGACACGCCCGAAGATTTCTCGCGCCTGAGCGCAAAATAAAGAAAGCCCGCGAAGGCGCGGAGGGGCTTTTAAAGTTTGCGCCTGAGCGTGAGGGGGTTGAAGTGTGGGCTGCGCGTCTGCCGGAGTTCGGGCGGCGCGAGCGCGCGGCCGAGCTTCCAGATGAAGTCCATCTCGACGGCGAGGGAGTAGGAGGCGACGCGCGCCTCGAAGATAAGGAGCACGCTGCCGTAGAAGAGCCCGCACGCGCCGAGCAGGCCCATCAGGACCGGCACCCAGACGAAGTAGGGGCTGCCGACGACGGCCGCCAGCCCGATGGCGACGCTCGTGGCGACGAAGACGCCGAGCGCGCTGTAGAAGACCGTCATGCTCCTTTGCAGCAGGCGCGCGCGGCTCGTCAGCTTGTCGAGCAGGTTGAAGATGAGCGCGCGCCGCTCCTCGAACAGCTCGCGCTCCTGCTCGCTGCGCGAAAGCTCCTCGAAGGTGTCGGCGAGGGAGCGGACGCGGTCCACGACGCGCCCCAGCCGCGTCGAGGTCGAGAGGATGAGCGCGCCGCAGGCCGAGATGAGCACGGCGGGCGTGATCATCGCGGTCAGGACGGCCACTGCGGCGGAGGATGCTTCCACTCGGATTAAAGACTCTCTCGGGCGAATTTTTTACCGGGGGCTGGTCCCATTATGGGGGCGCGCGCGGGCGGCGGGCAAACGCTTGAGGCGCGGGCGAATTTTTTTACGCGCGGCGCGACAAAGATGTGGTCCGCGAGAAGTAAAGTTGTGCTATCCTCCGCCGCAAAATTACGTCCGTGGTTTTCAAACGATACGCGCGATGCGAGCTTGACGCGACCGGCCCTCGAAGAAGAGGCCCGGGCGGCAGACTTCTCTCTCACAAAGGAGTGGAACCAGATGTCCAGGGAAAGCGACGACCGAGATGACGTGACCGGCGGCGGCAACGGCGGCGGCCACGAAGGCGGCGGGTCCGGTGCCGAAGGCGGCGACGAGGGCACCGGCACGCACGGCGGCGCGGCCATCGGCCGCACGACGGGCATGGGCGCGGGCATTGCCGGCGGCGGCACGCCGGGCGCCCAGACCGGCGGCGATACCCGCGTCTTCGGCGACGACGAGAGCGAGCCGGGCGACGTGGGCGCGCTCGGCTTCAAGGCCGACGCCTACGCGCTCACGGGCGACACGGGCACGGGCGACGCCGGCACGGCCGACGCGGGCGGCGGCCTCACGGGCGGCGGCTCGGCCAACCGCGGCGCTTCGTCTCGCGCGGGCGCGGGCGGCTCCTCCAAGACCGGCGCGAAGGCCGGCGGCGGCGCGAAGAAGGGTGCCGCCAAGAAAGGCGGAGGCGGCGCCGCGAAGAAGGGCGGCGGCGGAGGCGGTGCGGCCAAAGGCGGCTCGAAGGGGGCCGGCAAAGGCGGCGCCTCCAAGGGCGGCGCTTCTAAAGGCGGCGGTTCTAAGGGTGGCGCTTCTAAAGGGGGTGGTGCCAAGGGCGGCGGCGCGGGTAAAGGCGGCGGCGCGTCCAAAGGTGCTTATAAAGGCGGCGGCGCTTCCAAGGGCGGCGGCAAGGCCGGCGACAAGGGCGGAGTAGGCAAGGGCGGCTCGAAGAAGGGCGGCTCGAAGAAGAGCGGCGGCGCGTCGCAATCCGCGGCCAAAGGCGGCGGCAAGGGCGGCGCCGGCAAGGCCGCGAAGAAGGGCGGCACGAGCGCCAGGGGCGCGGCCGGGACCGGAGCCGCCAGGACGCCCGCGAAGAAAGGCGGCGCGTCCAAAGGGGCCGCCAGGAAGGGCGGCGCCGGCAAGGGCGGCGGTCGCGGCTCGACGGCCGGCGGCGGCACGGCCCGCGGCGGCGGCTCGAAGAAGGGCGGCGGCTCGAAGAAGGGCGGCGGGCGCAAGGGGGGAGGCTAAAGGCGGCCTCGTCGGGCTAGCCGAGACGGCCGGCCGCGTCGCGGCCCGCGTCTTCAACGTCTTCGAGAGCCTGACCGGGGCCGGCCGCGGCAAGAAAGGCACGAGCTAAACTCCCGAGGCCCCGGCCCCCGCGTCCATCCAACAGGCCGCTTCCCGGCATCACAAGCATGAAGGGAAGCGGCCTTAACTATTTTCAAAACCCGGAGCCCCCGATTCATGCCCGCATACGCCCCCAAACTCTGCCTCGCCCTCCTCCTGCTCTTACAACTCGCGCCCGCCCCCCTCGCACAGTCCGGCCGCAGGTCGCCGCCGCCCCAGCCCGACAAGACCGCGCCCCCCGCCGAGACCAGGCCCAAGCCCATACCGACGCCCGAGCCGCCCGCGCCCGCCGAGCCCGAAGATTCTGACGAGGAGGCCGTCCGCGTCGAGACCAACCTCGTCACCGTCCCCTTCATCGTCAGCGGGCGCGGCGGCCTCTACGTCGCCGACCTCAAGCAGGACGAGCTGACCGTCTCCGAGGACGGCGTCGAGCAGAAGGTCTCCTTCTTCGCCGCCGTCAACGAGCCCTTCAACGTCGTCCTCATGATGGACCTCAGCGCCAGCACGACCACCGAGAAGCTGCGCCTGATTCAGGACGCGGCGGTGCGCTTCACCGAGCAGTTGCAGCCCGGCGACCGCGTCAAGGTCATCTCCTTCGACGACCGCATCAGCGACCTCTGCGACTTCACGGGCGACCGCGACCGACTCGCCTCCGCCATCCGCGCCACCCGGCCCGGCAAGGGCACGCGCCTCTACGACGCCTTCGACGTGGCCTACCGCGCGCTCCGCCGCCTCAAGGGCCGCAAGGCCGTCGTCATGCTCACCGACGGCATGGACTACCACAGCGACGGGCGCACCTTCGACGACAACCGCCGCGCCGTCGAGGAGTCGGACGTTATCGTCTACCCCGTCCGCTTCGACACGCGCGAGGAGACGGAAAGGCTCGCGCGCACGCAGGCCGGCGGCGGCGCCACCATCGACCTCGGCACAGTCCTCGGCGGACGCCTCCCCGGCGGCATCCCCGGCACCGTCGTCATCAACCCGCGCGGCGGCACGACGACAGGCGGCCGCCGTCCCACGAACGACCCGCGCGACCCGCGCGACCCGACCCGGCCCAGCGGCCGCCCTCGCGACGACCCCTTCCCCGACACCACCTCGCGCGGCCCCGACGACCACGCGGGCGGCGACTCCATCTCACTCATGCTCGACCAGCTCTACCGCACGGCGGACGACTACCTCGACATGATGGCGCGCGTCTCGGGCGGCAGGCTGCTGCGCGCCGACAACATGCCGGCGCTCCCCGCGGCCTTCTCGGAGATCGCCGACGAGCTGCGCACGCAATACAGCCTCGGCTACTACCCGACCAACAGCGCCCGCGACGGCAAGCTCCGCAAGATACGCCTTCGCACCACGCGCAAGAACGTCTCCGTCCGCGCCCGCCCCGGCTACCGCGCCCGCCGCGCGTGACTCTTCCGGGGCGCGGGAAAGGCTTCCCAATTCCGCCCCCGGACTTTAGACTCTGGACTGCCTTATGCGCCTGTGGCTCTCGAAAAACAGCGAGGTGCCTTTGCGCGAGCAGCTCGTGCGGCAGATCATGCTCGGGGTCATCAGCGACGACCTGAAGCCCGGGCAGCGTCTGCCTTCGACGCGCGAGCTGGCACGCCGCTTCGGCATCCACCCGAACACGGTCAGCGCCGCCTACGGCGACCTCGAAGGGCGCGGCTGGCTCGAATTCCGCCGCGGCTCGGGCGTCTACGTCCGGCCCTTAGGCGACCCCGGCCCTTCTCCGGACGCGCCCGCCGACCCCGGCCTCGAACTCGACCGCCTCATCTCGGCCTTCCTCTCGCTCGCCCGCGCCGAGGGCTTCTCGCTCGCGGAGATTCAGGGGCGCCTCAAGCACTGGCTCGGCCGGGAGGCGCCCGACCACTTCCTCGTCGTCGAGCCCAACGAGCGCCTGCGCGAAATCCTCGCCGCCGAAATCAAAGAGGCCGCCGGCTTCCCCGTCGAAGGGATAGGGTACGAGGAGTGCGCCGACGAAGCGCGCCTCGCCGGCTCGGCCGTCGTCGCGCTCTACAGCAAGGCCGACGACGTGCGACGCGCCTTGCCCGCGGGCGTCTCGCCCATCTTCCTCCACACGCGCTCCATCCCGACCTCCTTGAAGGGCGAGCGCGTGCCGCCGCCCGACGCGCTCGTCTCGGTCGCCTCCGCGTGGCCGGAGTTCCTTGAGTGGGCGCGCGTCTTCCTCGTCGCGGCCGGCCTGGACCCCGAGGCGCTGGACCTGCGCGACGCTCGGGAGGAGGGCTGGGAGCGCGGCCTGCGCTCCAGCGCCCACGTCATCACGGACGCCTTGACGGCCCAGCGCCTGCCCGCGGGCTGCCGCGCGCGCGTCTACCGCGTCATCGCCGACGCCTCGCTCGAAGAGCTGCGCGCCTTCGTCGAAAAGTTTTTGACGAGGCAGTAGAGGTTCTATGGCCGACGACCAACTCTCGCCGGAGATTCTCGAAAATCTGGTCGAGCGACTGGACCGCCTGGAGCAGATGCTCCAGAACAACACGGTGCGCCTGCACGCCATCGAGCAGCGCCTCGGCCTCAACGCCCCGCCGCCCCGGCCCCAACCCGCTCCGCCTCCTCCCGCGCCGCCGCGGCCCCGGCCGGAGCCCGACGAAGAAGTGAGGGCGGAGACTCCGCCGCGTGAATCCCGCGCCGGGAGTGAAGGTGAAGTCCCGCCGACGCGGACGAAGCCGCGAGACATCGAGGCCATCGTCGGCGGGAGCTGGTTCAACTGGGCCGGCATCCTCGCCTTCATCTTCGGCGTCGCCTTCTTCCTCAAGCTCGCCTTCGAGAACGACTGGATAGGGCCGGGGCTGCGCGTCTCGCTGGGGGGCTTGGCGGGGCTCGCGCTGCTCGGCGCGGGCGAATGGCTCCGGCGGCGCGGCCTGCGTCACTACGCCTTCGTCATCTCGGGCGGCGGCGTCCTCATCCTCTACCTCTCGACATACGCGGCCTACAACTTCTACCAGCTCCTCAACCAGCCCATCGCCTTCCTGCTGATGGCGTGCGTGACGGCGCTGGCCGTGCTGCTCTCCGTGCGGCTCGACGCGCTGCCCGTCGCCGTGCTCGGGCTGGCGGGCGGCTTCCTGACGCCGGCGCTCCTGTCGAGGGGCGTGGACAATCAGGTGGCGCTCTTCGGCTACGTCGCCCTGCTCGACGCGGGCGTGCTCGCCGTCGCCTACTTCAAGCGTTGGCGGCTGCTCGACTTCCTCTCCTTCTTGGGGACGGCGCTCGTCACGCTCGTCTGGATGGCCGAGTACTACGCGCGCGAGAAGCTCTGGCTGACGCTCTTCTTCCTCTCCCTCTTCTTCGTGCTCTACGCGCTGCTGGCCGTCGTCCACAACGTCCTGCCGGGCCGCCGCTCGCGCTGGTTCGACCTCTCGCTCGCGCTCACGAACGCCGGCTTCTATTACGTCCTGTGCTACTGGCTCCTCGTGTCCGCCGGCTACGACCTGACGGCGCCGGCCACGCACGCCGTCCTCGTCTCGGCCTTCTTCCTCCTCCTCTTCTACCTCGTGCGCACGCGCGCGCGCGACGACCGCCTGCTCGCCTACGGCTACGTCGGCGCCGCCGTCACCTTCTTCACCGTCGCCGTCGGCGTCCGCTTCGACCTCTACTGGGTGACGATGGCCTGGGCGGTCGAGGCGCTGATGCTCACCTGGGTGGGCCTGCGCGCGAACGAGCGCGCGCTGCGGGCGGCGTTCCGCTGGCAGCTCCCGCCACGCTTCAACATCGGTGTCGCCTGCAGCGACGCCCATCCCGCACGCGCCGAGGCGCTGGTCGAGCGGCTCCCGGGCGGCAAGCGGCGTACGTGGACGTTCGG
>DATHBF010000420.1:0-4874 GCA_035296285.1 Pyrinomonadaceae bacterium | reverse complement strand
CACAGTTTGAGCCCGGACCGAAAAATTTATCAACGTTTTCGGCTGGAAGATGATAAATTAATAATCACCGTATCGAGCCGGGGCTTGCAGCTTCCGGCCGGCGCGCCGGAAAACGGCGTGCCGCACGCCGAACAGAACAACGGACATGACAGCGGCGAGGGCTCCCGCGCGAAGCGTCGAGGCTGGGGCTTGAAGCTCATACGCTCGCTGATGGACGACGTGGAGTTCGAGCGCGTTGACGACGGCACCCGACTGCGGATGACGAAATACCTCCACAAGTAGCGAAGGGAAGACCGCCTAAGATGACGAACCAACCTGCGGTTCCCCACGCGCCTGCTGCGGGCGCAGGGGATGTCGCCATCATTTACGCGGGCGACTACGTCAACAAATTGAGCGGCCAGCGCATCGAGCGCGAGTGCCGGCTGCGGCTCGAAGGGGGCTGTAGCGCCCTCGTCATCAACTTCAGCGGGACGGAGCTGGTCAACAGCATCGGCGTCTCCATCCTGATCGGCGTCATAGACTTGGCCGAAACCCGAGCCGCGCGCGTCGTCTTCACGAACCTCAGCCGCCACACCGTCCAGCTCTTCGAGCTGCTCGGCCTGACGCGGCTGGTGGCGATGGCCGAGAGCGACGAGGCGGCCCTCGCGACCCTGAAAGAGTTCACCCCCACTCTCCACGGACACTGAGAAGCCGGGAATCGTCAATCGTAAATAGAAGAACCGCTTCACACGATTCACGGTTCACGGTTCACGAGCCTATGTCCGACCACTTGCATAAGGTGCTGCACGCCTTCGCGGCGCTCGCCGATTTGGGCGAGGAGATCGCGGAGACGCACGACTTCGAGGAGATGGTCAGCTCGGCCCTGCACGTCGTGCTGGGCGCGCTCGGCATCAGGCGGGGCGCGGTCGCCGAGCTGGACCGCGACTACTCGCTGCTGCACTTCGTCGTCTCGCGCGGCTTCGGCGCCGCCCTGCCGCGCGAGGTCCGCTTCGACTCGCCCTCCGACTCCGACTCCGTCGAACAGAAGATTAGGGAAATGTTCGTGGGGCCGCAGGTCGAGGTCTTCGCGCCGCTGGTGGTGAGGGGCGAGGTGATGGGCGCAATCATCCTGGGCGGGAAGGCGAGCGGCGAGCCCTTCGCGGAGGAGGACAGGGAGCTTGTGCGCGTCTTCGGCCGCCACATCGGGGTGGGGCTGCATAACCACCGGCTGCTGCGCGAGGTCGAGCGGCGCGCGGCGGAGAACCTGCGCCTCTACGACGAGTTGAAGGACATCTACAAGGACACGGTGCGCGCCTTCGCCGCCGCCATCGATTGCAAGGACAAGTACACGCAGGGGCACTCGCAGCGCGTCGGCAAGTACAGCGAGCTGATCGCGCGCGAGATGGGCTGGAACGAGGAGGAGGTCGAGGCCATCGCCATCGGCGGCTACCTGCACGACGTGGGCAAGCTCGTCGTGGACCGCGACATCATCAACGCGCCCTACAAGATTGACGCCAAGAAGTCTTCGGAGTTGAACCGCCACCCGGCCGCGGGCTACGAAATCCTGCGCCCCATCCAGCACCCCTTCGCGGACATCCCCCTGATGGCCCTCTACCACCACGAGCGGCCCGACGGCCGCGGCTACCCCGACGGCCTGAAGGGCGACGAGATACCGCCGGGCGCGCGCATCGTCAGCCTGGCCGACTCGTTCGACGCGATGACGACCGACCGTCCTTACAAGCGACGCCGCGCCTTCCACGAGGTGGTCGAGGACTTCCGGCGCAACGCCGGCAAGCAGTTTGACCCGCGGGTGGTCGCCGCCTTCTGCCGCGCCCTCCTCAAAGAGCTGCGCGGCGAGACACGGCCGCGGCAGATCATCAAGCTTTTGGGGAAAGATTACGTGGACGAGGAGGGCTCGGTGTCCGCGCTCGAAGGGCTCGTCGCCGAACTCGAATCGGGGGCCTACGCGGCCGCCGGCCGGGGCTGATTTTTAACACAGAGGACAGAGGGGGCACGGAGAAGAAGAAATATTCTTTTCTCCATGCCCCCTCTGTCCTCTGTGCACTCTTTGTTATTTGGGCTGGATGCGGAGCGAGTAGCTGGCGATTTCGATCTTCTGGTCGGGCTTGACCTCGACGCGCTCCTCGCGGGGGATTTCGCGGCCCGAGACGAAGGTCGGGTTGCGGCCCTTGGGCGTGAACCAGTAGCGCCCCTCGTTGTCGTACTCCAGGGTCGCGTGCAGGCGGCTCACCTCGGGGTCGCCCTTGATGGGCAGGTCCACGGAGACGGACTTCGAGCCGCGCCCGACCGTGACCTCGTGCTTGGTGACGGGCACGACCGTCTGACGGACCCCGTCCTTCCAGACCTCCACGCTGTAAAGCTCGGTCGGGCGCACGGAGACGCGCGTCACCTCGCCTTCGGTCGGCTCCCCCTCGGAGAGCGGCGCCGTGTTCCTGCCGTCCGAGGGCGCCGGGGCGGGCACCTTCAACTCCTGCGGCCTCGGCGAGACCATCGTGCCGCCGCCCGCCTCCGCCGACTCCCAGACGGGCTGCACGCGGAACTCGCCCTTGTTGAGCGTGCCGTCAACCCGCAGCTCGACGGCGAAGGACTTCGTGGCGAGCTGCGTCGTCCCAGACAGCTCGCGCGCGCGCTCCGAGAGGACGTAGTAGAGCCCCTGCTCCAGGCCCCGCCGCTTCTCGCCCTGCCACTCCTTATCGTCCTCGTTCGAGAGGTAGACGATGTACTCGGGCGGGATGTAGGTGGCGCCGCCGGGCGGCGTGAACATCTCGCGCTGCATGACGGCCTCGACCTCGCGCGCCACCTTGACGAGAAACTCCTCCCAGATGCGGCGCGGCCGCGCCTGCTCGTCAACTTCGGCGAGCGGGTCGTCCGGAGCCTCGCCGTCTATCCAGCGGCGGAATGATTCGAGTATGCCCACTGCGTCCTTTATCCCTTTCGGTGAAGTGAAACTCCCCTAGCGAGCCCTCAGCAGCGCGCTGTGCGCCCAGCCCTCGTCGGCGGAGGCGGGGTCTTCCTTGGGCCGGCCGCGTTCGACGACCTGGACCTGATACCACTTGCCGCTCGCCTGCAAGACTTTAACGCGCGACCCCTTCTCGGCGAGGCCCACCTTCGGGTAGGCGCTGTCCGGCCCGTCGCGCAAGTTTACATCGGTCGTCGTCAGGAACTCACGCCCGGCGGGCGAGGCCGGGGCGGCGGCCCCGCCCGACTGCTGCTGCCCGCCTCCGCTTCGGCCGCGCATGTTGTTGACGTACCTGTAGGTCGCGTAGAGCATCCCCGAGAAGGCGAGCAGCAGCGCGAGCGCGACAAGGAGGTTTCGCAGGCGTGAGGACCGGCGGGCGGCGCGCGCCTCGTCCTCGTAAAATTCCGCCCTCGGGTCTTCCCACACGGCCGGAGGCGGCGCCGTCGTGTGTCCGGCCCTGACGGCCGGCGGGGCCTTCGCCTCGCCCGCGATGGGGACGACGATTCTGTGATGCCTGGAACTGCCGGCGGCGCGGCCCTCGCGGTCGAAGACGGGCGCGGGCGGCGGCGGGGTCCTCTTCGCGCCTTCGGGCGGCCGCGCGGGCTGGGGCCGCAGCGACTCGTCGTCCTCGCCCCCGCCGCGGAGCGGCCGCGTCTGCGCCAACGTCGCGTCTTTAATCTCCTGCCAGAACTCTTCGACGCTCTGGTGGCGGCGGCGCGGGTCCGGCTGCGTGGCGCGCTCAAGCACGCGGAGCACGTACTGCGCCCAGGGCTGCGCGAAGAGCGTCGGCGGCAGCGAGTCGATGTGCTTCTGCGAGAAGCGGCGCGGCGCCTCGCCCGTCAGAAGCATGTAGGTCGTCTTGGCGAGCGAGTACACGTCGGCGGCGGGCGTGAGCTGGAGGACGCGGCGGTTGAGAGAGGCCGTGTCGAGCGGCCCGGTCTGTAGGAGCGGGTGGTGCTCGGGCGCGGCGTAGAGGTCGGTGCCGACGCGCGTGATGGCGCCTTCGGCCGCCTCTATCTTGGCGACGCCGAAGTCGGCGATCTTGAGGGTGTGCTGGTCGGCCGTCAGCAGTAGATTCTGAGGCTTGATGTCGCGGTGGATGACGCCGTGCTTGTGCGCGTGGGCGAGCCCGTTGCAGACCTGTTCGAGATAGAAGAGCGCGCCTTCCAGGGGGAGCGGGTGGTTGCGGACGAAGGCTTGCAGGTCGCCGCCCGAGAGGTATTCGAGGACGAGGTAGTGGAAGGTGCGTCCCTGCAAGTCAATCGCGGTGCCGTGGCCGAGGCGGCTGATGATGTTCGGGTGGCGGACGCGGTCGAGCGCGACGGCCTCGTTGCGGAAGTTCTCGACGAGCGTGCGCTCAAGCTCCGGGTCCGGCATCCCCTGGAGGTACGGGTTCAGCGCCTTGATGACGACCGTGTGCGGCTGGCCGTTCGAGGCCGCCGAGTCGCGCGCCACGTAGACCTCCGAGTAGCTGCCGCGCCCGAGACAGTCGAGCACGTCATACCTGCCGTCGAGCCTACATTGTTGGAGCTTGAGTTCGCTCATTCTCTCCGAAGTCCGGACGCCGGACTCTCAAGGTGTAACGACTGGGGACGCCTGCGTGTTGTCGCCCGCGGCAGGGGGGCGGATGACTTCGGCGAGCGAGTCGGCGGCGCGGCGCGCGGCGTCGGCGTCGCCGGCCCGCAGGTGGGCGGCCACCTGCGCGAGTCGCGCGTCAATCTTCAGCTCGCCGTTGCGCGGCGTCATGTTCTCGCCGGCCTTCTGAACGGCGCGCTCGAAGGCGGCGACCGCCTCGTGCTGGCGGTCCGAGAGGAGCAGCGCGCGGCCGTAGAGGTAGAGAAACTCGGGGTCTTCCGCGTCGAGCGGCCGGTTGTTCCACTCGGCCGCCATCCTCGAAGCCTCGGTCGAAGGCGAG
>DATHBF010000419.1:0-4601 GCA_035296285.1 Pyrinomonadaceae bacterium | reverse complement strand
GACCTCTCGCTCGCGCTCGACCGCGAGATACAGGCCACCGTGAGGACGCTGAGCGCGCTGGCCGAGTCGGAGAAGCTCGACCGCGGCGACCTCGAAGGCTTCTACGCGGAGGCCGTGCGCGTGGTCCCGGCCGAGCCCGGTTGGCTCACCCTCATCCTGCTCACGCCGGACGGACAACAGGTGGTCAACTCAACCGAGCCCTGGGGCTCGCCGCTGCCGAGCGCCGTCGAGCCGGCGAGCCTCGCCCGCATCGTCAAAGAGAAGCGCCCGGTCGTCGGCAGCCTCGCGGCCGGGAAGGTGAGAAACCGCCTCGGCTTCCCCGTGCGGGTGCCTGTCGTCCGCCGGGGCGAGGTCCGCTACGTGCTGACGGCCGTCATCACGACGGACGCGGTGGCCGGCGTCGTCGGCCTGCGCGACCCTTCGGACGAGGAGTGGACGCGGGCGGTCGTGGACGCGCAAGGGACCATCGTCGGGCGCAGCCGCGAGCCGGAGCGGTTCGTCGGACAGAAGTTGAGGGAGTCGTCCTGGCAGAACTTGCAGGGCGCGGAGGGGGGACTCATCCGCGAGACGGCGATGGAGGGCACGCCCATCTACGTCGCCTACAGCCGCGAGCCTTTCTCGGGCTGGACGGCGGCGGTGGCGGTTCCCGTGAGCGCCTTCGAGTCGTCGGCGCGCGGCTCGACCATCGCCATCCTCGGGCTCGGGCTCGCGCTGCTCGCGCTGAGCACGCTGGGCGCCTTCGTCGTCTCGCGCCACATCTCGCGCGGCCTGCTGGCGGCGACAGATGCGGCCGAGACCATCTCGCGCGGCGGCCGGCCCCGCCCGCTCGCCTCGACGGTCAAAGAGGTGGCGCAGCTCGGCCGCGCGCTCGCGCACTCGGCGGCGCTGCTCGCGCGGCGCGAGGAGGAGCGCAACGAGCAGGTGGCGCACGCCGATGTCGCGCGCCGCGAGGCCGAGACGGCGCGGCGCCTACAGGAAGTGCTCTTGAGGGAGTTGCTTGAGAGCGAGCAGCGTTTGCAGCTCATCGCCGACCACGCGCCGGTCCTCATCGTCTACTGCGGCGCCGACCGCACCTACAGGTTCGTCAACAAGCCCTACGCCGAACGCTTCGGCCTGACCCCGTCGGAGGTCGTCGGCCGCCCCCTGCACGAGGTCATGGGCCGCGAGGCGTACGCCACCATCGAGCCCTACGTGGACGCCGTCCTGCGCGGCGAGCGCATCGAGTTCGAGAGCGAAGTGCCTTACGAGGAGCTGGGCGCGCGCCACATGTGGGTCGCCTACGAGCCGGAGTCGGACGAAGGGGGGCGCGTGACCGGCTTCGTCGCCGCCATCCTCGACATCACGAGGCAGAAGCGGGCGGAGGCCGAGCGCGAGCGCCTGCTCGAACGCGAGAAGGGGCTGCGGGCCAAGGCCGAGGAGGCGAACCGTTTGAAGGACGAGTTCCTCGCCACCGTCTCGCACGAGCTGCGCACGCCCTTGACCGCCATCATGGGCTGGGCGCACATGCTGGAAAACACCCCGCTCGACGAGGCGACGGCGAGGCACGCCGTCAAGGTCATCCACCGCAACGCCGAGCAGCAGCGCCAGATAGTCGAAGACGTGCTCGACGTGTCGCGCATCGTCGCCGGCAAGTTCAAGCTCGAATTGGAGCCGCTGGAGATAGCGCCCGTCGTGCAGGCCGCGCTCGACACCACGCGGCCCGCCGCCGAGGCCAAGGGCATCCGGCTCCAGTCGGACTTCGGCCCCGGCGCCGTCGTCACGGGCGACCCCGCGCGGCTCCAGCAGGTCGTCTGGAACCTGCTCGCCAACGCCGTCAAGTTCACGCCCCCCGGCGGCGAGGTCCGCGTCAGCGCCCAGCGCATCCTGACGCACGTCCGCATCTCCGTCAGCGACACCGGCCAGGGCATCCCGGCCGAGTTCCTACCCTACGTCTTCGACCGCTTCCGGCAGGCCGACAGCTCCACGACGCGGCAGCACGGCGGCCTCGGCCTCGGCCTCTCCATCGTCCGCCACCTGGTCGAGGCGCACGGCGGCAGCGTCCACGCCTACAGCGCGGGCGAGGGGCACGGCGCGACCTTCACGGTTGACCTGCCGCTGCCCGTCGGCGCCGAGCAGCCCCCGCCTCCGCCGGCCGAAGAGGGCGCGGCGCGCGAGGCGGGCGACCCTTTCGCGCCGCCCGCCGCCGGGGACGAAGGGGAGAGGCTGCCGCCGCTCGTCGGCCTGCGCGTCCTGCTCGTTGACGACGACGAGGACACGCTGGAGGTGCTACAGGCCGTGCTGCGTCGGAGCGGGGCGGAGGTGACGGCCGCCTCGTCGGCAATCGCGGCGCTCGGGGAGCTTGAGCGCGTGAGGCCGGACGTGCTCGTGGCCGACATAGGGATGCCGGGCGTGGACGGCTACGAGCTGATGCGCCGCGTCCGCTCGCTCGGGGCCGAGCGCGGCGGGCAGACGCCGGCCGTCGCCCTGACGGCCTACGCGGGCGAAGCCGACCGCGTGCGCGCCCTCCGCTCGGGCTTCCAGACGCACCTGGCGAAGCCGGTCGCGCCGGGGGATTTGGTCGCGGCCGTCGTCAACCTCGCGGGAAAAATCGCCCCGAGCGAGCTTTGAACCGTTTTGGCACCGGGTTATCACTCAAGGCTTGCATACTCTATCTGACATACCTTAGTATGACCCGCGCTTTATCCGGAACTGCTCTTAAGGCAATACCCCGGTCTGCGACATCCCGAATTAAATCCCGCAACAATCCTGCGTGCCCCTGCAAGTCGGGGGCACGTTCGCCACTGGAGCTTCTGAATTTTCACCCGTCGTGTTCGAGGTGAACCGACCGGGGCGCCCCGCCCGTGTGCAAGGCGTAACTCTCGTCTCAGACCATTCCCGCACTAGACCCCAGGAGAAATAGATAATGAACCGACGCAGCCAGTTTATCCCCGTAGGCTTGATTTTCGCCTTGCTGGCAGGCTTCTTCGTACTACCGCCGGCACGCGGCGCGAAGGCACAGACCACCCCGCAGGACGCCCCCGTGCAGGACCAGGCGGCGGCGCCCGTCGGGGAGCAGGACCAGGGCCTTACCGACGCCTTGCGCATGCAGATCGAATCGCTCGTCCAGGAGAAGGAGTCGCGCACGAAGGCGCAGGCGAAGCTCGACTCGCAGCTCATCTACGCGATTAAGATGGAGCGCGGCGAGGCCATCACCGACGCCGTCCCCACCCTTGAAGTCTCAGTGAAGGTTGACGATAGCGGCCGGACGCTCGTTGACATCAGGGCCGACGTGACGCCGCAGGTCCTCTCCGCCATCAAGGCGGCGGGCGGCACGGTCGTCAACTCTTTCCCGAACGACAAGGCCATCCGCGCCAGCCTGCCCCTGAGCAGCCTTGAGGCCATCGCCGGCCTCGCCGACGTGAAGTTCATCCGCCCGGCCGACGAGGCCATCACCGAGAAGGTTGACCCCAACGGCAAGAACGCCGTCAGCGACGAGATCGTCGCCCCCGCGGCCCGGCCCGGCCCGGCCGCGGCCCCCGCGCCCGTAAACCCTACCCTGCTGCGCGGCCTGCGCCCCGGCTTCGCCGACCGCGCAGCAAACGTCCGCGCAAAGCTCACGGCGCTGGTCGCCGGGGCCGCCGCCCAACAGAATGACCCCGCGCCCGAGATCGGCGCCGTCACCGCCGAGAGCGACACGACGGAGCGGACGCGCGAGGCGCGCAACTTCTACGGCCTCAACGGCAAGGGCATGAAGATCGGCATCCTCTCCGACAGCTTCAACTTCCGCGGCGAGTACGCCAACGACATCGCCACCGGAGACCTGCCCGGCCCCGGCAACCCCTACGGCTACACGACGCCCGTGACCATCGTGCCGGGTCAGGACAGCGGCTCGTCCGACGAGGGGCGCGCGATGGCGCAGATCATCCACGACATCGTGCCCGGCGCGCAGCTCTTCTTCGCCACCGCCAACGGCGGCGAGGCCAACTTCGCCAACAACATCCGCATCCTGCGCAACACCTACGGCTGCGACGTTATCACCGACGACGTGAACTACACGCTCGAATCCCCGCTGCACAAGAGCGAGGAGGTCAGCCGCGCCGTTGACGACGTGGTCGCCGCCGGGGCCATGTACTTCGCCTCGGCCGGCAACGCCGGCAACCTCAACGACGGCACCTCCGGCGTCTGGGAAGGCAACTTCGTTGACGCGGGCGCCAACACGGGCGGCATCGTGACGGTCGTCGCCGGGGGCACCTTCCACGACTTCGACCCCGGCGCGGGCGTCGCCACGCAGAACCCGATTAACAGGACCATCACGACCGCCCGCCCGGCCACGCTCTTCTGGTCCGACCCGCAGGGCGCCTCGACGAACGACTACGACCTCTACCTCATCAGCGGCACCCTCGACACGAACGGCGCCGGCCGCGTCGTCGCTGCCTCGACCACCATCCAGAATGGCACGCAGGACCCGGTCGAGTCGGTCAGCGTCCCCGGCTCGGCCAATGGCGCGCCCGGCGGGCGCAGGCTCGCCGTCTTCAAGAAGACGGCCGCCGCCGTCCGCTTCATCCACGTCAACCTCAACCGCAGCCGCTTCGACCCCGTCAACGGCGCCAACATCCCGGCCT
>DATHBF010000418.1:0-12963 GCA_035296285.1 Pyrinomonadaceae bacterium | reverse complement strand
AGATTCTCCGCTCCAACCTCTTTCCACGGCGCCGCGTTTGTCTTTGCGGCGGCAAATCGCGCATCATAGGGGCACGAAGTTTCCTATGAACGATTTGCGTAAATTCGCGCGCTACTTTCGCCCCTACAAGGCGTCACTGTTCGCGGGCATCCTCTGCATCTTCCTCTCGGTGGTGGTCGGCCTGCTCGTCCCGCTCATCGTCGGGCGCGCGGTGGACGACCTGGGCGCGGGCGTGACGTGGGGCAAGGTGACTCGCTACGCGCTCATCATCCTCGCCGTCAGCGCCGTCAGCGGCGTCTTCCTCTTCCTCCAGCGCCGCATCCTCATCGGCATGTCGCGCCACGTCGAGTACGACGTGCGGCAGGACTTCTACGCGACCGTCCAGCGCCAGCCGCTCTCCTTCTTCCACGCCCACCGGACCGGCGACCTGATGGCGCGCGCCACCAACGACCTCGCCGCCGTCCGCCAGCTCGCCGGCCCGATGATCATGTACACGCTCCAGACCGTGTTCGTGGTCCTCATCGTGCTGCCGCTGATGCTGAACGTCAGCGTCCGCCTCACGCTCATGCTCTTCGTGACGATGCCGCTCGTCTCGCTGACCGTGAAATACTTCGGCCAGCAGGTCCACGTCCGGTTCGAGAAGATACAGGAGTTCTTCGCGCAGATTTCCGCCCGCGCGCAGGAGAATTTCTCCGGCGTGCGGGTCGTGCGCGCCTACGCGCAGGAGGGGTCGGAGGTCGCCGCCTTCAACGACCTGAACCGCGAGTACGCGCGCCGCAACCTCCAGCTCGTCCGCATCTCGGCCATGATGAGGCCGCTTCTGGGATTCGTCATCGGGCTGGGCTACGTGCTCATCATCTGGTACGGCGGCATGCTCGCGGTGCGCGGGCAGATGACGACGGGCCAGGTCGTCGAATTTTTTCTCTACCTGACGCGCCTCATCTGGCCGCTCATCGCGCTCGGCTACGTCGTCAACCTCTACCAGCGCGGCACGGCCAGCCTCAAGCGCATGAACGCGGTGATGGGCGTGCGGCCGGCGATTGCGGACCGCGAAGGCGCGAGCGAGCGCCCGCCCGTCCGCGGCGAGATCGAGTTCCGCAACCTGACCTTCGCCTACACCGAGCACGCCGAGCCGGTCCTGCGCGACATCAACCTCCGCGTCGAGGCCGGGCAGACGGTCGCCTTCGTCGGCCGCACGGGCTCCGGCAAGTCGACGCTCATGAACCTCATCCCGCGCGTCGTCGAGCCGCCTTACGGCACGGTCCTGGTTGACGGCGTGCCCGTGCAGGACTACCCGCTGGCGCAGCTGCGCGCGGCCGTCGGCTACGTGCCGCAGGAGACCTTCCTGTTCAGCGACGCGCTGTCCGAGAACATCGCCTTCGGCGTCGAGTCGGCCGAGCGGGCCGAGGTCGAGTGGGCGGCCGAGGTGGCGGGGCTCTCCGACGACGTGCGCGGCTTCCCCGAAGGCTTCGACACGCTCGTCGGCGAGCGCGGCATCACGCTCTCGGGCGGCCAGAAGCAGCGCACGGCCATCGCCCGCGCCGTCATGCGCCAGCCGCGCATCCTCATCCTCGACGACGCCCTTTCGAGCGTGGACACCTACACCGAGGAGAAGATTCTCGGGCGCCTGCGCGGCGTGATGCGCGAGCGGACGAGCCTCATCGTCTCGCACCGCATCTCGACGGTGCGCGACGCCGACCTCATCTGCGTCCTCGACGAAGGCCGCATCGTCGAGCGCGGCACGCACGACGAACTGCTCTCGCACGGCGGCGAATACGCCGCCCTCTACGAGCGGCAACTGCTGGAGGAGGAGCTGGCCGCGAGCTGAGCCCGGCGGCGTTTAGAGAGGAGGGTCCGGCAGATGACCAACCGGCCGAAGGGCGAACACGGGCCTGAAGCCCGACTCCGCACGATGCGGATACTCTGGGCCGTCTTCTTGATGAACGTCGGCCTGCTCGCCTTAGTCACCCGTTTCGGCGCCCCCGACGAGCGCGAGGTGGAGGGCGTGCCGCCGCTGCTTTACGCGCTGGCGGCCGCCGCCCTTTCGGCGGTCGTCGCCTCCTTCGTCTTAAAGGCGAGCTTTTACAGGCGGGCCGCCGAGCTGCGCGAGCCGGCGCGGGTGCAGACGGGTTTCATCGTCGCGCTGGCCCTCTGCGAATCGGCCGCGCTGATGGGGATGGTGGGCGTGTTCGTCACGCTCTGCGACTACTCATACGCGCTCTTCGCCCTCGGCGCGCTCGGGATGGTGCTGCACTTCCCGCGGCGGGAGCAGGTGTTCGCGCCCTACTACAAGTCAACCATGTGAGAAGACGAGTTAATGTCAACGGCAGTCAAACAGTTTCACGAAGAAGAGGCCATCGGCAACAAGTTCGACCGGGGCAGCGTCCGGCGCCTGCTCCGCTACCTGAAGCCCTACAAGCGTCTCATCATCCCGGCGCTCCTGCTGACGTTGCTGGTCAACGCGCTCGGCGTCGTCGAGCCCAAGTTCTTCCAGTACGCCATTGACTGGTACATCGGCCCGACCGACGAGGCGCTGCGCTCGCTCTCGGCCGACGAGCGCGTGCGCGGCCTCGGCCTCATCGCGCTCGCCCTGCTCGGCGTCAAGCTCGTGCAGTTCGTCGTCTCTTACTTCCAGACCGTGCTGCTCCAGTCCGTCGGCCAGCACGTCATGTACGACCTGCGCGCCGAACTCTACGAGAAGTTGCAGCGGCAGGAGGTCGCCTTCTTCGACCGCAACCCCGTCGGGCGCGTCATGACGCGCCTCACGTCCGACGTGGACTCGCTGAACGAGCTGTTCACCTCGGGCGTCATCGAGGGCCTCGGCGACGTGGTGATGGTCTTCGCCATCGTCGCCTTCATGCTCTGGATGGACTGGCGGCTGACGCTCGTCGCGCTCGTCACCGTGCCGCTGCTGTTCGCCGCCACCACCTGGTTCCGCAAGCACGCGCGCCGCGGCTACGACCTCGTCCGCACGAAGCTCGCCCGCATCAACTCCTTCCTTCAGGAGCACATCTCGGGCGCGGCGACCGTCCAGATTTTCAACCGCGAGCAGAAGTCGCTCCGCCAGTTCCACGGGGTCAACGACGACCACCGCCGCGCGCACATCGAAACCATCTTCTACTACGCCGTCTTCTTCCCCGTCGTGGACTTCATCGGCTCGCTCGGCGTCGCCCTCATCATCTGGTACGGCGGCTGGCGCGTCATGCAGAACACGCCCGCGGGCGAAGTCTTGAGCATCGGCGCGCTCGTCGCCTTCATCCAGTATTCGCAGCGGCTCTTCCAGCCCATCCGCGACATCTCCGACAAGTACAACGTCTTCCAGGCGGCCCTCGTCGCCTCGCACCGCATCTTCCGCACGCTCGACCTGCCCGTGCAGGTCACGACGCCGGCCGAGCCGAAGAAGCGGGGCCGCGCCCGCGGCCACATCGAGTTCCGCGACGTGTGGTTCGCCTACAACGAAGAGGAGTGGGTCTTGAAGGGTGTCTCCTTCACGGTCGAGCCGGGCCAGACGGCCGCGCTCGTCGGCCACACCGGCTCGGGCAAGACGACCATCACGAACCTCCTCATGCGCTTCTACGACGTGCAGCGCGGCCGAATCCTCCTCGACGGCGTGGACGTGCGCGACTGGGAGCTTCAATCGCTGCGCGAGAACTTCGCCGTCGTCTTACAGGATGTCTTCCTCTTCAGCGGCACCGTCGAGGGCAACATCCGGCTCGGCCGCGATACGATCGCCGACGACCGCGTCCGCTGGGCGGCCCGCGAGGTCCACGCCGACGGCTTCATCGAGCGACTGCCCGAAGGCTACAAGTCGGAGGTGCGCGAGCGCGGCGCCGGCCTCTCGGTCGGCCAGAAGCAGCTCATCTCCTTCGCCCGCGCGCTGGCCTTCGACCCCGCGCTCCTCATCCTCGACGAGGCGACCAGTTCGATTGACACCGAGACCGAGCAGCTCATCCAGCAGGCCATCGAGCGGGTGCTGCGCGACCGCACCTCCATCGTCGTCGCCCACCGCCTCTCGACCGTCCAGCGCGCCGACCAGATCATCGTCCTCCACCACGGCGAGCTGCGCGAGCGCGGCACGCACCAGCAGCTCCTCTCCGCCCGCGGCCTCTACTGGCGCCTCTACAAGCTCCAGTACGCCGACGACTCGCGCTCAAACGCCATCCCCGACCCGGCGCTGCGCGACAGCCTGCAATTCGGGGATTAACCGGACCCAGTTTTCGGGCAGCAGAAAGGGCGCGGCGACTTCAATCACCGCGCCCTTCGCTCGTTTACCTTTTGTCGTGAACTCAGTCCCTCGGCGATGTGACGGTCGCGGCGGGCGCGGGCTGTGTCAACGCGGGCTTCGGGTCCGAGCCGCGGTTCTTGAACTGGACGAGGCTTTCGACCGACGAGTAAATCTGCAAGTACATCTGCGTCTCGCGCGGGATGAGCGAGCGCCAGCCGTTGCCGCCGCGGCGCAGGTAGAGCGGGAGGCGCGCCGGGTTCGAGTTGTAGCCGGCGGCCATCAGCTCGGGGCGCGTCGCCATGTTCGTCCGCAGCGCCTCAAGTATCTCCTCCCTGAGCGCCATGTCGTTCCAGGTGTCCTGCATGTAGAGCAGCATGGCTTCCAGGGCGTTGCCGTGGTTGCGCATCCCCAGGACGAAGTCGGGGTTGAGGCCGACGGCCGGGTGCATCCGCCGGACCATCGCGTAGGTCGAAGGGATCATCTGCACCATGCCGCCCGCGCCGGCCGAACTGACCGAGTAGCGGTAGGTGTCCAGCTCGTTCAGCCCGAAGAGGCCGTAGATCTCCTCGTAGAGCCGCCCCCGGTCCTCGCGACGGAAGCGGTCGTGGTCAACGTGCTCGACGATGCAGAGGCGCTCGGCGATGTCAACGATCTCGGGCGCGATGACCTTGCCCTTGTCCTTGAGGCGGCCGGCCGCGAGGTCGAGCATGTTGCGCACGTAATCCTTCCCGTGCTTCACCACGTCGGGCGACATCAGCGACGGGTGGGCCGACGTGTAGTAGGCCATCTCGCGGAAGCGCCCGCCCTTCTCGATGGGGTATTCGACGACGAGCGGCGTCAACTGCCGCCCCTTCGGGTCCGAGATGACGAGGGCCGTGTTGACGTAGTTCGAGCGCACGACCTGCAAGCGCACGTGCGTGCCGAGCGAGGTCGTCGTGTAGACCTCGTTGCCGCGCTTGAGGAAGGTGTCCTTGAAGAGCGTCAGCAGGTGTATCTGCGACGAGTCGGGGTCGAGCGCGGCGACGGTGACGGTGTTCGTCGGGGGCGTCATCGAAGTCAGTTGAAGCCGCGACTTCAACTGGCGCTGCGCGTCGGCGGTGCGGAGGCGGAACTTTGCGACCGGCATCGGCTTCGCCGGCTGGAGCGGCGCGGCGCCCACGAACGCAAGCTCGGCGGCCGTGGGCGTCGGCTGCGTCGGCTGGGCTGCCGCCGGCAGTTGCGGCGCGGCCGTCGTCTGCGGCGGCGCGGTCGTCTGCGTGCCGACGGGAGGTGTGACGGGCCGCGGCGTAGGCGTTGGCGACGGGCGGGCGGCTGCGGGCGGCGGGGTCTGCTGCGCGGCGGCGACCGTGCGCGGCCTCGTGAAGACCTGCGCCGGCTCCTGCGCGGAAGCCCGGAGCGCGGGAGCAAACACGACGGCCGTCAAACTCAGGACGAGAAAAGAGCGGTTGTTCATCTTCAATCTTTGGGGCTGTAGGGTTTCCGGCGGCCAACGGGAGCGCGCCGACTTGCCCTAAGATTCGCAAGGCGGGTGGCGGGTTGTCAACACCTAACCGGCCGCGTCAATCAAATTGCCAGACGTGGACGGTAACAGTTCGCGGCGTTTAAAGCTCGCGCAAGCTCCCGGCGAGCGCGCCCGCGGCCGAGGCGGCAACGTCGGGCAGCGCATCCTTCGAGCGCGCGAGGCGGAAGCTTTCGGCGAGCATGAGGCCGACGTTGAAGCCCGCGCTCTGGTCAAGCTCGAACAGCTCGCGCGTCAGGGCCTCGCGCGAGGCGCGCTCGACGGCGCGGCGCAGCTCGACGGGCGCCGCCTCAAGCCCCTCGACGAAGACGACCTCGGACGCCCCGCCCGAGCGCGAACGGCGCCGCGCGTGCTCGCGCAGACGCGCTCGGGCCTCGTCCTGAATGTTGCCCGTCGAGACGACGACGAGCCGCGTGGCGTGCGTCTCGGCCTCGGCTTCGAGCGCGCGCCGCGCGTCCGCCGCGGTCAGGTCGCCGTCGCGGACGAAGAAGAGGAAGGGCTCGCCGGAGACGTTGGCGAGAAGCTGCGCCTCGTCGTCGCCGCCCGGCCGCCGCGTGACGATCTCGCCCTCCGGTATCCCTATCCCTGCAAGCACGCCCCTCATGCTGTTCGTGAGCCACGCCCCGCCCTTCAGCATCGAGCCCGCGAGCGGCGTCGGCGTGGCAAGCTCCTCGGCGCGCTCGTCGGCGACCGACCCGCCGCAGTCGCTGCACACGGCGTTGCTGGCGGTGACGATTGACAGCGCCTCCGTCGAGGGCAGGCGGAAGATGGAGCGCCCGCTCTGCCGGCAACTGACCTGCACCTCGCGCCTGACGAGTCCCGCGCCCGCGAGCCTCGCCACCAGGGCGTCTCGCGCCGGCTCGCGCCCGCCCGCGGCGAGCATCTCGGCGGCGCGCCCGTCCGCGTGGGCCTCGCTCAGACGGTGCAGGAAGTCGCGCGCCACCACGTCTTCAAGAAGCTCCGCGGCCCGCATCCTCTCGGCCGCGTCGCCCCCGCGCGCGGCCGGCAGCGCCGCCGACTCTTCGACCGCGCCGGTCCCTTTGAGGCGCGCGAACGTCTCGGGCACCTCGCCGCCGCGCGACCTCCATTCGAGCGCGCCGCCGAGCGCATCTGCCACGGCGCGGCAGAAGGTGTCCAGTTTGCCCGCCGGGTCGTTCGTCTCGGCCGTGTAGACGAGTCCGGCGCGCAGGCCCGTCGCGTCCTCCCCTTCGTCGCCGAAGATGAGGAAGTGGGCGTGGCCGTCGGAGCAGAAAACGTCGCCGCGGACGTAAGGTGCGTCGCCCTCCTCGTCCGTCGAGGCCGCCAGAGCCCGCTCCAGTTCCGCGACGTGCTCGCCGCCCCCGAGCGCCTGCTCGAAGGCCCCGAGGCGCGCGGAGCGTATGACCGGCACGGAGCCCCGCTCCTGCAAGGCTTCGAGCAGGGCCGTGCGCTGCGGCCCCCCGACGAACCTCCCGGCGGTCCTGATTTCGACGAACAGCATAAATTTTTCGCCCCCTTCGACGGCGGCGCATGCTATCACGCCGCCCCCGTTTTTTCCAGATTTCATGCCGTTTGGCTTGCCCGGAGGGTTAGGATGCGTACCAACTCGGCACAAAGCCTTCAAGATGAACGGATTGTTACGTCCCCTTTCGGGCCAGTCGTGCGAAATCTTTGTTGCGTCGTCACGAAACAGTCACATTGGTTGTTGCGGTGTCTGTATCTGTTCAGTAGGATGGTCTTACGCGCTCGCCCTGCGGGGCTTGCAGCGTCCCTCATTAAAAGCAATACCCTAACAAGCAAGGTTAGAGATTAGGTCATAGGAGACTGTTCCCCTAGATGTCTTTGTCCAAACTGCTCCCCCGTCTGCTCGCCGCCTGCGCGGCGCTCGGCATCGCCGCCATCGCCGCCGACGCACAGACCGCCACCACCCGCCCGCGCCAGACCGGCACACTCTCCACCACGACGACGCAGCAGTCCGGCGCCCTCCCGAGGCTCGAAAACGACGTGTTCGTCGTCTCCGAGTCGGATGAGGCCGGCGCCGAGGAGGCCGGCCCGTCGGTGAAGGCACCGTCGGCGCGCGCCCCGCTTGGGTCAATCGAGCGGGTGATGCTGTCGGCCATCGAGGAGCGTCTGGGGGTGCCTTACAGGATGGGGACCGAGGGGCCTTACCGCTTCGACTGTTCGGGGTTCGTGTGGAGCGTCTTCCAGCAGGCCGGCGTCGGCTTCGAGCGCAGCACGGCGCGCACGCTCTGGTCGAAGTTCCAGCCCGTTGACGGCGAGGAGAGGTACAAGTTCGGCACGCTCGTCTTCTTCAACAACCTGCACCACGTCGGCATCGTCGCCGACTCCGAAGGCTTCTACCACGCCTCGACGAGCCAGGGCGTCGTCTACTCGCGCTTCAGCGACTACTGGCTCCGCCGCCTCGACGGCTTCCGCCGCGTGCCGGTCGAAGAGATGAACTCGCTCACCATCGCCTCCGCCGGCAGGTAAGACGGGGGACGAATTTCAGGGCAAGAACAGGCCGGCGCGCCCCTCGGGAGGGGTCCGCGCCGGCCTTCTCCTTTATCTGGCGGTACGACTTACTTGCGGAAGCCCGTGACGAAGCCCGCGCGCTGGTCGCTGTCGCGGGTCTCGCTGAGGACGATGACGCGCTCGATGGAGACGTAGAACATGTGGTCGTTCTCGTCCACCATATGCGCCACCCCCTCGTCCACCTTCACGACCTTCCCGCGCAGGCTCGACACGCCCCCGCAGAACAGGTCCACCTTCTTCCCGACCATCTTCACCAGTATCTCTCGCATCACTTTAACCTCTCTTCCGGTTCCCACTCCCAGACCTGCTCGCGGCCGTTCTCCGTGCACTTCTCCTGCTTCTCGACCTCGCGGAAGGTGATCTGGACGAGGGGGACGACCGTGTCGTCGGCCTGCTGACGGCGCTCGAACTGGAGCACGTCGTAGTAGACGCAGCGCACGCGGTCCGGGTACTCGCGGCAGACGCCCGGGCGCCCGTGGTAAATAGTACATGCGCGCTTCTCCTGGTCGAGGAACATGCACGTCTTCTCGAAGATCACGTCGTCCACGCGGCGCAGGACGCGCTCGTTCTCCCACTTCGTCGTGTAGCGGCGCCGCGCCGTCTCGAACGAGACGCCGAAGTACTTGGCGAGCCGCGTGATGTCGCGCTTCGTCACCTGCACGCGCTCGTAGATAGAGCAGCAGAAGGCCGGGCACTTGCCGCAGTCGAAGTAGACTCGCGGCTGGTCGTCCTTTATCGTCTTCACCATCCTCGCCTTACCTTCTTTCCGAGCGCCCGTACTCTTCGAGCAGCAACTCCGTCAGCTCCGCGCGGCGGTCGTAGAGCCGCTTGAGCGGCCGCGGCTCGTGCCGGGCCAGCGCGTAAGACGTTATCAGCGGCAGCGCGATGGTCGAGTCCACGTAGCAGACGACGGCGTCGGGCAGACGCTCCGGGTCAACCTTGCCCCACGAGACGGCCTCGCCGGGCGTCGCGCCCGAAAGCCCGCCCGTGTCGGGGCGCGCGTCCGTGATTTGCAGGAAATAGTCGTGGCCGCGCTCGTCGATGCCGAGCACCTCCTGAATCTGCGGCTCGGTCTGGAGCATGAAGTTCTTCGGGCTCCCGCCGCCGAGGATGAAGACGGCCGACTTGCCGCCGTGCTTCTTCCCCTTGTCGCCCCGGCCGTGGATGGCGCCGCGCTTGGCGGCGAGCACGATGGACGCCGTCTCGTTCACGTCGGCCGACGGGTCGAAGGCGAGCTTGTTGCCCTGCAAAGCCTTCGCGGCGACGTTCATGCCGATGGACGAATCGCCGGGGCTGGAGGTGTAGAGCGGGACGCCGTACTCGTAGGCGGCGGCGAGGAACGACTTGTTCTCCAGCCCCAGCTTGCGCCCGCGCTCCAGCACGTACTTGCCGCAGAGGTTGTGAAACTCGGCCGTGGACATCGGCCGCTGGAACTCCTCGCCCTCGATGAGCCGGCGGAAGAAGGCGTCCGTGTCCAAGAGCACCGAGTAGTCGAAGAAGATGTCGTAGATGCGGACGACCTCCTCCTCGCGCAGCACCACGTCCGAGATGGCGGTCGAGCCCTGGTGGAGCGAGAGGCCGATGCCGAAGTGCGTGTCGTGGTAGAGGTTCGCGCCCGTCGTGATGATCCAGTCCACGAAGCCCGCGCGCATGAGCGGGATGAGGGCCGAGATGCCGAGGCCGGCGGGCGTGAGCGCGCCCGTGAGGGAGAGCCCGACGGTCACGTCCGGCTCAAGCATCTTGCGCGCGAAGAGCTGGCACGCCTCGCGCAGCCGCGCCGCGTTGTAGGCCAAAAACGTCTCGTCAACGAGGTCGGCCACCGTCTCGCCGCCGGCCAGGGGGCGCGGGTCGATCCGCCGCCCCGAAAGGTATTTACTCAGCTTCTTCTTCGTCGCCATCCGGCCCCCGTGTTTCGCTGAACCTCTTGATGAGAGAGCTAACCTTCGTCGCCGCCGCCGTCGCCGTTGGCCTCCGCGCGGCGCAGGCGGAGGCGGTTGATGCGGCGCTCGTCGGCTTCGAGGACTTCCACGTCGAGCCCGCGGAAGTTCATGCGCGTGCCGGGCGCGGGCACGCGGCCCGACTCGCTGATGACGAGGCCCGCGATGGTGGTGAAGTCGTCGTCCTCGATCTCCATGTCGAAGAGCCTTTCGATCTTCCCGACCTCGGTGGAGCCGGCCACCTCGTAGTAGCCCTCGTCGCCCTCGACGATCTCGACGACCTCCTCGGCCTCGATGTCCTCGTCCTCTATCTCGCCGACGATCTCTTCGATGATGTCTTCGACCGTCACGAGCCCGGCCAGGCCCCCGTACTCGTCTATCACGAGCGCGAGCTGGACGTGAGCCTTCTGCATCTCCTCCAAAAGCTCGTCCACGGTCTTCGTCTCGGGGACGAAGTAGGCGGGCCTGAGCAGCGGCTCGATGGACTCTTCCTCGCGGCCCTCGGCGAGGTAGGCCATCAGGTCGCGCACGTAGACGATGCCCTCGACGTTGTCAATCTGCTCGCGGTAGACGGGCAGGCGCGAGTACTTCGACTCGATGATGCAGTCGCGGGCCTCGCGCACGGTGGCCGTGATGGGGAGGGCGACGATGTCCGTGCGCGGCGTCATCACCTCGCCGGACCGCGTCTCGCCGAACTCGATGATGGACTGGATTAACTCGCCCTCCTCCTCTTCGAGGATGCCCTCCTGCTCGCCCACGTCTATGAGCGCCTGGAGGTCGGCGGGCTGCGTGCCGTCGTCGTCCGGCTCGGGCAACTCGGCGCCGGTCTGCGTGACGTGGGCGGCGGCGGCCGCCTCGCGCCGCTGCCTCTCGGCCGCGGCCTGCCCCGAGGGGACGACGAGCGAGAGCACGCCGTAGAGCGGCCGGTAGAGCGGCAGCAGCGTCAGCAGCGCGCGCTCGGGGTTGCCCGCCGTCAGCAGGCGTGGGACGACCTGCCTGAAGAGCACCGTCAGCGCCAGCGCGCCGACGAACGCGACCAGGAGGAAGCGGCGCTCGGCGCCCATCCAGCCGTAGGAGAGCGCCGTCGTCAGGACGGAGACGGCCACCAGGAGGATTTGTATCGCCGCGTCGAGCGTGAAGCCGAAGCGTGCGCGGTCTTCGAGCACGCGCGCGAGGAAGTCGGCCGTGCGCGCGCCCCCGTCCTCGCGCTCGGTAATCAGCCGCCGCAGACCCACGTCGCTCAACTGGCCCAAGGCCACGTCGAGCGCCGCCACGAAGGCCAGCGCCAACAGCAGCAGACACGTGGCCCCGATTTCTAAAGCCATCTCCATAAAAGGCCGTGAATCGTCAACCCTAAAACGTGAACGGAAAGAGGCGTCTTAACGATCCACGACTCACGATTCACGATTCGCGAGATTATATTCCAAGACGGCGGCGCAGCGAGAGTTCCAGCGCATTCATTTGCCCCCCGTCGCTCTCGTGGTCGTACCCGCACAGGTGGAGCAGCCCATGCAGAATCAACTGCTCGACCTCGTTCTCGAACGTCAACCCCTGCTCCGCCGCCTGCCGCCCCGCCTGCTCCACCGAAATCACCACGTCCCCCAAACTCGCCCCCTCAGCCGCCCTCTCGAACTCGTCCTGCCCCGCCGGGAACGACAGTACGTCCGTCGTCCCCCCCTTCCCCCTCCAACGCCTATTCAATTCCCGCATCGCCCTGTCCGACACGAACGCCACCGTCGCCCCCGCCCCTTTAGCGGGCACGACCTTCAGAGCCTTCTCGACGAACGCGCGCCAACGCTCCTGGTCCACCCGGACTTTACGCTGGCGGTTCACGACCTCGATCATTTTGCGCCCGCGGTGGCAAGCGGAGGTATCGGCATATCACATGGGGTTCTTGCTGGCGTGGGACTCGTACGCCTTGATAATGAGCTGGACGAGGCGGTGGCGGACGACATCCTTCTCGGTGAAGTAGACGAAGTCGATGCCCTCGACGCCGGAGAGGATGCGTTCGGCTTCGATGAGGCCGCTGCGCTTGCCCGTCGGCAAGTCAATCTGCGTCACGTCGCCCGTGATGACGGCCTTCGACCCGAACCCGATGCGCGTCAGCGCCATCTTCATCTGCTCGCTCGTCGTGTTCTGCGCCTCGTCGAGGATGATGAACGCATCCGCCAACGTGCGACCCCGCATGAATGCGAGGGGGGCGACTTCGATGATGCGCTTCTCCAGCATCTTGGTGACGCGCTCGGCGTCCATGAGGTCGAAGAGGGCGTCGTAGAGGGGGCGGAGGTAGGGGTCCACCTTCTCCTGTAGGTCGCCGGGGAGGAAGCCCAGGCGCTCGCCGGCCTCGACCGCGGGGCGGGCCAGCACGATGCGGCTGACCTGCTTCTGCGTGAGCGCCTGAATCGCCATGGCGACGGCCAGATAGCTCTTGCCCGTGCCGGCCGGGCCGATGCCGAAGACGATGTCGCTGGACTGGATGGCCTCGATGTAGCGGCGCTGGGTGGCGGACTTCGGCGCGACCTGCTTCTTGCCGGCCGGGTTGAAGCGGGCCTTGGTGAAGTAGTCGCGAAGGCTGTAGGCGCGGTCTTCGGCGATTTGCGCGAACGCCTCGCGCAGCTCGCGGTCGGTGAAGGTCTTGCCCTCGCGGAAGAGCGCGGCGAAGTCTTCGATGATGCGCCCGGCGGTCTCGACGTCGTCGGGCGTGCCGTCGAGCGTCAGGTCCGAGCCGCGCGCGTCGACGCGCACGTCGAGGAGTGATTCGAGGTACTTGA
>DATHBF010000417.1:0-34889 GCA_035296285.1 Pyrinomonadaceae bacterium | reverse complement strand
GAGAAGGTGGCCGAGACGGACGCCACCGTGCTCGTGCGCGGCGAGTCGGGCACGGGCAAGGAGCTGGTCGCGCGAGAGCTTCACGAGCGCAGCTCCCGGCGAAGGGGCGGCGCCTTCGTCGCCATCAACTGCGCGGCGATGCCTTCCGAACTCATCGAGTCAGAGCTGTTCGGGCACGAGAAGGGCGCCTTCACGGGCGCCGCCGCGCGCCGCCGCGGGAAGTTCGAGCAGGCCGACGGCGGCACGCTCTTCCTCGACGAGATAGGCGACATGAGCGCCAACGTGCAGGCCAAGCTCCTGCGCGCCCTCGAAGAGAGGAAGATCGAACGCCTCGGCGGCAACGACTCCATCCCCGTTGACGTGCGCGTCGTCAGCGCCACGCACCGCGCGCTCGAACAGGAGATTGAGAAGGGCAGTTTCCGCGCCGACCTCTTCTACCGCCTACAGGTCGTCACCGTCGAGATAGCGCCCTTGCGCGAGCGGCGCGAAGACATTCCTCTGCTCGCCGAGTCGTTCGCCGTGCAGGCCGCCGAGCGTTACAACCTGCCGCCGCGCAAGCTCGCCGCCTCGGCCCTGCGCCGCCTCGTCGAGTACCACTGGCCCGGCAACGTCCGCGAGCTGCGCAACACGATTGAGCGCGCCCTCATCCTCGCCGAAGGCGGCGAGGTGACGGCCTCGGACCTGCCGCCTGAAATCGGCGGGACGGGCAAAGTCCAGAAGGAGGCCGCGCCCGCGGCGGAGGGCGGCGACACGCTGGCCGTCCCTTTCACGTCCGACTTCCGCGAGGACCGGCGCGAGTTCGAGCGGCGTTACATCGCGCGCTGTCTCGAAGATGCGGGCGGCAACGTCACGCGCGCGGCCACGGTGCTCGGGATGCACCGCCAGTCGCTCCAGCACAAGCTGCGCGAGTTGGGCCTCGCGCGCCGCTACGTCGCGGTCGGCGGCGACGAGGCGACGGAAAAATCCGATACCTGAAAGCGGGAGACGGCCGGGCGCGTGCGACAGTACAGATTCCTCTTCGTGTGTGGCCTGCACAGGAGCGGCACCTCGCTCGTCTTCCAATCCCTGCGCGAGCACCCTTCGGTCAGTGGCTTCTCGAACACGCCGAGCCCCGAAGACGAGGGCCAGTTCCTCCAGACCGTCTACCCGCCGGCCCGCGACTTCGGCGGCCCCGGCCGCTTCGGCTTCGCGGAGGCCGCGCACATGAACGAGACCTCGCCGCTCGCCTCGGCCGCGAGCGCGCGGAAACTCTTCGCCGAGTGGGCGCCCTACTGGGACTTGACGAAGCCGGTCCTGCTGGAAAAGTCCCCGCCCAACCTCCTGCGCACGCGCTTCCTACAGGCGCTCTTCCCCAACTCCTATTTCCTGACGGTCATCCGGCACCCCGTCGCCGTCGCGCTCGCCACCGAGAAGTGGAGCCGCACGACTTTGGAGAGCCTAGTCGAACACTGGTGCGTCTGCCACGAGCGTTTCGAGGCGGACCGGCCGCACCTTCGGAACCTGTCTGTATTAAGATACGAGGACTTCGTCGCGGCGCCGCAAAGCTGTCTCGACAAGGTCTGCGACTTCGCCGGCCTCGCGCCCGTGGGGGTAAAGAGGGAAGTGAGCCCGCGGCCGAACGAGGACTACTTCGAGAGGTGGCGCTCGCTTCAGTCCGAAAGCGAGACGGGCTGCATCGTCGAGAGGTTCAACGAGCGGGTCAAAGCTTTCGGCTATCGCCTGGACGAAGTTTAGGCCGCGAGGGGAGGGATGAGTATTTCGGCGCCGAAGGTCGCAATCACGACCATGCTGAAGAACCCGGACGAAGGGTTCGAGTCGTTCCTCTCGTACCACCTGCGGACCGGCTTCGCACACGTCTTCCTCTTCTTCGACGACCCCGAAGACCCTTCCATCGCCCGCGTCCCCGCGGACCCGCGCTTCACAGTCGTCCGCTGCGACGAGCGACTCCGCCGCCGCTGGCAGCGGACGCAGGCTTTCGCGCGGCTCGACTTCGTCCGCGAGCACATCGAAGACGAGCTGATAGCCCGGCAGACGCTCAACGCCGAGGTCGCGCTCGGCCTCGCCCTGGACGGCGGCTTCGACTGGCTCCTCTACGTAGACACGGACGAGCTTTTCTACTCGCCCGGCCTCGCGCCCGTCGAACACTTCGCGCGCATGTCGGCGTCGGGCGTCAGGCGCGTCAAATATCTCAACTACGAAGCCATCCCTGAGCGGGCGCACGTCCGCGACTACTTCCGCGAGGTGACGCTCTTCAAGGTCAACCCGCAATGCTTCGAGGGCGGCGCGCTCGGCGACGCGCACAGGCGGCTGCTCGCGGGCCTATCGCAAATCCCCGACAAGTTCTTTTACTTCTACCAGCAGGGCAAGTCCGCCGTCCGGCTCTGCGAGGGCATCATGCCCGTCGGCGCGCACGACTTCCTTCTGCCCGAAGAGTTGGAGGGCCGCCCGCTCCTACGAACCGAGCCCATCTCGCCCGCGGGCGAGGAGGGATTGAGCTACCGCCTGAGCGTTGACCCCGCCAGCGGCCGCTCCTTCAAGACGGCGGTCAGCCGCAGCCCGCTCGTCCTCCACTACCCCTGCTGCGGCTTCGGCAACTTCTGGAGCAGGTACAAGACGCTCGGCGGCTTTGGCGACAAGTGGTTCGGCAGCCAGGACATCACCGCGAGGCAGGGGCCGTATCACACGGCGGCGCGCGACGTGGTGGCGAGCGGGGACGCGCGGGCGGCGGAGCAGTTTTATCGTGAGCGCAACGTCCTCGAAGACGAGAGCGTCGTCCTCCGTCTGATGGAAGCCGGACTCCTGCAAAGGATTGTCGAGCCCTCACGCCTGCTCTCAGTGCATAGCTTTGAGCGGGAGGGGGGATGACATACGAGTTCATCCACATCCTCTCGCACATGCGCTCTGGCTCGACGCTCCTCGCGCACCTCCTGGCCTCGCACCCCGAGATAATCGGCTACGGCGAGACGCACATCCGATACAACGGCCCGAAGGACTTCGACGCCCTCGTCAGCGACGTGCTCCAAACCCTCGGCCGCCGCCCGACGCCCGGCCCTGAAAGGTTCGTGCTCGACAAGCTGCTCCACGACCATCTTCTCGAACCCGACAACGTCCCGCTTCTCGTCGAAGCGAACGTCCGTGCCGTCTTCCTGCTGCGCGAGCCGCGCGGCTCGCTGGCGAGCATGTTGAAGCATCTGAAGATGACGGAACAGAACGCGGCGCTCTACTACGTCACGCGCCTCGTGACGCTTGAGAGGTACGCGCAGGCGCTCGCGCCGCACGCGGGCTGCGCCGCGTTGACATACGACCAGCTTTTATATAGAACCGACGAGTCTTTAGAGCTTCTCAAGAGTCACCTCGGGCTGCGGCACGCCCCGGCTGAAAACTACCGGATGCTCCCGACGACCGGGCGGCAGAGGGTCGGCGACTTCTCGCCGAACATCTTCGCCGGCTCGATAGTCAGGGGCGGGGAAGAGCCTTCGGGGCCGCAACCCTCGGCGGGGGTGCTCGAAAGCGCCGGGAAAGTTTACGAGCACTGCCGCGCCGTGCTTGAGCAGACGTGCCGGCACGTCGGGTCTTAACGAACGTGAAGCGGGCGAGGATTGAATGAAAGCCAGAGCGGACGCCATCATCAGAAGCGAGCAGGCCGAGTACCTCGACAGGCTCATGCCCGCCAGCACCGGCCTCGTCGCCGAGATGGAGGATTACGCCGCCGAGCACCGCGTGCCCATCGCCGACCGCGAGGTGGCGACCTTCCTTGAGATCACGGCGCGCTCCATCGGCGCGCGGCGCGTGCTGGAGATCGGCCTCGCCATCGGCTACGGCGCGCTGCGCCTTGCGCGCGCCCTGCCCGAAGGCGGCGAGGTCGTCACCATCGAGCCGAGCGACGAGATGATAAGTCTGACGGAGGGCTACCTGACGCGGGCGGGCCTGCGCGGGCGCGTTCGCGTCGAGCGCGGCTACGCGCTCGAAGTCCTGCCGCGCCTCGAAGGCCCCTTCGACCTCGTCTACCTCGACGCCGTCAAACAGGAGTATTACGAGTACCTCGAAGCCTCTCTGCCGCTGCTCCGCACGGGGGGCGTCGTCGTCGCCGACAACCTCCTCTGGGGCGGGCAGGTGGCCGGCGAGATTAGCTCGCCCGAACAGACGGCCTCGACGCAGGCGCTCCGCGACTTCAACCAGCGTTTCGTCCGTCACCCGCAACTGCTCGCCGTCGTCCTCTCCGTCGGCGACGGGCTCGGCTACGCCGTCAAGACGGGGTAGCCTTCCGCAGCCCGCCCCGCACGCCTGATGTCTAACTCACACGCCGACCAGGAAGGCCCGCTCGCGCGGCCCGAGCACGCGCTGCTCCTGTGCTGCGCGCGGACGCGCCTCGACCCCGCGACCGCGGCCCGCCTGAAAAGCCTCCTCGGCGAAAAGCTCGACTGGGATTACCTCATCAAACTCGCCCGCAGACATTCGCTGCTCCAGCTCCTCTACTGGCAGCTCAACGCGACCGCGCCCGACCTCGTCCCGCCCGAGCGCCTGCTTGAGCTTAAACGGCGCTTCGGCGACAACGCGGCACACAACGCCCTCATGGCGGCGGAGTTGGTGGGCGTCCTCCGTCTCTTCGAGCGCGCTCGAATCACCGCGCTCGCCTACAAGGGGCCGGCCCTCGCCGTCTCCGCATACGGCAACCTGTCGCTCCGCCGCTTCTCGGACCTCGACGTGCTGGTCCCCGAGCGGGACGTGCTGCGGGCCAAAGAGTTGTTGATCGCGGAGGGCTTCCGCGCGCACCCCGAGCTTGACCCGGCGCGCGAGGCGATCCTGATTCGCGCCCAGCACAGCCTCGCCTTCAAGAAGGAGCGCGGGAGGCTGCTGTTCGAGCTTCACTGGCGTGCGGCGGCCTCGCGCTTCGCCTCTTCGACGGGGACCGAGGATTTCCTCGAAGGCGCGGAGACGGTGGTGCTCAACGGCGCCGGGGTCAAGTGCCCCGCGGCCGAAGACCTTCTGCCGGCCCTCTGCGTTCACGGCGCGAAGCACTTCTGGGAGCGGCTGGCGTGGGTCTGCGACGTGGCCGAGCTGATCCGCTCGCACCCTTCGCTCGACTGGGGGCGCGTGCTGCGGCGCGCGAAGGAGCACGGGAGCGAGCGGATGCTCTTCCTCGGCCTGCGGCTCGCCGCCGAACTGCTGGGCGCGGAGCCGCCGGCCGAGGTCTGGCGCCTCGCGTCGGCCGACCCCGTGGCCGGCGCGCTCGCGCGCGAAGTGGCCGCACGGGATTTCGACGGCTGCGAGTACGCGCCCGTCGGCCTGCTCGGCGGCGTCCGCTTCAACCTGCGCGCGCGCCCGCGCCGACGCGAAAAGCTCGACTACCTCCGCTTCATCTTTGCCCCCACCGACGGCGACCTCTCGCACGTCAAGCTGCCCCGCCGACTCTCCTTCGCCTACTACGTCATCAGGCCCTTCCGGCTGCTGCTGAAGGGGCATGATAGTCACTGAGCCGCGCCCTCGCCCTAGCAATTAAATGTGCGAAAAATTGTCGAGTCGATTCGCACGTCATGCATTGACACGGGGCGTGCCCTCGCCAATAATGGCCCGGCCTGCAAACACCTGTGTGCTTCCTTGCGCCGTCGCTACTCCCCGATGGCTGCACCAGGGCGTCGAGTCCAAATGCTACTCCGGCGCGGACAATCCTGCCTTGCGCCTTAGTCAATGCCCCAACAGCGGCTCCGCCCTCAAACCCCGAGGAGGCGCGCTGAGTCCCAGCACAGAATCCAGAGGAGACTCATTATGTCACACCCAAAACCACTCAAGCGGGTGGCCTTTGTCGTCGCCGCGTGCGCGCTCTTGAGCGTCGCCGCCTACGCCGCGACCACCTTCCTCACCGTCAGTCCAACCAACCTTCAAGGCTGGCAAATTCGCATTGACGCGTCGAACCCGACGCCGACGCCGACGCCCGAAGTGGTATTCGTCTTCGGCCCCGGCACGCCGCCGCTCGGCAACGGCAGCGTCGAGTTCCGCGTCGGCGGCAACGGCGACAACTCCGCCGAGATACGCCACCCCGGCTACGCCGGGACAGCGCTGCCGAGCCCGTCGCCCGGGCCGCCCGCCGCCAACGAGCTGTCCATCCTCACCTACAGCACCTACGCGCAGAGCGGCGGCTCCGGCGGCCAGGCGCCCTACATCATCCTCCACATAGACAACGACAACGATAACGTGTTCGATGATCGGCTCTTCTTCGAGCCCGTCTACCAGAACGGCAGCTACTCGACCGTTGACCCGAGCATCACCATCCCGAACCAGTGCGGCTCCAACCCCAACTGCGTCACGCCCGGCCAGTGGCAGACGTGGGACGCCCTCAACGGCGGCTGGTGGTCGCTCAACGCCGCCACGTTCGGGCCGCCGCTGACGACGCTGCGCTTCTACCGCTCGCAGAACCCCAACGCGCGCATCGTGAATGCGACCGGACCCTTTGGCGGCGTCCGCATCGTCACGGGCGGCGGGGCCGGCTCGTGGGACAACTTCGTCGGCAACGCTGACGCCTTCCGCATCGGCGTCGGCGCCAACGACACCGTCTACAACTTCGACCCGAACCAGTCCTCGCCCCTGCCCGGCCAGCTCATCATCTCCGAGATGAGCCCGCGCGGCTCGCTCGGCTCGCTCGACGAGTTCGTCGAGGTCTACAACAACACCGACTCCGACCACGTCGTCTCGCCGCCCGACGGCTCGGGCGGCTACGGCATCGCCGCAGAGGACGGCGTCCTGCGCTGCTCCATCCCCTTTGGGACCGTCATCCCGGCACGCGGCCACTTCCTCTGCGCGGGCGCGCAGTATTCCTACGGGAGTGAGATAACCCCCGACGCCTCCTTCGTCATCGCGCCCCCGGACTTCGGCGACATCGGAGACCAGCAGGGCGTGGCGCTGTTCAGCACCAACAACGCGGCCAACTTCAATGCAGGCACGAAGCTGGACGCCTTCGGCTACACGACCTCGCCCGCAATCTACCGCGAGGGCTCGGGCTACCCTGTGGCGGTCGTCGTCAACGCCCCGCACAGCTACCCGCGCACGCAATATGGCGGCTACGAGCAGGACACCGACAGCAACAGTGCGGACTTCATCTCGGTCAACTCCCGGCTCGACGTCTGCTGCGACCCGCAGTCCAGCCTCGGCATGCCCGGGCCGCAGAACCTCGCCAGCCCGAGGGTGCGACTCGGCCAGCAGCCCGTCACCCTCTTCGACCCGAACGTCGGGGCCTCGACGGCTCCTAACCGCGAGCGGAGCGCCGTCGTCGTGCCGAACGGGCAGAACGGCACGCTGCGGTTCCGCCGCACCATCACCAACAACACGGCATCGCCGGTGACGACGCTGAGGATACGGGTGGTGGACATCACGACGCTGAACACGCCGACGAGCCCGCAGCCCGGCAAGCCGAACTACTGCTTCGCGCCGTGCGCCGACCTGCGCGTGCTCCATTCGATGGACGAGGCGGCCGTCGCCACCTCGACGGGGCCGAAGCCGACCTCCGGGGCGCTGCTGGACTTAAGCAGATTCCAGCAGCTAGGAGGCGGCTACAACTCCAGCCTCACCGTCAACCAGGTGTCGTCGGGGTCGCCGCTCTTGCCGGGCAACTCGGTCAACGTCAACATGCTGGTCGGCATCATGCGGGGAGGCACCGCGAGGTTCTTCTTCTTCATCGAGGCCGCGCCGTAACCTTTAACCCTTGCCCCCGCCACGCGTTAAGCCGCGCGTGGCGGGGTTTCGGAGCGGATGGCCGGGTCGTCGAGGCCCGGCCGCCCGCTCCCCGCAAAGTTAAGGCTCCGAAAGTGTTTAGACGGCGGCGGCGTTGACGCTGCCGTGTCAACTATGTTAGCTTCCGCTAGCCATTCGGTTGACACGCAGGCAGGCGCTTTCCTGGTCAAACGATTCGTCCGCGCGAATTCTTTCAACCTCCGAGCAACTGACGGGAAGCGGATGAACGGGGAGAGAACTGCGAAGAGGAACCTGGGGTTAAGTAATGCAGCAGTACCTGACTGAACTTTTTCGGCCTTTCGGCCGCAAGGCGATTTCGGCCACCGCTCTTTTCATTCTGACCGCCGCCGGGACGGCCGCGGGCCAGCAGGTTAAAGAGACCAAGCCGGCCGCCGAGCCGGCGAAGGCCCAGGCCGCCAAGCCCGAGCCGGGGAAGCCCGAGGCGGGCAAGCCAGCCGACCGCGGCACCCTGACCGTCAAGGCGAGCAAAGCCATTCCGCGCACCTTCACCATCGTGGCGAAGGATGTGAAGATGACAGACCTGGCCGCCGAGCTGGCTAAAGTCATCAAGGTGCCGGTCTTCATGAGCCCGCTCATCCAGCAGCAGCGCGTCACGGTCGAGCTGGGGGGCATCAACCTTGAGGGCGTCCTTCATAGGCTCGCCCCGCAACCGTACGTGGACTATGAGCTGAGCGGCGACGGCCAGGAGCCGCGCGCCCTCGCCGTCTACCTCTACGCGCTCAACGAGCGCGCCCCCTCGACGACCGAGGTCGTGAAGGGGAGTAACGAGGCGATGCTCATCGAGGGCGACACCGAAGACGGCGTCGGCACCGAGGAGGAGCAGCGTAAGAGGGACGAGGCGAACCCGCTCAAGGTCACTTACGCGCAGAACCAACTGAGCGTCCGCGCGCGCAGCCAGCCGCTTATGGTGGTGGTCGCCAAGATCGCGGGCGAGATCGGGGTCCCGTTCGAGCCGCGCGTCATGATTGACGAGCCCGTGGACGTGGACTTTAAAAACTTTACGCTGGAGCAGGCCGTGCGCACGCTCTCCCCGGCGGTCCGGCTGTACTATCGCAGCGACTTGCAGACGTATCAGATTCAGCCGCTCCGACTTGTCCTGGCGGCGCCGTCAACCGCCCAAACGGCGAACTGACACCCACAATCCTCAGGAGGCATAACCTTGAAAGAGAAGAATGAAGCGATGAGCAGCGAGCAGACGGCCGGCCAGTGCGAGGCGTTGATGTCGCAGGAGGTCTCGACCGTCAGGAAGCCCTTCGTCGAGCCCGAAATCTCGGCCCCCGTTGACGTGCTGGAAACGACCACCTTCTTCCAGGGCGGCGGCGAGAGCACAGTCATCCCGTAGGGCTAATGAGAAGGGGAGGCCGGCTGCCGCTTGCCCCGCGACGGCCTCATGCCCCTTATGGACACACCCTCAGCTCCCATAAGACTGGCGCGGCGTAAGCACTACGCCGTCGCCAGTCGTTCGCTTTGCCTCGAAGCCGAGGACGAGGAAGCCTCGCGCCCCTTCGAGCGCATCTACGCCGGCTGGCACCTCCACCCCCGCGAGGCCGACACGGGGGCCGCGCCGGATGTGACCATCCGTGTCCGCAGGGGCTCGCCGCCCCCACTCCGGCCCGACGGCCTCGAATCCTTCGAGACGGCCGGCGGCTGGCTCTGCCGCGCGGGCGAAAACACTTACAGCCACGAGGGCCGCGGCTTCAGCATCCGCGCCGAGGAAGACCCGAGGCGGGTTGACGTGTGGCTGGGCGACGCCGGGCAGGAGCGGACGCCTCTGGCCTTCGCCCGGCTCGTCTTCGAGGCGACCTCCGCGGCCCTGCGCCGCTGCGGCCTCTTCGACCTGCACGCGGCCGCCTGCGTCGAGCCGCGGAGCGGGGCCTGCGTCCTGTTGGCCGGGCCTTCGGGGAGCGGGAAGTCTACTCTGACGATGCGGCTGGCCGCGCGCGGCTGGCAGTACATCTCGGACGACTCGCTGCTGCTGGCGGAAGCCGACGGAGCCGTCGAGGCGTGGGGAGTCCGCCGCGCCTTCGCCGTCACCAAAGAGGCCCACGCCGCCGAACTGGTCCCCGGCTTAAAAGATGTCGCGACCCGGGCCGTCCCCTTCGACCCGCTCAAGCTCCGCTTTCATCCGCGAGACCTCTTCCCGGAGGGCTTCACGGAGAAGGGCGCCCCGCGCGTCCTCTTCTTCGCCTCGCTCTCGCACGAGCGCGAGAGCCGCTGCCGCGAGCTGCCGCAGTGGGAGGCGATGTCGCGGCTGTTGAGGATGTGCCCCTGGGCCTGCTACGACAGGGCGGCGGCGCGCGGCTACGTCGCGGCCCTCGCGGCCCTCACGCGGCAGTGCGTCTGTCACGAGCTGCGCGCCGGGACCGATCTGCTCGGCGACCTCGACTACGCGGCCGCCTACGTATCGGCCCACGTCCCGGTCGGCGCGACCGCCCTCTCAGTTTGAAAAGTCATGAACTCCGAAACACTGATCCCGAGCGAGCAAGTCGTCTGCGTTGACCTGAGCGGCGGCGAGGGCGTGCTCGTTGACCTCAACTCCAAAAAGTATTTCCAGCTCAACGAGACGGCGATGCTCGTCTGGCGGAGCCTCGAAAAGAAGCGCGCGCCCGAAGAGATAGTCGGCGAGCTGACGGCCGCCTACGACGTGACGCCCGAGCACGCGGCCGAGAGCGTCGCGCGGCTCCTGCGCGAGTTCCAGTCCCGCAAAATAGTGAGGCCGAGCTAGACGGCCCCGCCCGAAACAGAAAAAAGAACGTGGTTTAGCTCAATGGTCTCGGACCATTAGGGGAGAGACACCGCCCATGCGAAAGATTTGGTTACACGCGGCGGCCTGCGCGCTCGTGCTCGTCTCGGCGGCCAGCGTGTCGGCCGCCGCCAATTACGTCTATCACGAGCGGACGAACAACTACGTCGCCACGCCGCTCTGCTCCTCGGGCGGCACAGACACGTCGGCCGGGCGCTACGTGGAGAACGCGGACCGCAGCGCCTCTGCCGGCTTCCAGATTTACGCGCCAGAAAAGTTTACGCTGAGCTACAAGGTCGAGTATCGGTTCTTCACCAACTCTGTCGCCGTCTACTACACGACCGACGGCTCTAACCCCACGGGCAGCAGGGGCGTGGGCAACGGCACGACGCAGGTCATAAAATTCGTGACGACGGGGCCGGGCACTTCGACCACGGTCGGTGAGATCGGCTACTACAGGACCTTTCAGGATAGCACCTGCCAGGATGTTGACGTGGTCCGCGCTTCGATCCCCGCGCAGCCGGCCGGCACGACCGTCAAATACATCGTGAGCGCGTGGCACCACGAAGGCGGCGACGAAATCTTCGGCAACTCCGGCGAGTGCTCGGGCTGCTTCGAGTGCAACAGCGGCACGTCGGGCTGCGCGATGGTCTTCGAGTACAGCACCATCGCGGCCCCGGCCGCGCCGCTCATCATCAGCGAGTTCCGCTGGAGCGGCACGAACGGCGCCAGCGATGAGTTCATCGAAATCTACAACAACAGCGACTCGGAGGTTGAGGTCACCACCATTGACGGCTCGGCCGGCTACGCGGTGGCGAAGTCGCCGGGGACGACGCTGTTCTACATCCCGAACGGCACGAGGATTCCGGCGCGCGCCCACTACCTCGGCTGCAACACCACGCCCGCGAGCGGCTACAGCCTCGCCGCCTACCCGGCCGGCAACGGCACGACCGCCATCTGCGACGCCACCTACACGGGCGCCGACGCCCTCCCGCTCAACACCGGCATCGCGCTCTTCCGGACCTCTAACTCCGCCAACTTCACGTCCTCATACCGCCTCGACGCGGTCGGGACGACCAGCGAGTCGAACACGCTCTACAAGGAGGGCGCCGGCGTCTACCCGCTGACGACCTTGACGACCAACAACAGCTACTTCCGCTCCGAGCGGTACGGGCTCCCGTCGGACACGGGCGACAACGGCTCGGACTTCATCTGGGCCGACACGGACGGGAACTGCGCGATAGACCCGCCGGGGACGACCTGCGTCGCCCTCGACGGCACGCGGCGCGGGCGCCACATCGGCTCGCCGGGGCCCGAGAACTCTTCGAGCCCCATCGTGCGCAACACGACGGCGCCGGCCACGCTGCTCGCGCCGTGCGTCTCGAACACCGCCGCCCCGAATCGCATGAGGACGACCAGCTCGGTCACGAACGGTTTCTACGGGACCATCGCGTTCCGCAGGACGATCACCAACACCTCGACTTCGACCATCACGCGGCTCAGGTTCCGCCTCGTTGACCTCTCGATCTTCCCCGACGGGAACTACTCGGGCTCGCCGAACGCGGACCTGCGCGCGATGACTTCGTCGCTCTCGACGGAGCCGAACCCGTGCGGCGGCGGCTCGGTGACGATTCACGGCCTGAAGCTGGAGGAGGCTTCGCCGCTCGCGCCGAACAACCAGCCGAACGGCGGCGGCTTTAACTCCACCCTCTCGGCCGACACGGTCAATACGATTACGCCCCTGAGGCCCGGCGACTCCATCAACGTCAGCTTCCTCTTCGGCATCCAGTCCAAGGGCAACGCGCGCTTCTGGTTCAACATCGAGATGTTGCCGTAGTGGCGGGGCGGGGGACGTTAACAAAAGTAGAGGGGCGCGCGGACTCGTCCGCGCGCCCCTCTCACTTTTGATGTCGCCGGGTCAGGCCGGGTGGCTGAAGGTGACGCTGAAGTCGGGCGCCGTCTTTTCGAGCACGGGCTCGCCCCCGGCCTCAATCCAGGCGTGGCCGTCGAGCAGGCCGTCGCCTCCCTTACGGACGCCGAACAGCACGCGGGTCTCGACGCCCTGGAGCGCGAGGAAGCGGTAGAGCACGGGCGCGCGCTTCCAGCAGGTCGGCGTGAAGCACCACACGTCCGTCGCCAGCAGCGCGTCGAGGAGGCGGGCGGTGCGCGCCTGCACGCCGGCCGCGTCGAGCCGTGTCCGGCGCCTGCGCAGAGGCGTCGCCAGCTTCAACACGCGCGGCAGCGGAAGGACTTTCACTCCGAGCGATATGGCCGCCACCCACGCCGCCATCCTCAGGGCGAGGAGGGCCGAGCCGGGCTCGCGCGCGGCGAAGCCCGCGGCCCGCCCCGCGAGCCTCAAACCGCCCAAAGCCTCCTGCGCCAGTCTCCCCATCGGTTACAATCATCCGCCCGCGCCGACAATCTTAAAGCACCCGCGGGCGAACTCAAGATGATCCTACCTGACAACCCCGACGCGCACGAAAGGGCCGCGCGCCTGGTCGCCTCCGGCGGCGTCCTCGCCTTCCGCACCGACACCTTCTACGGGCTCGGCGCGGACCCCTTCGACCCGCGCGCCCTACAAGCCGTCAACGACCTCAAGGGGCGAGACGGCAAGCCCATCCTCGTCCTCCTGAGCGACCGAGGCGCCGCCGCGCGCCTGCTCGAACGCCCGCCGACGCACGCCTACACGCTCATCGCCGCCAAACTCTGGCCGGCGCCTCTGACGCTGGTGGCGAAGGCGCGGCCGGACGTGTCCGAACTTCTCACCGCGGGCACGGGCACCGTCGGCGTCCGGCTGCCGGAGGATGAGGAGGTGCGGGCGCTGGTCCGCGCGTGCGGAGGCGCGTTGACGGCGACGAGTGCCAACCCGGCCGGCCTGCCTCCCGCGCGCACGGCACAGGAGGCTGCGGACTATTTTGGGGGAAGACTCGAACTCGTCGTTGACGGCGGCCCGTCGCGCGGCGACCTGCCTTCGACCGTCCTCGACGTGAGCGGCAGCCCGGCCCGGCTCGTGCGCGAGGGGGCCTTGTCGAAAGAACTGCTCGCCAAATTCCTCGGCGACATGGACGAAACGCTCATCGTCGAATGACGGACGAGAAGCAGCCTGCCATTCCTCATTAACCGTCCGTCATTTAGCCACGGTGACGCTGCGGAGGAAGCTGAGGTCGTTGCTCGGGTCCACCTTGATGTTCTCGACGCCTGTGCGCGCGATGACGAGCACGTCCGGGTACCAGAGCGGGAGGAGCGGCACGTCGCGGTTGACGATCTGCTGGGCCTGGACGAAGAGCCCCCGCGCCTTCTCGCGGTCGGTGGTGGCGATGGCCTCTTCGATGACGCGGTCGAACTCGGGGTTGCGGTAGCGGCTGCGGTTGCGCAGCCCCTCGCGCCCCGGCCCCGGAATCTCGTTGCTGTGGAAGAGGTCGCGGAAGAAGACGGGGTCCTGGTTGCCGCCGACCCAGCGCAGCGTCGTCAGCTCGAACTGGCCGTTGGTGAGCTGCGTGATGAGCGTCGGCGTCTCGTAGGTCTCGATGGCGGCGGGGACGCCGATACTCTTCAAGGAGTTCTGGATGACGCCGACGAACTGGCTGGTGGCGGCGTTGCCGGCGCTGATCTTGAAGGAGACGGGCTTCTTGAAGCGCATCTGCGGGCCGTCGCCGTCCGGGTCGCGGAAGCCGGCCTCGTCGAGTAGCTGCCTGGCGCGGTTCAGGTCGAAGGTGTACTTCTGCCCGGCGTCGTAGGCCCAGGACGCCTCTGGCAGAATCGAGTGAGCGACGCGCGCCTGCCCGCGCAGCAGGTCGCGGACGATGGACTCGCGGTCGACGGCGTAGGCGATGGCCTGCCGGACCTTGACGTTGTCGAGCGGCGCGGCCTCGACGTTGTAGCCGAGGTAGACGATGTTGGCGCCGGGGAACTGCTCGACCTTGAGGCGGCCCGAGCGAGCGAGGACGGGGTAGGAGTCCGGCGAGAGGTTGGCGACGCCGGAGACGAGGTCGATGTTCCCGCTCTGCAACTCGGCCTGGAGGGTGTTGGCGTCGAGGATGGTGCGGACGCGAAGCTCCTTGATGGCGGAAGCGCCGCCGAAGTAGGCGTCGAAGGCGGCGAGGTCAACGATGTTCTGCGACTCGTCGCGGCGGACGAACTTGAAGGGGCCGGAGCCGACGGGCTGCGTCTTCTGCGTGTCGGCCGTGCCCTGCGGGATGACGGGGACGGAGACGAGGTTCGGCAGCAGTTGAATCCAGGGCTTGCGCAGGCGGACGACGACGGTCTGCGGGTCGGGCGCCTCGACGGCCGTGACGTAGGGCTGGCTGGGGCCGCCCTTGACCGTCTCGAAGAAGACCGACTGCTTCTTCTTGTTCGATGAGAAGAGGCTGTCGAGCGTGTACTTGGCGTCGGCGGAGGTGAGCGGGCGGCCGTCGTGGAAGGTCACGCCCTGGCGGAGCTTGAAGGTGTAGGTCTTGCCGTCCTCGGACGCCTCGTGCGACTCGGCGAGGTCGCCGACGTACTCGAACTTCTCGTTCTTGCGCATCAGCGAGTTGAACATGAGCTGGCGCAGGCGTTCGCTGGCGGCGTCGATGCCGTCGAGCGGGTCGAGCGTGACGACGGGCGAGTCGAGGACGGTGACGAACTGCGTCCGCTGCGGCCCGCCGCCGCGGCAGCCCGCGAGCAGGAGCGCGAGGGCGGCGGCGACTGCGGGCGCGAAGGCCAGAATTTTCCGCATCTAGAGTTTGCCTCCGTAGACGTAGTTGAGCTTGCGGTTGAGTCCCGCCACTTCCGAAGAGAGTTCGTCGAAACGCTTGCGGTCGAAGGGGAGGGGCGGGTTCGCCAGCGCCTTGAAGGCCGCGATGCGCCGGAGCGAAGCCTCGATGCGCTCGCGCGAAAGCTCGCCCGAGCGCGCGGCCGAGAGCAGGGCGTCGTAGCCGCGACGGATGAGGTCGGGGCGCGCGCAGATGAGGAGCATGTCCTCGCCGGCCAGCACGGCGCGCAGGGCCGCCTCCTCGATGGGGCAGTAGCGCGCGATGGCGCCCATCTCAAGGTCGTCCGTGACGACGAGCCCTCCGTAAGCCAGCTCCTCGCGCAGCAGGCGCGTCACGATTTCGTGGTTGATGGAGGCCGGGACGAGTCGGCCGCCCGCGGTGCCCTTCTGAATGTCGATGTTGGGAAAGCCGCCGTGGCTGACCATGACGGCGCGGACCATGTTGTCCTCGCGCTGGAAGAGCTCGATGTAGGGGGCGAGGTCCTGCGCGATGAGGTCGTCGTGCGTGAGGTGGATGATGGGCATCTCCTGATGCGAATCAACCTCGCCGGCGCCGATGCCGGGGAAGTGCTTGGCGCAGCCCAGGAGGCCCGTGCCTTGCAGGCCGCGCAGGTAGACCATCGTGTAGCCGAGCACCTCGCCGGGCGAGCGGCCGAACGAGCGCGAGTAGAGGCCGTTGGAGAGCAGGTCTCGGTCCTCGGTCATGATGGACATGACGGGCGCGAAGTTCATGTTGAAGCCGAGCAGCCGGAGGACTTCGCCCGTGATGCGGCCGTGGGTGCGCGCGGCGGCGAGGTCGCCGTGCTGGCGGATGACGCGCGCCGCGGGCATCGGCGTGCAGACCTTCCGCAGGCGGTCAACGAGGCCGCCCTCCTGGTCGATGCCGAACAGGGTCTCGACCGTCATCATGGCGCGGACGCCGTCGAGCAGGTCGCGGAGCTGCGTGGGCTCGGCGACGTTGCGGCCGAAGATGATGACGCCGCCGGGCGAGACGTACTCGACGAGCGAGCGGGCCTCTTCGTCAAGCTCGGTGCCGGGCAGTCCGATGAAGAGCAGTTGTCCGATTTGCTGTTCGAGCGGGAGCGACAGGAGCGTTTGTAGGTGGGTCATGAAATGGGTCTGCTGCTGCTGTTAGACGATGCGCTGCTTCAGTCCGAGCAGAAGTTGGCGCAACTCTTCCGCCGAGAGGGTTTCTACATCAACGCCTCGAAGCTCGTCAAGAAGGCCCTCGTTGACCGAGTCGAAGAGCGTCGCCTGCGCGGCCAGCGCCCTGCGGCCCGCGCGCGCGGCGGCACGATTGAGCGCCCCGGCGCCGTTCTCCGCCTCGGGCTGTGCCGACGTTGACGCCTTCCTGGCGGGCGCCGCCTCGGCGAAAACGTCCAGCTCGTAACGCTCAAGGCGGGCGAGGACTTCGCGCGCGCGTTCGAGGACGGGCGGCGGCAGCCCCGCGAGCCGCGCCACCTCGATGCCGTAAGACTTCGAGGCGCGGCCGCGTTCTATCTTGAAGAGGAAGATGACTTCGCCCTCGCGCTCGGCGACGCGGATGCGGTAGTTCTGCGCGCCGGGCAGACGCTCGGCCAGCTCCGTCAGCTCGTGGTAGTGCGTGGCGAAGAGGGTCTTGGCGGCGTGCTCGGGCGAGTCGTGCAGATGTTCGGCGACGGCCCAGGCGATGGAGAGGCCGTCGAAGGTGGCCGTGCCGCGCCCGATCTCGTCGAGGAGGACGAGTGAGCGGGGGCTTGCGTTGTGGAGGATGGCGGCCGTCTCGGTCATCTCGACCATGAAGGTCGAGCGGCCGCGCGAGAGGTCGTCGGAGGCGCCGACTCGCGTCCAGATGCGGTCGAGGACGGGCAGGCGCGCTCTCTCGGCCGGGACGAACGAGCCCATCTGCGCGAGCAGCGCGACGAGCGCCGTCTGGCGCAGGAGCGTTGACTTGCCGCCCATGTTCGGGCCGGTGATGATGAGCAGCCGGTCCGTCGAGTTGTTCATGTAAAGGTCGTTCGGGACGAACTGGCCGGCCCCGATGGCCTCGATGACGGGATGCCTGCCGCCCTTTATCTCAAGCTCGTCTCCGTCGTGCAGCTCGGGCCGCGTGTAGCGACGCCGCGCCGCGACCTCGGCGAGCGAGGCGAGCACGTCGAGCGCGGAGACGGCCCGCGCCGTCGCCTGAAGGCGCTTCGTCTCGCGCGCGACCTGCGAGCGGATCTCCGTGAAGATGCGCGACTCGATTTCGAGTATGCGCCCTTCGGCGCCGAGCACGCGCTGCTCCCAGTCCTTCAGCTCGGGGGTGGTGAAGCGTTCGGCGTTGGCGAGCGTCTGCCGGCGCTCGAAGTCGGCGGGGACGCGCGCGGCGTTGGCCTTCGAGACTTCGATGAAGTAGCCGAAGACGCTGTTGAAGCGGACGCGGAGCGACTGGATGCCGGAGCGGGCGCGCTCGCGCGACTCGATGGCGGCGATGGTCTGCTTGGCGTCGCGGCTGGTCGAGCGGAGCGAATCCAACTCCTCGTCGAAGCCCTCTCGGACGACGCCCCCGTCGGCCATGTTGAGCGGCGGGTCTTCGCTGATGGATTGGGCGACGAGGTCGCGCACGTCCTTCAGCTCGTCAAGGCTCTCACGCAGGACTTGGAGCAGGGACGCGCCGGAGTCCGATAGCGCCCGGACGAGGTGCGGGACCTGTTCGAGAGAGCGGCGGAGGGCGACGAGGTCGCGCGGCGTGGCCGTGCCCATGTTGATGCGGCCCGTCAGGCGTTCGAGGTCGGCGACCTCTTTGAGCAGGGCGCGGAGCTTGTCGCGGCGCATCTGCGAGCCGTGCAGCTCTTCGACGGCGCCGAGACGCGCCTCTATCTCGCCGCGGCGGACGGAGGGGCGCTGCATCCACGCGCGGAGCAGGCGCGCGCCCATGCCGGTCACGGTCGCGTCGAGGACGGAGAGGAGGCATGCGCCGCGCTGGCCCCCCTGCGACTCGAAGAGTTCGAGGTTGCGGCAGGTGACGGAGTCGAGGACGAGGTGGTCGCGCGTCTCGAAGTAGTTGATGTCGGTGACGTGTGCGGCGGCCGCGCGCTGCGTCTCGCGGGCGTAGCGGAGGCAGGCCCCGGCGGCGCTGACGCCGGCAATCTTCTGCGACAGCCCGTAGCCTTCGAGCGTCCGCGCGCCGAACTGTTCGAGGAGCAGAGAGGCGCACGAGGTCGGCTCCCAGAGCCAGTCGTCGAGGGCGGTCAACGCCGGCCCGTTCAGGGAGACGGCGCGGTCGCCCGGCATGATGCGCGCGACGGGCGCGGCATCGCTTTCGTCTTCCGACGGGAGTGGCAGGGGAGAGGTGTGCGGGCCGCGGCCCGCGTAGGCGTCTTTGACGAGCGGTTCGAGCGAGGCGGGGAAGAGAAGCTCGCGCGGGGCGTAGGATTCGATGTCGGCGCGGACGCGCTCCCAGGCGTCGGGGCCGGAGACTTCCGTGGCGCGGAACTCGCCCGTCGAGAGGTCGAGGAAGGCCGCGCCGAAGCTGTCGCCCGAGCCGCAGACGGCGGATAAGAAGACGGCCTCCTTCGCTTCGACGAGGTGCAGGTCAATGGCCGTGCCCGGCGTGATGACGCGCACGACTTCGCGGCGGACGAGCTTCTTGGCCTTCGAGGCGTCTTCGGCCTGCTCGCAGATGGCGACGCGGTAGCCCTTGCGTATGAGGCGCGCGACGTGAGTAGAGACGGCGTGGTGCGGCACCCCGCACATGGGGATGGGCTGGCCGCGCTCCTTGTGGCGCGCGGTCAGAGTTATCTCAAGCTCGCGTGCGCCGGTGATGGCGTCCTCGAAGAACAGCTCGTAGAAGTCGCCGAGGCGGAAGAAGAGGAGCGTGCCGGGGTGCTGCCGCTTCAGCTCCTGGTACTGATGCAGCATGGGTGAGAGAGGTGCGTTCGTCGTCATTCGTAAAACAGGCCCGGAGGTGGCAGGCGCCCTTCGGTCGGCAGATTGTTTCGGGACAAAGCTACCACAGGCCCGGGCGAAAGGCACGAGGGGGAAAAGGCGCGCGCCGGGCGCGAAATTACAACGGCTTCGGAATAAAACCGTGAAGGCGTTGGGGGAGATTTAAGCTTAAAGGAAGGCGCGAATCCCCGACTCGCCGGGCCGGACACAGATGAGCCTGACAATCCAGATCGTGACCCTGTTCGTCCTCGCCATCCCCATCGCGTGCGTCGCGTGGACGGTGACGCACGAGGAGGTCTTCCGCGAGCCGCGGGAGTTCTGCGTCGAGAGGAGCAAGTCCTGCCGGAGCTGGTATCAGCGAAAATTCTTCTACCTCTTCACCTGCGAATACTGCTTCAGCCATTACGTGACGATGTTCTTTCTCGTCGTCACGGACTTCAAGCTGCTCTACGAGGACTGGCGCGGCTACCTCGTCGGCGGCTTCGCGCTCGTCTGGGTGGCGAACCAGTACATGAGCCTCTACAACCGCCTGCGCCTCGACATCAAGGGCGAGAGGATCGAGCACGAGATTAAGGAGAAGGTGAAGGAGAAGGTTGTGGACGAAACGGTCTCGGGCGTCGTGAACGGCGCCGCCGTCGTTCAGCCGAAGAAGACCTCGGCCACGCGGTAGACCTCTTCGTCGAGCTGCTTGATGCGCTCGACGGCCGTGTCGAGCGGGACCGAGACGACCTTGTTGCCGCGCAGCGACACCATCCGGCCCCAGGCCCCTTCGAGCGTGAGTTCGAGGGCCTTGACGCCGAAGCGCGTGGCGAGCACGCGGTCGAAGGCGGTGGGCGAGCCGCCGCGCTGGACGTAGCCGAGGTTGGCGTGGCGCGTCTCGATCTTCGTGCAGCGTTCGATCTCCTCCGCCAGGTGAAAGCCGATGCCGCCCAGGCGGCCCTGCTTGTAAATCTGCCCCTTGGTCGCCTCTTCGAGGAAGTCTTCCTCGGGATGCGGGTGGGCGTCCTCGGCGACGACGACGATGGAGAAGGCTGTGCCCTGCTGCTCGCGGTGCCTCAGGAGTTCGCAGACGCGGGTGATGCGGAAGGGGTGTTCGGGGACGAGAATCACGTCGGCGCCGCCGGCGATTCCGCCGTAGGCGGCGATCCAGCCGGCGTGGCGGCCCATGACCTCTATCACCATGACGCGGTGGTGTGACTCGGCCGTGGAGTGGAGGCGGTCGACGGCCTCCATGACGGTGTTGACGGCCGTGTCGAAGCCGAAGGGGAAGTCCGTGCCGTCGAGGTCGTTGTCGATGGTCTTGGGGACGCCGACGAGCGGGATGCCGTGGTCGCGCCACATGTCGCGCGCGGCCCGGAGCGTGCCCTCGCCGCCGACGACGACGAGCGCGTCGAGCTCGTGCCGCTCCCAGTTGGCCTTGATGCGGGCGACGCTCTCGGGCTGGTCCTGCGGGTTGACGCGCGAGGTGCCGAGGATGGTCCCGCCGCGCGGGAGGATGCCGGTCACGGAGAGGCGCGTCAGCGGCATGAAGTCGTCGTCAATCAGGCCGCGCCAGCCGTTCTTGAAGCCGAAGACCTCGGACCCCTCGACGAGCGCCCCGCGCCGCACGACGGCCCGGATGACGGCGTTCAGGCCGGGGCAGTCGCCACCGCCCGTTAAGATTCCGACGCGCAGACCCATACCCGAGGTTCGTAGAAGACGGTCGAAGCAACAGAATTGATTTGGCGTAAAGTCCACGCCTATAATCGCGCGACCTCACGGGCGTGTCAAACCACACAGTCTTAAAGGGAGGATTTCTTGTCGCAGTCGGGCCTGAGCGCGGGGCGTGAGACGGGGGGGGCGCTGACGCTCGCCGTCGAGACGGCTACGGGGACGCGCAGCGTCGCCCTCGTGCGCGGCGTCCGGGTGCTCGCTTCGCGCTCGGGAGAGATTCGAGAGGGCGGCGCGTCGAGACTGCTGGCGGACATCGAGGAGGTGTTGCGCGAGGCGGGGATGTCCGTGCGTGAGGTGGAGCTGTTCGCGGCCGCGAAGGGGCCGGGCAGTTTCACGGGCCTGCGGACGGGCTTGGCGACGATGCTCGGGCTGGCCGTGACTCTGGATAAGCCTCTGCTGGGAGTCCCTACGCTGCACGCCGTCGCGGCCGCGGCGGGGCCTTCGGAGAGGGTCCTGGCGACTATCCCTGCGGGGCGCGGCGAGGTCTTTGCGCAGTTGTTGAGAGTGGGCGCGGGCATGTCCGTCACGGAGCTGGGCGAGCCGAGACACGTCTCGCCCGCGCGACTGGCCGAGGAGTTCGCGCGGCTCGGTGGCGACTTGAGGTGGGCCGGGCCGGGGGTCCGTAAGCATCTCGAAGTTTTGAATGAGGCGGGGCGCGTCGCGGGGCTGTCCGTGTCGGAGGATTCGTCGCGGGCGGGCGTCTGGACCTTGGCGCCGACGCCCGAAGAGCTGGCCCCGACGGTCGCCCTGCTCGCGCAGGCGGCTTACGGGGAAGGGCGACCGTCGGAGGCGCACGAGCTGAGGGCCATCTACGTCAGGCCGTCGGACGCGGAGTTGAACGAGCAATGGCAAGCGCGCGCGAAGTAGCGCCGGGTGGGCCGGCGAGTCTCGCCGCCGAGAGGATGAGCGAGCACGACCTGCTGGAGGTGGTCGAGATCGAGGAGACCACCGGCCTCAGCCTTTGGGGCTGGGACGCTTACCGCGGCGAGCTGGACAGGCCGGAGGCCATCATGCTCGTGGTCCGTGAACGCACGGGCGCCGGGCCGCCGGTCATCGGCTTCATCGCGGCCCGCTGTAACCTCGACGAAGTGCACGTCAACAACATAGGCGTCCGCCACGGACACAGGCGCAGAGGCGTGGGCGGCGTCCTGCTCGGCGCGGCGCTCGCGGCGGCTTCGGCGCGCGGGGCGCGCGAGGCCATCCTCGAAGTGCGCGCCTCGAACCTCGTCGCGCAGGCCCTCTACGCGCGCTTCGGCTTCAAGGTCGTGGGCCGGCGGAAGAATTATTATCGTGACCCGCCGGAGGACGCCCTCGTCATGACGAGGGGCCTCGGCGCAGGGGCTTGATACGGGTCTGGAATTGGGCTAACATTTTCGCACGCACAGCGAGCCCACAGGGCCGCGCGGCCCGAGGCCGCCCGACCCACCCGAGAATTAGAGAGACACTCCAACCCGAAAGCATCCGAAAGGAGATTCTCCGAGATGGACATTCCTACCACGGACAGCATCAAGGATCAGCTGATCGCGAGCGACTCGGAATTTCGCGAACTGGCGCGCGAACACGGTCGCTACGAGCAAAGGCTCAGTGAGTTGTCGCAGCTTCAATACCCCAGCGACGAAGAGCAGCTCGAAGAGGTCACGCTGAAGAAGAAAAAGCTGGCCGTGAAAGACCAGATGCAGGCCATCATGTTGCGCCACCAGCAGGCCGCCACCGCGGCCCACTGAAGACGCCCGGCGCGGCAGGCAAGGCCCGCGCGCGGGGCAGAGTAACGCTCCGGATTCCGAGACGGGGGCGCGCCCTTTACGGCGTACGCGCCCCCGTTTCCTTATCGGGGCCTGAGGAAGAGTTCGGACGGCATCAAAATGCACAGAGAAGGAATCTTGTGGGTCCTGGTCCCGCTCGCGGCGGCCGTCGCAGCGGGCTTCTACGGGCTCTGGTGGCTGGCGATCCCCCTGGCCCTGCTCGCGGCCTTCATGGCCTACTTCTTCCGCGACCCGCGCCGCGAGGTGCCCGGCGCAGAGGGCGTCGTCGTCTCGCCCGCGGACGGCCGCGTCACCCGCATCGAGAAGCTCGCGCCCGGCGAAGCGGACTCGCCGACGCTCGTCAGCATCTTCCTCTCGCCCTTCGACGTGCACATCAACCGCGCCCCCATCGCCGGCACCATCCTCGACGTGACCTACACCAAGGGCCGCTTCACGAGCGCCACGCGCGACTCGGCCAGCCTCGTCAATGAGCAGAACACGCTGACCATCAAAGGCGAGAGGATGACAATCGTCTGCAAGCAGATCGCGGGCGTCCTCGCGCGCCGCATCGTCTGCTGGAAGCGCGCGGGCGAGAGCTTGGAGATCGGCGAGCGCTTCGGTCTGATAAAATTCGGCTCGCGCACGGACCTGGTCCTGCCGCCGGAGGTCGAGCTGGAAGTGGCGGTCGGGCACCGCGTGCGCGGCGGCGCGACCGTGATAGGGAGGCTGCGAGATGGCAGATGACGACTACCCCGGTGCCGAGGACCGGCCCGAGCGGAAGGGCCTGAAGAAAGGGTTGTACCTGCTACCCTCCGCCTTCACCGCGGCGAACATCGGCATGGGCTACTACGCTATCATGGGCGCCCTCAAGGGCTACCAGATGCTCGACGGCGCGGGCGACGCCGAGCTTGCGCGCGCGGCCTCGATGTTCGACAACGCCTCGCGCGCCATCGGCTGGGCCGTTCTCTTCGACGCGCTCGACGGCAGGATCGCGCGCCTCACAAAGACGACGACCGAGATAGGCGTCCAACTCGATTCAATCGCCGACGTGGTGACCTTCGGCATCGCGCCCGCGGTGCTCATCTACGCCTGGGGCTACGGCGGCGCCTTCGCGGAAGGCAGTCAGTTGCACAAGCTGGGCTGGTTCGTCTCCTTCATGTTCCTCATCTGCGGCGCGCTCCGCCTGGCCCGCTTCAACGTCCAGGCCACGCGGCCCAGGACCCTCGCGGAAGGCACGGGCAAGGTTGACAAGAAGAACTTCGTGGGCCTACCGATTCCGGCCGGGGCGGGACTGCTCGCGGCGCTCGTCCACTTCGCGCCCCAACCCCTCGTCACGCACGGCGGGTACTGGTCAGCAGTCTACTCGGGCTCGCTCATGGCGCTCGTCGCAATCCTAGCGGTGCTGATGGTGAGCACGATACGCTATTCGAGCTTCAAAACGTTCGGCGCAGGGAAGAAGAGCGCTATCAGGGGCATAGCCATGCTGGCTGCCATCGGCATGCTCGTCTGGCTCTACTCACGCTACGTGCTCCTGGCCTTCATCGCCACCTACGTCCTGCACGGACTCCTCTTCCGCCTCGCTTCGCTTTTCCGCACGCGCCCGCAGCCGGAAGGCGCTTAAGGGGGCGTCTCTCGACCGTCCCCTCGCTGCGGCGCGAGGTCTTCAGAACCGGGCCGCACCTATTGACTGGTCCGAGTAGGCGGCAAGGCCCGCCCGCGTCGTCAAAAGTAGAACGCCGCCGGAGAGAACCGGCGAAGCGCCCGTGTTATTGTCCTCGCCCGTGTGAATGCTGTTCGTCTTTTTTCCTTCCTGAAGGTCAAGAACGACCGACTCGTCCCCTGCGAGCGGCGAAAGGAGAACGTCCTGGGGGGTGGCTAAGGGCTTTGCGACGATGCGACCCGCCATCTGCCGCTTCCAAAGCTTCCCCCCCTTCTGCGGCGAAAGGCAATAGACGAAGTTGTCTAAAGACGTTGTGATGAGACACCTCCCGGCGAGTTGCACGGCCTGGACGGCGCCGCCCGTCCGCGCCCTCCAGCGCAAGCGCCCCGTAGCCGTCTCGAAGGCGAAGACGTTTCCGCCCTCTGTGCCGACATAAAGAAACGTCTCGCTGACGGAAGGCGGGGAGCGAATCCTCTGTCGAGTCCGATAACGCCAGAAGGTGTTCCCGCTCGCCTGTTCTAAACCAGTTATTACCCCGTCGCTATCGCACACGAATAAATTCCCCCCGTGGAGGACCGGGCCAGAAACAAATGGAGTCGCGAACTCTTTTACCCAGACCACCTCGCCCGTCTTTTTCTTGATCGCGTAAACGCGTCCGTCGGCCGCAGCCCCGAAGAGGGTCGTCTCATTCGAGACTAAAGAGCCGCGAATCGGCGCCGGAAGCGTCCGCATCCAAAGCCCCACCCCGCTCAGGCGTCCGAGAGCGCGGAGCGCACCCGTAGCCTGTAGGAAAGGGCTGCGGGGCAGGGGAGGGGTTTCCGTCGCGACGTAGACTCCCGACTCGTCCGCTTCCGGCTCGGCTGAAACGTCCCCGCCGAGTTCCGCCTTCCAGTTTAAAGACCCGTCGGCGAGCCCGAGCGAGATAATTCTGCCGCCGGAGAGAGGCAGGTAAACGATGTCCCGCGATACCGCGGGCGTCAGCCCCAGCGTTTCGGAGGTTTCAAATTTCCACTTCAGGCTCAGGGGTTTGGAGAGGGAAAACTCCCCCCCTTGGGTGGCGTAAAGCCGCGGTCCGCCGGAGAGCCCTCGATAACAGGTGAGGAGGAAGATTGCGCAAATTAACGCTCGGGTGAGTTTTATCCTGCCGGTCATATAAACTTTCACGCCTATGGCGTTTGAAAAAAAGCGTCCTGAAAATATAATCGTGGGGATTTATATACACGACTCGTGTCCGGCTGGGAAACGTCCGGGGTTTCGCCCGCCGGGTGGGGAGAGATACTTTTGAATAAACATAATAACCCCCATGATACAGTCATCGTTCTGGACTTCGGCTCCCAGTACACACAGTTGATAGCGCGGCGCGTTCGCGAGTCGAACGTATACTGCGAGATTTTACCCTTCAACGCGCCCCTCCATAAGATTCTCGAAAAGGCCCCGAAGGGAATTATTTTGTCGGGCGGACCGGCGTCGGTCTACGACGAAGACGCGCCGAAATTGCCGGTAAACTTTGTGGAAAAGCTCGAAACGCCTGTCCTCGGAATCTGTTACGGATTGCAGGTCCTGGCCGTCGAGGCCGGGGGCGAGGTCGAGCCCTCGTCGAGCCGGGAGTACGGCTACGCGCGTCTCCAGATAACAGAGCCCGAAAGCCTCCTTTTTAAAGGGCTTCCCGCGGAGATGGACGTGTGGATGAGTCACGGCGACCACATGTCGAGCCCGCCCCCGGGCTTCCGCGTGACGGCGAAAACCGAGGGAGTGCTTAACGCTTTCGAGAATTTAAGCAAGCGCATATTCGGGGTCCAGTTCCACCCAGAGGTCGCCCACACCCCCTTCGGGAAACAGATCCTCCAGAATTTCATTTATAACGTTTGCGGCGCGAAGCCGAACTGGTCTCCCAAATCAATAATCTCCGAACAGGTTGAAAAGATACGCGGGGTCGTGGGGATGGGGGAAGTCATCTGCGGCCTTTCGGGCGGGGTCGATTCCACCGTGGCGGCCGCGATAGTCCACGAGGCCATTGGGGCGCAGCAAACCTGTATCTTCGTCAACACAGGCCTGCTGAGGGAGGGGGAGTTCGAGACGACTTGCACACTCTTTAGCCGAAGTATGAATCTGAACGTGGTCGGCGTGGACGCCTCCGAGCAGTTCCTGGCGGCGCTTAAAGGCGTCACCGACCCCGAGGAGAAGAGGCGGATAATCGGGCGTGTCTTCATAGAGATATTCGAGGAGGAGGCTGCCAAAATTGGCGACGTGGAGTTCCTCGTGCAGGGTACACTTTACCCAGATGTGATCGAGTCCGTCTCCGTGCGGGGGCCTTCGGCCGTAATAAAGAGCCACCATAACGTCGGTGGCCTGCCGGAGCGTATGCGGCTGAAGCTCATCGAGCCTTTGAGAGAGCTATTTAAGGACGAGGTGCGAGAGATCGGTCAAGAGTTGTCGGTACCGAAGGATATTCTAACGCGCCACCCTTTCCCTGGGCCGGGTCTGGCGGTGAGGATAATCGGGGAAGTGAACAGAAGTGATCTGGATATCCTGCGCGCCGCGGACCGGATCATGGAGGAGGAGCTGAAACTCGCGAACTTATACGACAGCGTTTGGCAGGCATTCCCCGTTCTGCTCCCCGTTTCGACCGTGGGCGTGATGGGGGACTTCCGGACGTACGAGCGGGTCGTCGCGCTGCGCGCCGTGACGAGTTTAGACGGCATGACGGCCGATTGGGCCCGGCTCCCGCACGACGTGCTGGGGAGAATCTCCTCGCGCCTTGTCTCCGAGGTCCGGGGGATTAACAGGGTCGTCTATGACATCAGCTCGAAACCCCCCAGCACGATTGAGTGGGAATAGAAAGAAGCTTATAGTTGACCCGCATTAAGCAATTGCTTAATGCGGCATCTTAAGATATGCGAGGGAATCGTCGTGACTGAAGAAGGTGAGACAGGACATCTCCCGCCCGCGGAGGCGGCCTTCGAGAGGGTCAAGATTGCGAGGCACCCCGAAAGACCTTATACGATGGATTTGGTCGAAAGGCTGTTCACGGGCTTTACGGAGCTACACGGTGACCGAAGATTCTCCGACGACCCGGCCATCGTCTGTGGGTATGCCAGGTACCGCGACCTGCCGGTCGTGGTGGTCGGTCAGCAGAAAGGGCGCGACACCAAGCAGAGGCGCTTCAGGAATTTCGGCATGCCCAAGCCCGAAGGCTACCGAAAAGCTTTGAGGATTATGGAGTGGGCCAACAAGTTCGGTAGGCCCATTTTAACTTTCATAGACACCCCCGGTGCTTATCCCGGAATAGACGCGGAGGAGAGGGGGCAGGCTGAGGCCATCGCCTTTAATCTGTTCTCCATGTCGAGGCTCAGCGTCCCTATTATAACGACAATTTTAGGGGAAGGGGGATCGGGTGGGGCGCTCGCAATCGGGGTCGGCGACGTGGTTTTGATGCTGGAAAATTCTGTGTATTCCGTCATCACGCCGGAGGGATGTGCGGCCATTCTCTGGAAGGATTCGGGCCAGGCGGTACGGGCCGCCGAATCGCTGAAACTCACCGCCAAAGACCTTCTCGGACTCCGAATTATAGACAAGATCATACCAGAGCCCAGCGGGGGGGCGCACGTCTCGGTCGACGAGACGGCGGCCCTGCTGGATACGGCTTTGAGAGAGTCGTTGGCCGAGGTGGTATCGCTGTCGGCTGAAGAAAGGTTGCGGCGAAGGTACTCGAAATTGAGGGCGTTAGGCTATTGAGCCCAGCGGCGGGATGACCTGAATGTCGGCGCGCCGACATTCAGAAGGGAATGTCGTCATCCTCTATATCCGCGTCCGCCTGACGCGGCGGCGCTGTCTGACCGTCCTGTTTAGGGAGGGGGGCGCCACCCTCTTCACCCCTGCCCCCTATGAATTGCATATCAGTGGCGTGAACTTCGAGCGTGTACCTAGACTTGCCGTCGCGGTCGGTCCACTCTTCCACGCGTATGCGCCCCTCTATGTATACGGGGCGACCCTTGGTGAGGTATTGGGAAGCCGTCTCGGCTTGGCGACCCCAAAGGGTCACGCGGAACCAGGTCGTGTGATCCTGATTCTCTCCGGAACGGTCCTTTCTTCGTTCATTGGTTGCCATTGTGAAAGAGCAGACGGGAGTGCCCTGCGGCGTGTAGCGCAGTTCGGGGTCGCGGCCGAGGTTTCCCATCAGAATGATCTTATTAAAAGACATTAGAGAAAATGTCCTTTCAATTGGATTCTCTTGAAGTACGACGGTTTGAAGGATACTACATTCGACGCTGATGGAGGTCAAGCCGTTTCTCAGGCATATTTTCCGAGGGGAATTTCAAATGAGTAGAACATTATTTTGGCTCAAGATGCCCCTTAAGTATTTCATTGAAGATTCAACTTTAAAAGTTACATAGCACCTCACGATAGATAACATTATGAAGAACGTTAACATATGAAAGGGGTTTAAGTTGAAAGAGGCAATCAGGGAGGGTGGGCTGATGTTACTGGCCTGACCGACCCGGGGCGGGTAAAGTAGACTCCGGTCGAATGATAGAAAAATTCTCTTCTGCGTAAAATAAATTCTGCTACACTCGAAACAAAAGGGATTGAGGGTTCTATGAAGGGAAGTGTTTACATCGAGACCTTTGGGTGTCAGATGAACGTGTCGGATTCCGAGCGTGCCGCCGCCGGAATTCGCTCCGCGGGATATTCTCTGACCGCGTCTATGGAAGAAGCCGACGTGGTCATTTTCAACACATGTTCCATACGTGCGAAGGCGGAACAGAAGGTTTTTAATCGCATCGGTGAAGTCCGAAGTCGGAGGGGGGCACGGCAGCCTTTAATCGGATTGATGGGTTGTGTGGCCCAACTGGAGGGGGATGAGATATTCAAGCATGCACCTTCCGTGAGGTTTGTGGCGGGAACAGGGGCCGTCGAGAGATTACCTGCGCTCATAGGGCGCGCTCAGGACGGTCAAAAACGGCTCTTGGACATAGGCGGAAGGGAGCCGGAGACCGAGGCCGTCTTCCCTCTGGGCGAGAGGCATTCCGAATATGTGGCCTTCGTTCCGATAATCGAAGGCTGCAATAAATTCTGTACGTACTGCATCGTCCCTTATTCGCGTGGGCGGGAGCGAAGCAGGCCGGCAAGCAAAATCCTGGACGATGTCAGGCGCCTTGCCTCCGAAGGTTATTCTGAAATCCACCTTATAGGCCAGAACGTCAACAGCTATCGTCCTAAAGTTGAGGATGGACTTGAAGGTTTCAAGGGGGGGACACCCTTTTCAAGATTGTTAAGGGCGGTAGCATCTACGGGCTTCCCCCGTGTGAAGTTTACGACCTCTTTCCCGAGAGATTTTCATAAGGACATCGTGGGGGCGATCGAAGAGCACGAGAACCTCTGCAACTGGGTGCATCTTCCCGTCCAGTCCGGTAATGATCGCGTTCTGCGTGCGATGCGCAGGGGCTACAAGGCCGCCGACTACCTGGAGAAGGTTGAAGCGGTGAAAGGTGCGAAGAGGAGCATCTCGCTGACGAGCGATTTAATCGTGGGCTTCCCCGGTGAAACCGAACAGGAGTTTGAAGACACACTTACTTTAGTCGAGAGATGCCAGTTCGATGGCCTGTACATCTTCAAGTATTCTGAAAGGCCAGGCACGCCGGCATCCAAACTCGCCGACGACGTTACGGAGGAAGAGAAGACCAGAAGATTTATCACCCTGGAACGCCTGCAAATGAGCATACAGCGCCATCTCTACGGGGCTTTAGTCGGTTCGGAAGTTAAAGTGCTGGTTGAAGGGGTGAGTGCTAAATCTTCTGAAGACTGGACCGGCCATACTACCTGTCATAAGGTCGTGAATTTCAGAGGGTCCGTTGAACTCCTGGGTAAGATAGTCCCCGTAAGGATTACACACGCGAAGGAGCACAGTCTTTACGGCGAGCTGGCGGACTGAAGCCACGGGCGCATAAAAAGGATGAAGTTTTGTTATGGAAATTGAAGTAAAGATTAGGGGCTTGATGATGGACCCCAGTAGTGGCACACCGATTATCATTCTGAAGGATATAAACAGTGAGACTATGCTCCCCATCTGGGTCGGGGCGTATGAGGCGAACGCCATCGCGCTTGAGATCGAGAAGATAGCTCCGCAGAGGCCAATGACTCACGACCTCTTGCGGAATCTGATTGTGGAGATGGGTGCCAAAGTCGAGAGGGTCGTGGTCACAGACCTTCGGGAGAACACCTTCTTCGCCGTCATCGAGATGAAGAACCACTCGGGCGAGACGATTCAACTAGACTCGCGCCCCTCGGACGCGATAGCCCTGGCCCTGCGTGCCGATTGCCCCATCTACGTAAACGAGGACGTGATCCGCGCGTCTCGTAACTCGATCTCGGGAGGGGAAGAAGAGGCTTCGGAAGTGTCCGAAGACGAATGGCCGGACGTAATAGGGGAAGCAGGCGACCTTCCCATGTAACGTTGAGCTTAGCCAGCCAGCCCGAGTCGAACAAGAATTGAGCATCGTCATAGCCATCGCTAATCAGAAAGGTGGGGTCGGGAAGACTACGACGACCATCAACCTCGCGGCCGCGTTTGCGCAGAGGGGGCGCCGCGTACTCCTTCTGGACTTAGACCCACAGGGCAACAGCTCCATCTCCTTCCTGGACCCGCATGGTGTAGACCTCTCCGCTTATGACATGATGGTTGAAGGGGCCGGGGAAGTGTCCCACTACATCTATAAGACCCCCATCGAAGGGTTGGAGATAGTGCCGGCCCGGATAAATCTTGCGAAGCTGGAATCAAAGCTGGTGGGCGACTTCGACGCGCCCTTCAGGCTCAAGGATAGAATCGAAACCCTGAAGGGCAAGTACGACGTGGTAATTATAGACACGCCGCCGACCCTCGGTCTGATAACGGTTAACGCCTTGGTGGCCGCCACACATGTTTTGATACCGATTCAATCCTCCTTCTATGCCCTGGAAGGGACTGATGACCTCTTAGAGACCATCGAGAAGGTGAAGGCGAGACCGAATCCGAATCTGCGCGTGCTGGGAGTGGTTGTGACTCTATTCGACAAGCGGACTACTTTAGCGAGGGAGGTTTATGAGCAGATTCGCGCCGTCTTCGGCCCGCAGATGTTCGAGACGGTGATCACAAAAAGCGTTCGGCTCGAAGAGGCCCCGGCCTATAGGGAATCAATTTTCACCTTCGCTCCACAATCTTCCGGAGCCCAGGAATATGCCAAACTTTGTGAAGAGGTGATGACACGTGTCTAGAAGAGGACTCCCGACTGGGATCAAGATGCGGCACGACTCGCACTACGTGGAGGAGTTGGCGGGGCAGAGTCCGACCCCGATTGGGCGTCTGATACCCATCGATAAGATTGATCCGAACCCGGAGCAGCCCCGCGTCGAGATCGGCGACCTCACGGATTTGACCTCTTCAATTCAGGAAAAGGGCGTTCTGGAGCCACTTTTGGTAAAGCCTTCGGGCGTGAACGGTCGTTGGATGATCATTGCGGGCGAGCGCCGCTGGCGCGCCGCCAAGGCCGCGGGCCTGCGGGAAGTGCCCTGCATGGAGATGGATGTGGATGACAGGGCGGTGGCCGAGATCGCGCTCATAGAGAACATGCAGCGGAAGGATTTGACGGCGTGGGAGGAGGCCGACGGCCTCTGGGCGCTCTGCGAGCGATTCGGTTATACGCACGAGGACGTGGCGAAGAAGGTTGGGAAGAGCAGGAGCAGTGTGACCGAGGCGCTTTCAATCACCACGCTACCTGAGGAGATACGTGAAGAATGTCGGCGGGCCGACATAAGCGTAAAATCCCTTCTTTTACAGATTGTTCGGCAGCCCGATGTCGAGGCGATGCGTCAGATGGTCAGGGAGATTTCCGAAAAGAGTCTGACGAGGGACGAAGCGCGCGCGGCCCGGCGCTCAAGGATTGAAGGCGGCGTTCAGAACGGCCGCGTAAAACCCTTTACGTGCCGGTTTGAGTTGCCGGAGAGTGAGGTTAAGATCGAGCTTTCATTCAAAAGGGGAGAGGTCGAGAAGCGTGAGATTATTTCAACCCTCCAGGCCATTCTCAATAAACTTGAGAAAGAACTTGAAGTCGCCGCGGCCGAGGAGCCACAGACGGTTTAGCCGCTTTAACCGCCTACCTTATCCTTCTTGGCGCGCTTCTGTAGTGAGCGCGCCCACTTCTCTAAGAAGGGCTGGAGCGGCTTGAACAGCCTGGCCCTGAACTGGTGCTGACCCTCCGACCATTTCCTCAGATTCTTCTCCGTGTAGTCTCTCACGAGCGGCTCGATCTGCGTTCGTTTTTTAGAGTGGCGGAGGGTCAAGTAGTAGTGCTGGCCGACGAGTGAAAAGATGACTGCGGCGAGATTGGACTTGAAGGAGAGCCTGTTCAGGAGCTTTTTGTGAACGGGCTGGTTCTGCGGCTGTAGAATGTCGAGTGCGACTTCCAGCCAGGCCGACTGCTGACCCTGCTTCGGGTGGTAGAGCCCAGGGAGTGTGGCCGCGCGCGTCGTCTTCAGGCGCGGGTCGTTAATGGAGTTAACGAGGCGCAGGCGCTCTATGCCGAGCGTGTGCTCGCGCGGGACGGAGAGGAGAATCTGTTTGACGGTCTTAACGATTCTTTCGTGCTGCTGTGCGGAGACATTTTCGACTTTAATGGCCATCTCTGTTCGGCTGTAGCGTTTGTGGAGTCTTTGGCCTGCACACTTTATTATTGTAGAAAAGGTTTGGCAAGCGTGCCTTTGGAGAAGTCGGCTGAGAGGGAGGCAGTCGGACGGAATACAATTGAGGTCTGATAATGAATATTACGTACGAACCTTATATTAAAACCGGTAATGAGCCGGAAAAGCCCCTTTCTTGACAGTAAAAGGCCTGACTGTTACATTACGCGGTCTTTTAATGAAAGTACGGCCCTCGCCTACGCCTAAGGAGCAAGGATTTGAACAACTCAGGAAGTTATCTCTTCACCTCTGAATCAGTCACGGAAGGCCACCCTGATAAGATTGCAGACCAGATTTCGGACGCGGTGCTCGACACGGTCCTCTCGCAGGACGAAACCGGTAGGGTCGCCTGCGAGACGCTTGTGACTACCGGCCTCGTCGTCATCGCCGGTGAGATCACCACCGACGCCACGATTGATTTCCAGCGGGTGGCACGTGAAACCATTAGAGAGATTGGTTATACGAGGGCCAAATACGGTTTTGATTGTGACACTTGCAGCGTCCTGACCGCCGTCGGCAAGCAGTCCCCGGACATCGCACAGGGCGTAGACGTGGGCGGCGCGGGCGACCAGGGGCTCATGTTCGGCTTCGCCTGCAACGAGACCCCTGAGCTGATGCCGATGCCGATTCAGCTTGCACACAAGCTCTCCCTGCGGCTCTCCGAGGTACGCCGCTCGAAGACAGATACATACCTGAGGCCCGACGGCAAATCACAGGTCACAATCGAATACCGCGACGGGCGCCCTTTCCGCGTCGAAACAGTCGTCATCTCGACCCAACACTCCCCGGAAGTCTCCTCCGAGCAACTCCGCGAAGACATCATTGACGAGGTCATAAGGCCCACTGTCTCCTCCGAACTGATTGATAAGGGCACGAAATTCCACATCAATCCCACCGGGCGCTTCGTCACGGGCGGGCCGCAGGGCGACGCAGGACTCACCGGCCGCAAGATCATCGTGGACACCTACGGCGGCTACGCGCCCCACGGCGGCGGCGCATTCTCCGGCAAGGACCCCACCAAGGTTGACCGCTCCGCCGCCTACATGGCCCGTTACATCGCCAAGAATATCGTCGCCTCGGGCCTAGCCGAGCGTTGTCTCGTGCAGCTCGCGTACGCAATAGGCGTGGCCGACCCCGTCTCCGTGCTCGTGGACACGGCAGGGACAAGCCGCGTCAGCGAAGACGTACTCACGAAACTCGTGCGTGAGCATTTCCCTCTAACCCCCGCGGGGATAATCAAGACTCTCAACTTGCGGCGCCCAATCTATAAGAAGACTGCCGCTTACGGGCATTTTGGTCGGAACGAGCAGGGCTTCTCCTGGGAGGAGACGGACCGTGCCGAAGCCCTCAGGGCCGCCGCGGGGGTCTAATCGCGGAAGGCTTTCATAACAAATCCCCAAACGTCTAAGGAGCGTCGGAATAATGAGTGTTTTGAGCACAGACGGGTACGAGGTCAAGGACCTCGGGCTCGCGACGGAAGGAAAGCGCAGGATCGAGTGGGCGGAGCGTGAAATGCCCGTCCTGCGCCTCATACGCGAGCGCTTTCAGAAGGAGAAGCCGCTCGAAGGCGTAAGGCTCGTGGCCTGCGCTCACATCACGACCGAGACGGCGAACCTCGCCATCGCGCTCCAGGCGGGCGGGGTCGACGCGGTCCTCTGCGCCTCGAACCCCCTCTCGACCCAGGATGATGTCGCGGCCGCACTCGTCGAGATGGGGATCCCGGTCTACGCGATCAAGGGTGAGGATGCCGCGACCTACGAGCGCCATATCCGCGCCGTGATCGAGCACCGGCCGCAGATCGTGATCGACGACGGTGCGGACGTGGTGACGATGCTCCACCAGCAGTACGCCCAGTATCTGCCGGATGTGATCGGCGGCACCGAGGAGACGACCGCCGGGCTGACCCGCGAG
>DATHBF010000416.1:0-4917 GCA_035296285.1 Pyrinomonadaceae bacterium | reverse complement strand
CTCTGCCGCGCCGGAGAGCGCGTCGGCGTCGGGCTGGACCTCGCGGACCTCCTTCTTCTTGGCGGCCATGATGCCCTTGAGCGTCGCGTAGCGAATCTGGCTGATGCCCGACTGGATGGTCAAGAGGGCCGGCGTCGGCATCGTGTACCACTGATACCAGCCGCTCTCCAGCTCGCGCTTCACGCGCAGCTCCTCGCCCGAGTAGTCAACCTCGATGACGATGGTCGCGTGCGGAAGGCTCAATAGTTCGGCCATGATGACGCCCGTCTGCGCGAAGCCGTAGTCGTCCGACTGCAAGCCCGAAAGCACCAGGTCGGCCTGCTCGCCGCGGATCGCCTCGGCCAGAACTTTCGCCGTGGCGAACGGGCCGATGTGCTCAAGGTTGTCGCCGACGACGTGGATGGCGCGGTCGGCGCCGCGCGCGAGCGCGTCCTTGATGACGCTCTTGGCCCGCTGCGGCCCGAGCGAGACGACGACGACCTCGCCGCCCTTCTTTTCCCTCAGCCGCAGGGCCTCTTCGAGGGCGTAGCCGTCCGACTCGTTGACCTCGAACGAGAGGTCGCCCTCCTCGACCCACTTCTCTTCCTTGTTGACGCGCAGGATGGCGTCCTTGTTCGGGACCTGCTTCATCAGGACGACGGTTTTCATTATGGGGACTTACTCCTCGAAGCGTTTGAAAAGCAGGGCGGCGTTGGTGCCGCCGAAGCCGAAGTTGTTCGAGAGCGCGTAGCGGACGCGCGCCTCGCGCGGCTCGTTGGGGACGTAGTCGAGGTCGCACTCGGGGTCCGGGTTGACGTAGTTGATCGTCGGCGGGAGCTTCCCCTCCTGGATGGCGAGGACGGAGAAGACGGCCTCGATGCCGCCCGCCGCGCCGAGCAGGTGGCCCGTCATGGACTTCGTCGAGCTGACGGCGAGTCTGTAGGCGTGCTCGCCGAAGGTCTTCCTGATGGCGAGCGTCTCGAACTTGTCGTTGTAGGGAGTCGAGGTGCCGTGCGCGTTGACGTAGCCGACCTCCTCGGGTGAGACGCCGGCGTCCCTGAGCGCCATCTGCATGACGCGCACGGCGCCGGACGCGGTCTCGTCCGGCATCGTGATGTGGAAGGCGTCGGCCGTCATGCCGTAGCCGACGATCTCGGCGTAAATCTTCGTCCCGCGGGCGCGGGCGTACTCAAGCTCTTCGAGCACCATTATGCCGGCGCCCTCGCCGATGACGAAGCCGTCGCGGTCGCGCTCGAAGGGGCGCGAGGCATGCACGGGGTCGTTGTTGTACTTCGTCGAGAGCGCGCGCATGGCGGCGAAGCCGGCCACGGACATCGGCGTGATGGCCGACTCCGCGCCGCCGCAGATCATCACGTCGGCGTCGCCGCGCTGGATGATCTTGAAGCTGTCGCCGATGGCGTGCGCGCCCGCCGAGCAGGCCGTGGCGGTCGCCGAGTTCGGCCCCTTGGCGCCGAAGCGGATGGAGACCTGGCCGGCGGCGAGGTTGACGATGGCCGAGGGGATGAAGAAGGGCGAGACGCGGTCGGGGCCCTGGTTCAGGAGCTTCTCGTGCTCGCGCTCGATGGCCCAGAAGTCGCCGATGCCGCTGCTTATGTAGGTGCCGACGCGCTCGGAAATGTCGTCGGTGATCCGGAGGCCGCTGTCCGCGATCGCCTCGTCGGACGCGGCGATGGCGTAGTGGATGAAGGCGCCCATCTTGCGCGCCTCCTTCTTCTCGACGAACTTGAGCGGGTCGAAATTTTTGACCTCGGCGGCGATCTTCACCGGGAACTTCGTGGTGTCGAACTTCTCGATGAGGGCGACGCCGCTGCGACCCGCCAGCAGCGCCCCCCACGTGTCGGCCACCGAGTGGCCGCACGGCGTGACGAGGCCGAGGCCCGTTACCACAACGCGACGTTTCAATGCTCTTACCCCTCCCTGGGGAGAAATGGGCACACGGCCGCCCCCTTCTGGTCGGGGGCGGCGGCGTGCGGCGCGCGGGCCGCCTACTTCTTGTGCTGGTCGATGTAGTTGTAGGCATCGCGGACGCTCTGAATCTTCTCGGCGTCCTCGTCCGGGATTTCGATGCCGAACTCCTCCTCGAAGCGCATGACCAGCTCGACCGTGTCCAGCGAATCCGCCCCGAGGTCGTCGATGAAGCGCGCGTTGGGCGTCACCTCGTTCTCGTCCACGCCCAGCTCGTCCACGATGATCTGCTTCACTCTGTTCTCGATCTCTTGATCGGCCATTATTCCTGCTCCTTTAGTCTGCGAAAGTGTCAAAACTGTATGCGGTCGCTACTCGGCGCCGCCGCGCCCCTCGCGGCGAGTTGCGCCACGGATTCCTGAAGGCCCTTCGTGTCGCCGACGTTCAAGGTGACGACCTCCTCCGCCGTGTTGTGGCGCACGAGGCCCGTGAGGACCTTCCCCGGCCCGACCTCGACGAACGTCCTGACGTGCTCCCTCGCCACCAGGTGGCGCACCGCCGCCATCCACCTCACGGGCGAGACCACCTGCCGGAGCAGCCACTTGATCGCGTCCCTGCTGGTGTGCATGAGGATGGGCGGGTCGACTTCGGCCACGAGCAGCGGCGGGCTGATCCGCTTCGACTCCTTGCGCAACTCGGGGTCGAGGTATCTGCTCAGCCTCTCTTGCGCGGGCGCCATCAGCTTCGAGTGGAACGGCGCGCTGACGTTGAGCATGACGACGCGCCTGACGACCGGGCAATCCCGTTGGAGTGTCCGGACCGCCCTCTGGACCGCCTCGGCGTGGCCCGAGATGACTATCTGGTGCGGCGCGTTGATGTTGGCGGAGCTGCAAACGCCCCCGTCATCGGTGACGGACTCGCGGCACGCCTTCCTGACCGCGCCCTCGATGTCGCCCCGCCCGATGATGGCCGCCATCGCCCCCTTGCCGACGGGCACGGCCTCCTGCATGTAGCGCCCGCGCTCGCGCACGACGCGCACCGCGTCTTCGAGTTCGAGCCCCCCGGAGAAGACGAGCGCGGAGTACTCGCCGAGGCTGTGGCCGGCGACGTAGTCCGGCGTCGGGAAGGCGACGCCGCGGCCCGAACAGTGCTCTCTCATCGCCTCGGAGGCGGCGACCGAGACGGTGAGGATGGCGGGCTGCGTATTCTCCGTCAGCTGTAGTTCCTCCTCCGGCCCCTCGAAGCAGAGACGCGACAGGGGGAACCCGAGGGCGCGGTCCGCCCTGGCGAAGACCTCGCGGGCCGCCGCGGAGTTCTCCCAGAGGTCGCGGCCCATCCCCACGTGCTGCGCCCCCTGCCCGGGGAAGATGAACGCGAGCCGACTCGTGTGTGGTTTTGGCATAAAGGTTCTACACGTTGTCCCGATGCTCTCACCACTTCAGCAGCACGCCGCCCCAGGTGACGCCGCCGCCGAAGGCCGCGAGCAGCACGAGGTCGCCCTCACTGACGCGCCCCATCTCGACGCACTCGTCGAGCGCGATGGGGATGGAGGCCGCGGAGGTGTTGCCGTGCTCGGCGATGTTCGAGTAGACGATTGACTCGTCCACGCTCAGGTTCTTGGCGACCGCGTCCGTGATGCGCTGGTTGGCCTGGTGCGGGATGAAGAGCTTCACGTCCTCGGCCTTGTAGCCGGCCTCGCCCAGCACCTCGCGCGACACGTCGGCCATCGAGCGGACGGCGACTTTGAAAAGCTCGTTGCCGCGCATCTTGAAGAAGTGGAGCCCCTGCGAAAGCGTCTCGGCCGTCGTCGGGATGCGCGTGCCGCCGCCGGGCGAGAAGAGCTGTTCGGTGTAGCGGCCGTCCGAGTAGATGCGCGTCGAGAGGATGCCGCGGCCGTCCTCCGCCGGGCCGAGGACGGCGGCGCCCGCGCCGTCGCCGAAGATGACGCAGGTCGAGCGGTCGGTGTAGTCAACGAAGCGCGTCAGGATTTCGGCGCCGACGACGAGGGCGTAGCGCGTCTGCCCGGAGCGAATCATCTGGTTGGCGAGCGTCAGGCCGTAGAGGAAGCCGGAGCAGGCGGCGGCGAGGTCGAAGGCGGCGGCGCGGTTCGCCCCCAGCTCGGCCTGAATCAGGCAGCCGGTGGAGGGCAGAATCTGGTCGGGCGAGACGGTGGCGCAGATGACGAGGCCGATGTCTATGGGGTCGATGCGCGCCTGCTCGATGGCCTTGCGCGCGGCGGCGACGGCGAACATCGAGGTGTACTCGCCCTCGCCCGCCTTGTGCCGCTGCCTGATGCCGGTGCGGCTGGTGATCCAGTCGTCCGAGGTCTCGACCATCTTCTCCAGGTCGGCGTTAGAGAGGACGCCCTCCGGGTAGGCTCGCCCGGTCCCTAGAATCGCTGCTCTGGTTTCTGCCATCGGCCCTGACCCCCTCCTTCGGTCCCCTTCACTCGGCGGCGGCGGCCCGCGGCGCCACGGCCTCGCGCGCGTTCGTCTCGGCGATGCCGCGCTCGATGCGCTCCTGCGCGCCGTGCTCGGAGAACTCCTTGACGTTGCGGACGGCGTTGCGGATGGCGCGCGCGTTTGAGCTGCCGTGCCCGACGACGACGATGTTGCGCACGCCCAGCAGCGGCGCCCCGCCGTACTCCGCGTAGTCGAGCCGCTTCTTCAAATTCTGGAAGGCCGGCCGCGCCAGCACCGCCCCCGTCTTCGTGATGACGGACGCCGACAGCTCGCGCTTAATCATCGAGATGAAGGCGTCCTGCAACCCCTCGGAGAGCTTCAACATGACGTTGCCGGTGAAGCCGTCCGTGACGATCACGTCAAACTCTCCGGTGAACACGTCGCGCCCCTCGACGTTGCCGACGAAGTTCAGGCTCGAAAGCTCCCTCATGAGCGGGAACGCCTCCTTCGTCAGGTCGTTGCCCTTCGCCTCCTCCTCGCCGATGCTCATCAGGCCGACGGCCGGCCGCTCCGTCCCCAGAACCGAGCGCGAGTAAGCGTCGCCCATGAT
>DATHBF010000415.1:0-2624 GCA_035296285.1 Pyrinomonadaceae bacterium | reverse complement strand
GGCGACCCGCGCCTCGGGCGACTGGTAGCTCATCGGGTAGGACGAGATGAGCAGCGCGCCCGCCGGGTTCGAGACGCGGTCGCCCTGCCCCGTGTCCTTGTTGACGCGGTAGGTGGCGTAGAGCGAGACGCGCCGGAAGGGCTGCGCCACCGCGTCGAAGTGGAAGAAGTGGTTCCTCTGGAAGTAGAGGCTGCGGCCGCGGATGGCCGCGTTCTGGGTGCTCAGGAAGGCGTACTCGATGACGGCGTCGCTGTCCACCCGGTTGTGGTTGTAGCCCGCGCCGAACGAGAGGCGCGGGTTGGCCTGCCAGTCGAACGACGAGGTGAAGATGCGCGACTTGATGTTCACGCCGAAGTCGGCGAGCGAGACGCCGTCTATTTCGGTCGGGTTCGAGTTGTCGCGGGTGATGAGCCCGAGGTTGAAGGAGAGCGTGCGGCTGACGGCGTAGCGGCTGCGCGCCTTGAAGTTGGTGTAGTTGTAGTTGCCGAAGCGGGTGAAGATGTTGTCGGCCGTGCCGTGATCGACGTTGAAGGAGAGCGTCCAGCCCTTGATGGGCCGCGCGCGCACGCCGCCCGTGAAGACGTGCGTGTGGTTCTCCTCCTCCTCGTGTTCGGGCACGAGCAGCGGCGCGCCGTTGCTGGCGAGGTTGGCGCCGCTGACGAAACGCTCGATGCGGCGCGTGCCGTAGCGGTAGCCGAAGCGGGCCGTGTACTTCTCCGAAAACTCGTAGTCGGCCTCGATGGTGTTCTGGAACCGGCGGAACTTCGTCAGGTCGTAGGAAGTGCCCGACGGCGTGAGCGGCGCCAGCGCCGTGCCGTTGGGGCGTGTGACGTTGAAGAGGCTCGTGTAGAAGGCGCCGCCGCTGATCTGGAACGTCTCGACGCGGAACGTGTTCGAGATGCGCAGACGGTCGGTGACGAGGAAGGTCGCGGCCAAATCGCCGAGCGCCTGCGGGCGCTTCGTGTCGCCGACGAACGACTGCCGGCCGACGACGGTGTTCGGCGGGTTGTAGGTCGAGGGGATGCCCGTGATGCGCGTGTTGTAGTTGGTGCCGGCGAACACGTCGAGGAAGTTGAAGTCGTTGGTCGCCGTGCTGTAGATGAAGCGGCCCGTCAGGTCGAGCCGGCGGGCGACGAGCGTGTGCGCGCTGAAGCGCGTGTAATCGACCTTGCCTTTGACGGGGTTGGTGCGCTCAAGGCTGGTCAGGATGGCGTTGGCGGGCGTCGGGTTGTTGCCGACGAGGGTGCCCTGATTGGGGATGAAGGTCTCGTCGGTGAAGCGGCGGAAGCCCTGCATGAAGGAGAAGTCGAGCGGGCCGAGCTTCCAGTCGGCGCCGAGGCGGAAGTCGTTGGCGCGCGTGTCCACCCGCGAGAGCACGGGGAACTCGTCGCCGCCGCCGCGGTAGTGCGTGAAGGCCGGCCCGCGGTAGCGCGTCGGCGAGTAGCCGAAGTTGAATCGAATCTTTTCGTTCTTCGGCAGGACGGTCAGGTCGAAGTCGCCGACCTGCTGGCGCGTGTCGGAGCCGTGCTGGCCGGTGACGGGGTTGGTCTGGCGCGACGGCGGCGCGTAGTTGGGGTTCGCGAAGTTGTTGAGGAACCTGAAGTATTTGAAGCGGCGGTAGGAGCCGTCGAAACGATACCACTTCGTCTTCTCGACGCTGAAGCGGGCGTGGCCGTGCGGGTCCGAGCCCCACCCGGTCGAGGTCACGAGCAGCGAGTCGAAGGGGGCGCCCGCGCCGTCGCGCGTCTCGACGAGGAAGCTTGAGTCGAAGACGCGCGGGCCGGCCTTGTAGTTCAGGTCGCTCTGGTACTTGTTCAGGTCGCCGACCACGCGGAGGCCGCGGACGCCGACCTCGACGCTGGAAGTGACTTTGAAGTCGCTCTCGGGTGCGGTCGTCTGCGGGGCGGCGCCGGTGTCGGCCTTCGCGCCTGCCGTGCCTTGCGGGCTCGGGGCGGGCTGCTGCGCGGCGGCCGTGGCGGCGAGCGCGAGCGCCAGCGAGAGCCCCGCCAGTCTGTTACGGAGCGCGCGTGTGGGTTTCGTGTTCATCTAGGTCCATCCTCTCGGCGCGTTGGCGGTCAACGCATGAAGACGGGGCTCGTGTGCGACCCGTGAATCTTGACGTGGCAACTCGTGCAGTCGGCGTATTGCAGGTTCAGGTTGTGCGCGGGGCCGATGGGTTCCAAGGCGCCGACGCCGTGATCGACCGTGTGGCATTCGAGGCAGAGCTGCGCGACCTTGTTGGTCCGCAGGAGCCTCGGGTTGGCCGAGCCGTGCGGCGTGTGGCACGAGGCGCACCCTTCGGTCTTGACGGGCGCGTGCTCGTAGGTGAAAGGCCCCTGCTTGTCGGTGTGGCACTTGATGCAAGCCTGGTCGGCGCCGGTGGCGAGGCGGGCCTGCTTCTGCTCGAAGCCGCCGTGCGCGTTGTGGCAGTCGCTGCAACGCATGGCGCCTTCGAGAACCTTGTGCCTGAAGGGCATGTTGAACTGGTGCTTCGTCTCGGTGTGACACTTCATGCAGAGCTGCGGCTCGCTCAAGCGGAGCATCTTCTCGTTGCCGAAGCCCGGCTTCTCCGCGTTCGAGGCCGCGACCTGGACGTTCGACGAGGCGAGGTTGCGGCCCGGCCC
>DATHBF010000414.1:0-7912 GCA_035296285.1 Pyrinomonadaceae bacterium | reverse complement strand
AGCTCGCCGCGACGCGCCGGCTCCGTCTCGTAGCCTACCCCTCGGCCGGCGCGCGCGCGGTGGGCGAGGGTGACGTTGACGCCCTGCTCGCCTGGCTCGCCGGACGCATGGAGCAGGTCTTCCGCGAAGTGCCGACGGACGTGCTTTCATGGACAGAGACGCAAATGCTGGCCCACGGCATGAAGGCGGTCACGGCGGTCATGAAGCTCAAGATGGTGGAGGGCTACGTGCGCGCGTGGAAGGCGGCCGACCCGAATTTTGAGGACGCTACTTTCGCGCGTTCGATTGCCGAATTGCAGAAGGCGCAGGAGACGATTGACAAGGAGCGCCTGGCCGCCGTCGCCGGCTCAGGCTGAAGGTCTATCAGGCATGATGTTGAAAGGGAGAATCAAGGAACTCTACCGCTCGCCCGCGTCGCACGCTCTGATGCAGGCGACGGCGCCCGTCGGCTCGGCCGTGCTCGGCCGGGTGGCCGACGCCTACGAGTACCTCAACGCCGAAGAGACAGCGCGGCTCAAGTACAACTTCTCGCTCGCCTTCCCCGACCTCTCGGACGCGGGGCTGCGCGACCTCGTCATCAGGCACCGGCGCTCGATGTTCCAGGGCGAGTATGAGCGCAAACAGCTCGACATGATGCCGGGCGCGCAGCTGCGCGACTTCTGCTCCCGGCGTGTAGATGTCGTGGGCGAGGAGCACCTGCGCGCGGCGTTCGAGAGCCCCGACCCGGTCGTGCTGTTCACTCCGCACTACGGCAGTTTCGCCATCGGCACGATGCGGGCGGCGATGGACATCGCCCAGCATAAGCAGTTCAGCGTCTTCTACGACGCGCCGGAGAAGAACCCGACGACGCACATCTACAAGGGCCTGTTCGAGCGGCTCGACGTGGGGACGCGGGTGCTCTACAACGACCGGACGGCCATCCTCGGCGGGACGCGCGCGCTCAGGAAGGGCGGCGTGCTCGGCATCATGCCGGACGTTTACGAATACAACCCCGGTTTGATGTACGTGCCCTTCTTCGGCGGCCTGACGGTGGCGATGGGCGGCACGGCCTTCTTCGCCCTGAAGGCCAACGCGCGGCTGCAGCCCGCCTACTGCTGGCGGGGCAGGCGCGGGCGCTTCATCCTGCGCTACGACCCGCCGATTGAGCTGAGCCGCACGGGCAACCTCGGCGAAGACATCTATCACACGACCGTCCGCATCTTCGCCAACATGCAGGCGCAGTTGACGGCTGCGCCCGAGCACTGGGTCTACTGGGACGGCTTCTCGACTCGCCTGGGCCTTGAGCTGGAGGCGAGGTTGCCGCGCGGGGGCGAGTCGTGGGCCGAACAGTTCACCAGGATGCGGCGCGCGATGGCGACCGAGAAGTCTTCGCTCGGGCGTTTCCTCGCCGGCTTCGAGGCAAGTCTTCACCGGCAGGAGCGGCCACAAGACGAACCCCTGCGGCGCAGGACGGGCACGTCCTGACGGCGGGCCGACGCTTGAGAATGTTGAGAGCAATCGTTTTGGTCTGTCTTTGTCAGGCGGTGCTGGCGGCGGCGTTGCCTGCGCCGGCCGCGGCGGCTGAAAAAGGGGGCGCGCGGCGCGGCCGGCTGGGCGGGCGCTGGAAGGTGGTCTTTGACACGCCACAGGGCTCCCACGAGCTGCCGGTCGAGTTCGTGGCCGGGCGAGGCGGAAAGGTGACGGCCGCCGTGCTCGGCCCGCTCGGAACGTTTCGGATAGACGAAGTGGCCGGACATTTCGACGGCAGGAGACTGACGCTCGGCGCCAGAACTTCTCACGGCGACTTCAGGGTCACGGCGACTGTTGACGGCGACCGGCTGGGCGGCGAATGGTCGCGCGAAGGCTTCTTCACGAGCTTCTTCGTCAAGGGCGAGATGCGCGGGCTGCGCGACCGCGCGCACGTCTCGAAGCCCCGCCTCGAAGTCTTCGACGCGGTCTGCGCACAGGTCGAGCGCGGTTTTTACGCGCCCGACTTCAACGGCGTTGACGTTCGCGGGTTGCGCCGGCGCTACCGCCCGCAGGTCGCCGCCGCGCGCGGCGACGGCGAGTTTCTCTCGGTCATGCGCCGTATGCTCGGCGAGTTTCGCGCGTCGCACCTAGACTTCTTCGCCGCCCCTACGTGGTCGAAAGAGCTGCACCCGGCCGCGCCGACGCGTCCCGGCGACGCGGGCGAGGCGACCGAAGGCATTACCTGGCGAGAGCTTACGCCGTCTGTCGGCTACCTCAGAATCGAGAGCTTCGGGGACGGGCCGAAGGTCGTCGCGCGTGTTGACCGTGCGTTCGCCGACCTCGGCGGTTACGGCTCGCTCGTCATCGACCTGCGCGACAACGGCGGCGGCGCGCTCGGCGCGGCCATGCGGCTCGGCGACTACATCCTGCCGCACGCGCAGCCCGTCGGCTACTTCGCCAGCCGCGACGGTTTGACCCGGCGCCGGGCGCGCTCCATCGAAAATCTCGACCCCTCCGCGCTGCCCGTCTTTTCCGGCTATAATTCCGAAGACCTGGCGCGCGAGATGGCGGCCGCGGGCGCTTTGATGTTGACGACGGGCGGGCGGGCGCCGCGCGCGTATCGCGGGCGCGTGGTCGTTTTGATAGACGAGTATTGTTTCAGCGCGGGCGAGGCGCTGGCGAGCGTCGTGAAAGACACGCGCGCCGCGACGCTCGTCGGGCGACGCACGCCGGGCGCGATGCTGTCGGCCTCCGAGGTGCCCGTCGGAGGTGGTTGGACACTCCTTCTGCCCGTCTGGGATTTCCGCACGCCGCGGGGCGTCCGCGTCGAGGGCAGGGGCGTCGAGCCGGACATCGCGGTCCAATCCCGCGAAGGCCAAGACGCCGACATCGCCGCCGCTTTGAAGTTCCTCGACACGCGCGGGAGTCGCTAACGCTCGCGGTCAGTATTCATATGTCAACCCTTCTAGAAACGCGTCGGGTCTCGAAATTTTACCGGACGGGCGAAGTACGCGTGACGGCTCTGACGGGCGCCTCCGTCAGCGTCGGCGAACAGGAGTTCGTAGCCATACGCGGCACTTCGGGGTCTGGGAAATCAACGCTCCTGAACATCGTCGGCGGCCTCGACCGCCCGAGCGAGGGCGAAGTCTTCTTTGAAGGCCGCGCGCTCGTCCACTCCGACAAAAAAGAGATGGCGCGCTATCGCCGCCACTCGGTCGGGATGATCTTCCAGAACTTCAACCTGATTCCGTCAATGACCGCCGCCGAGAACGTCGAGCTGGCGCTCGCCTTCGGTGGGCTGCGCGGGGCCGCGCGCAGGCATCGCGCCTACGAACTTCTGAGCCGCGTCGGCCTTGAGGCGCGCGTCCACCACCGCCCCTCCGAACTCTCGGGCGGCGAACAGCAGCGCGTCTCCATCGCGCGTGCGCTCGCCAACCGCCCGCGCCTCCTGCTCGCCGACGAGCCGACCGGCAACCTCGACTCGACGCGCGCCGAGGACATTCTCCGACTGCTGCGCGAGATGGTCGAGCAGGACGGCCTCGCCGTCCTGATGGTGACGCACGACCACGAGCTGGCCGCGCGCTTCGCCGGCCGCAGCATCTCGATGAAAGACGGCGCGGTCGTCGAAGCGGACGAGAATCTTCCTCCGGCGCGAAGAGACGGGAACGACGATTTGAACCATGAGCTTCTTTGACATTCTCCGGCTCGCCCTGCGCAACCTGCGCGAATCCAGACTCCGCGTCGCGCTGACGACGACGGGCGTCGTCATCGGCGTCGCCGTCGTCATCAGCATGATTTCGTTCGGGCTCGGCCTGCAACGCGACGCGCTCTCGCGCTTCCAGAACCTCGACGGCCTCAGCGAGATTCACGTCTTCGGCCGCTCGCTCTTCAGCCTCGCCGCCAACAAGGAGGGCCGGCCCGACGCGCGGGCGGCGCAAGCCCCAAGCCAGGCGCCCGGCGGCGACTTCACGCCCGACTACGTGCCGGAGCGCGCGCTCGACGACCGCGCGCTCGAAGAGATCGCGCAGATTCCCGGCGTCGTCTACGTCAGGCCGCACATCAACTTTTCGGCCTACGCGCGTGCCAACAACCGCACCGTGATGGAGACGTTCAGGGGGGCGCCCGTGCCCGACCCGTCCACGCGCCTGAAGTCGTACGCCGTCGGCCGCATGATAAGCGGCCCCGACGCCGACGAGGTAGTGGTGACGCAATCTTTCGCCCGCCGCTTCGGGTACGAGAAGCTCTCGGACGCCGTCGGCCAGACGGTCGAAATCATGGACGCGCCGGCTACGCCAGAGGGAAACGGCGAGGCGGGCGCGGCGCCGGACGAGCTGGTCGTGGCGCGCACCTATCGCATCGTCGGCGTGCTGGCGGAAGAGCCGGGCGGCAACCGCTTTCGCGGCCTCACCGCGCCTTCCAACATCTATCTGCCTCTCGACGCGGCGCGCAGGTGGAAGGACGAGCACCCTGACCCGCTCGGCCGCGTCGCCCTGCGCCTGGCGCGCCAGAACGGCACGGTCGGCGGCGGCGAGAACGTCAGTTTTACGACGGCGGTCGTACGCGTCGGCGACCCCGTGCAGTTGAGCGAGGTGCGCGCGCGGCTGTCGCAGCTCGGCTTCGGGAGCTTCTCCTTCGTAGACGAGTTCAAGCAGATACGCAGCATCTTCCTCATCATCAATTCCGCGCTCGCCCTGCTCGGCGGCATCTCGCTCCTCGTCGCGTCGCTCGGCATCGCCAACACGATGCTGATGTCCACCATCGAGCGCACGCGCGAGATCGGCATCATGAAGGCCATCGGCGCCGAGGACAGGGAGATCAAGCAAATCTTCTTCGTCGAGGCGTCGGTGATCGGCCTGGCGGGCGGGATTGTGGGGGCGCTCCTGGCGTGGGGCGTGGACGAGCTGGCGAACCGCCTCGCCTATCGGTTCATCCTGAAGCCGCAGGGCGTTGACTACCTGGAATTCTTCTGGCTGCCGCCCTACCTTTGGCTCGGCGCGCTCGCGCTCGCCCTGCTCGTCTCGGTTCTCGCCACCCTCTACCCCGCTTCACGCGCCGCGCGCGTTGACCCGGTGACTGCGCTGCGTCACGACTGAAGAAGCTCGACGCCCTTCAGTCCTCTTACTTCAAGGGCTTCGGTCTTCGAGAATAAATCAGGACGCCGAGTCATCCTCGAAGCGCCGTCGGCTCATCATAGGTGTCGCCGTAAGATTTTTCGTACCTCGCTTTAGCTCACTTTAACCCCTGAAGGAGATCACTCAATGCGAGACAAGACAGAAGCACACGCCCCCGAACTCTCCGAGCGGAGCCTGCCGTTCTTCGCGCGCTACCTCGAAGGCCAGGACACCTCTGAGATTTGCTCCATGACGCTCAAGTACCCGTCCGACAGGGACGAGATTGACAACCTACTTGAGTACACGTCCGGCGACAACGAGCCCGTGCCGCCGCATAAATAAGAAGAACGTTTCGGTCAAACGCCGAAAAGCCGGGCGGGCGTCGAGCACCTTTCGTCTCGCGCCCGCCCGGCCCCAAATCGCACAGGGTTGTGGCCCGATTTGCATCAGGCCGCGGCCCTTTTTCTCACAATCCGCGGCGTAGAAAGTCCTCACGTATCGGCGAGAAGATGTCTACGAGGACTACTTCCTCGTCGAGCATGGTGGCGCCGTGCCAGCTACCGGGCGGGAAGTGGAGAATGTCGCCGGCCACGGCGACGCGCTGCTCCGCGCCGACGGTGAAGAGCACGCGCCCGCGCTCGACCAGCGTTATCTGCTCGTGCGGGTGGTCGTGCGGCGGCGTGACGACCCTCGGCGCGAAACGCAGCCGGCAGACCATCATCCTCTCACCTACTATCATCTGCCGTTCGGTGCCGTCTTCGAGCACCTCCACGGGGACGCTTGACCAGTCGGTGTGCTGCGGGTGCGGGTTGATTTCTGAAGTTGCTTCCATACTCTACCGGCTCTCCACTTCTTCCGCTTTCAGCGTGATTCGCCAGCGCGCGGGCTCACCCGCCTTGAGGCGCAGCCCGCCCACTTCGTAGACCAGATGCAGCGGCACCCCGCCGCGGGCGTTGTGCCCGAGCGCCCCGCCGCCCGCGGCCTGTAAAGAGACCTCCAGCGGCCAGTCCGCCGTCGCCGAGACCTCAAGCATACCATCAGCCCTGACGAAGCGGTCTCGGCGACGCCCGCCGTCGAACAGGACTTCACTGCGCGCAGCGGTCGTCGGCACCGCGACCAGCCAACTCTTCACCGTCACGTCGGCCGAAGACTCCAAAATCCCCTCGCGCGTGAGCACTCCATTCACGTCCGCTACGAGAGCCCACTTCTCTCTTATCAGGTAGGGGCTCAAGCCGGCCCTAGTCTTGATGTGGTTTTGCATCCGATAACTCTTCATTATAAGACGCACAGGCAAATTGGGCAGAGAATCGCATAGAGATAGTAAGCAAAATCGTAGCCACCATCTACATGAAGCAGCACACAGCGTCTCAAGGAAAAATTACACATTCAAGGCTCAACTTTCACGCCACCCGCCGAAAGAACGAATCAACCCTTCCCTCCTATGCCCCACGAGAGCGACAACTCTCGCGCCGCCTCGCGCACCCGCTCCACGTCCTGCGGGAGCAGCCACCCGCCCCCCTCAGAACTGATTTCTGCGAGCGTCACCTCAATCGGCTTGCCCTGACTTTCGAAGAGGGCGACGCACACCTCGGCCGTCTCCCGCACTTCTTCAGGCGTCTGCGGCCGCGCCGCAGGCACCGCGTAATCTCCCGCGCCGCGCCCCACTTCCAAGCCCGCGCTCCCCTTCCCCGGCCGGCCTTCGACCGCCCCGTGCTTGCGCAGCAGGTCGTAGGTCTCGCGCTGCGCCACCCGTACCGCCTTCGGCAGCGCCTTGGTCTCGAACCATTCCCGCGTGCGCTCCATCTCTCGCGAGGCAGACTGCGCGGCGGCGCGGGCCGCGGTTTCCCTGATGCAGGGCTCCAGTTCTCCTCTCAAGCGCAGGAGGATCTCCTCGACCAAGACGGCGCCGAAAGCCTGTGTCGCTTCTGACGCTGGCTCCCTCTCTCCTAGGCTTTGGTGCGCGCGCACGGCGAGGCTCGGTGGGCGGGTTGATGCTGAAGACGTTTTACCAACCGGCTTCGTCTCCGCGCTGCTTTTTGGCGCGCAGGGATTTACATCTTTCTCTAAAATTTCTAAATCAGCGTAGCTGTCTTTAAAGGCTGGCTCAATGCTTGAGCCAGCAACTCCGTCGTTTGAGCTGCGGCTGAAGGGTAAAATTTTTTTGCCCGCTGCCTGCGGCCTCACGCCGATGGAGTTGGCCGCGCGGTTGAGGAAGATGCGAATGCCGGCGCCGTTCTTCCCCGAGAAGTAGCCGATGATGCCCTGCTCGTGCATCCACCCAAGCGCCTTGTGCGCTGTTGCCGACGAGACCCCCAGGACTTCGTAAAGCACCTTCGATGCCTTCAAAGGGCGCCCGTCCATCTCCCCCGACGTGAAGTAGAGCACGCCCTCCCGCTCCCAAAACTCCGAAGGCGCCGAGACCAGCCGCAGATATATCTTGCTCATCAGCGGCGTCACCTTGTCCGCCTCCCGAGAGGTGACGGCTGCAATCACGTCACCGTCGAGCTGGCGAAAGTTCTTGCGGTACTCGTTCGGCCCGAGGCTCGTCCTGCGGACGAAACGCGCCGACGGCAGCGGCTGTAAGCTCATAGTCAAATCCTTGTAATTAAAAGGCTTGACTTGGCGGACCAGCGTCCGTAGAATGTCGTATAAGGTTTTGACACACGAACACCGGCTCGCCGTCAAGGCGAGTTCCTTAATCGGCCTGAAGCGTTTGGTCGCTAAACTAGTGCGCTTCGGGCCGATCTGTTTTTCGGGATCGGTGACCCCGGACCTCTGCTACCGCCCGCATACATACACTAACTTTTCAATCTTGTAAATCCGGTGTCATCAATAAGATACCGGTATCATCT
>DATHBF010000413.1:0-1607 GCA_035296285.1 Pyrinomonadaceae bacterium | reverse complement strand
ATGGCCGCCTGGTAGACGAAGGCGGCCATGATGGTGGCGGCCTGTTTCATGTCGTCGGCCTGTATGCGGTCGAAGACATCCTGGTTTGAATGGTGAGTGCGCGTCTCATACTCCACCTCGTCCTGTATGAATTGAAAGCCGGGCAGGCCGATGGCGTCGAAGGCGAGGTGGTCGGTTCCGCCCGTGTTGGAGATCGAGAGCGTCTGCGCGCCCAAGTCGCTGAAGGGCATCAGCCACGAGCGGAAGAGCGGGCGGACGGCCTCGTTGCCTTGCAGGTAGACGCCGCGGATTTTTCCCGTCCCGTTGTCGAGGTTGAAGTAGCCTGCGAACTTGTCGTAGGCGGGTTTGGTAACGAGACGACCACGCGGCGCAGGAGTCGGCGCGGCCACGGGGCGGCCTTCGCCCGCGCCGGGGGGCGTGGGCTGCGGCGTCGGCTGGACGATCTCGCCGAAGTGTTCACGGACGTAAGCGCGCGAGCCGAGCAAGCCCTGCTCCTCGCCGCTCCACAGGGCGACGCGAATCGTGCGGCGGGGCTTGAGGTTCAAGGCCATCAGGATGCGCGCGGCCTCCATCGCGACGGCGCAACCGGCGGCGTTGTCGGTCGCGCCCGTGCCGGCGTGCCACGAATCCATGTGGCCGCCGAGCATCACCACTTCGTCTTTCAAGTCGCTGCCCGGAATTTCGGCGATGGTGTTGTATCCCATCAAGTCCTGATCCTGAAATTGCACTTCGAGGTTGACGTTCATGCGCACGCGCTCGCCCGCTTGAACCATGCGCACGAGGCGGTTGTAGTGCTCGCCGGAGACGACGACCTGCGGCGTAAAGGCGGGCGCGTTCTTGTCGTAGGCCGAGGGGCCGCGGCGGAAGAACGTCTGCAAGGCCGCCGGGTCGAGCGTCTCAGGGATCGAGGCCGGGGGCACGGTGGCGCTCTGGACGAAGATCGTGCCGCCGTCGCCCCGCCCCGGTTCGAGGATCATGGCCGCGCCTTCGTCGGAGAGAAATTTCATCCGCCGCATGTTCATGAGGAAATTTGCGATGAATTCGGGCGTCGGCTGAAACTGCGGACGCGGCGGCAGAGACGCAGGGTCGGGCGCATTGGCGAGCGCGAGTAAATCCTTCTCGGTCATGCGCGTGCCTTGCGGCTCGAAGTGGGCTTTGATTTCGCGGACGGGCGAGACGAGCACGATTGCTCCCTTGAGCTTTCCGCGGTACTTCTCAAGCCCCGCCATGTCGGTCGCATCCAGGTGGACGACCTCTGCGTTGAGCGCGCCGTTCGTGCCGGGCGACCAGGCTTTCGGGTAGGCGATGAGCGGGACGGCGAGCGGTTCGACGACTTCGGCCGAGAAACGCTTCAACGTCCAGCCGCGCCCGAACGGCCCCCACGCTTCGAGGTGCGCGTTCTGCATGCCCCACTTCGTCATCTGGTCGCGCGTCCATTCGTTGGCGCGCTTCATGCCGGGCGAGTTGGTCAGGCGCGGCCCGATCACGTCGGACAGGTAACTGAGAGTTTGCATCACCTGCGAGCGATTGAGCCCCTCGTCCTTGATGCGCGCGATTGGGTCGTTCGGGTCTGGCGCAGCCGTCCGGGCGGCGGCCGGCGCGGTGGT
>DATHBF010000412.1:0-3409 GCA_035296285.1 Pyrinomonadaceae bacterium | reverse complement strand
GCAGGAGGTTCCGAAATGACACCCAAAGTCTACCCGCTCCTGACCGCCGACGACCTCTTACTGCTGCCCGACGACGGCAACCGGTATGAGTTGATCGAAGGAGAACTCGTCGTGTCCCGCAACCCAGGCGTTAAGCATCAGCGCGTTATCGCCAATCTGGTAAGAATCATCGGCAACTACTTTGAGAAGAACCCCGCCGGCGAGGTCCTCCCTAATCCCGGCGTCATCTTCGACAAGTACAACAGCGTCATCCCCGACGTGGTCGCCCTGACGAAGCGGCAGGTGGATGTTGTAGGCGATGGGCCACACGTACACGAGGCGCCCGAGTTGGTAATCGAGGTAGTCTCGCCCGGCGGCGAGAACGCACGCCGCGACCGCGTGGTGAAGTTGCAGGTCTATAGCAAGTTCGGCGTGAAAGAATACTGGGTGGCCGACCCGGCGGCGCGCACGATGGAGATATACCGGCGTGAGGGAGACGTGCTCGCCTTAGCGTTGACGCTTAAGGGAGACGACGAGGTTACGTCGCCCGTGCTGCCCGGCTTCTCCTGCAAGGCCGGCGAGTTCTTCGGGCGGTAGCTCACTTCTCGCCGCGCGACTGTTTGAGCGCCTTGATGAGGCTCTTCGTGGCGTCGTCGTAGAACATCTCCTTCGGCGTCTGCCAGAGGACGCGCGGCGGCCCCGGCTCCCTGTAGGCGACGAGGTACATCTCGCCCGTCGGGTAGATGCCGTTGAGGGTCCGCTTGAATTGCAGGAGGTTGAAGACGACGACGTAGTCCGCCTGCTCGGGGCTCCGGGCCGCCGTCATGCTCCCGTACTTCTGGACGTACTTGTTGAGCATCACGGCGATGGCGTTGTGGAGGCGGCCGAGGCGCCGCTCGGTCACGTCCCTCTTGCGGACCGCCTCGGCCACGCCGAGCGCGGGGTCGCCCGCGCTGACCGTCCGCGGCCGGATGACCAGCAGCCGCGCGTTCATCCTCCCCACCACCTCTTGCAGCGAGCCGTAGGCGACGCCCGGGCTGGCCGGGGCTTCGGCGGCCGGCTGCTCGGGCGTCGCCGCGCCGTTCTGCGCGCGGGCGGGCGGGGTCGCCGCGCCTTGCAGGGCCGACAGTAAAAGCAGCGCCGACGGCAGTCCCAGCCCGGCGCGTTTGAGCTTCGTCATCTTTCCCTCTTGTGAGAGCGTTATTCGGGGGCCGCGCACCTTGTGGGGCCGCCCCCGCCGCGTATAATAACGCCCGCCCGCCCCTTCCGTGTTAAATTCTTCCGCCGGGACGGCGACCCTTTAAGAGCGTGAGATTCCCCTTCGAGCCCCCGCATGACAGAGAGTTCGACGCCGCCGGCTTCGGCGTCAACGCCGTGGACCACCTCGTCGTCGTCCCCGCCTACCCTGAGTTCGACACCAAGACGCGGCTCGTCGAGCACCTGCGCTCGGCCGGCGGGATGACGGCCTCGGCGATGGTCGGGCTCCGGAGGCTCGGCCTGCGGACCGTCTACGCCGGCCGCTTCGGCTCCGACGACGCCGGCCTCTACGGCCTCCGAACGCTCCGCGAAGAAGGCGTTGACGCCACGCCGTCCGAAACCGTCGAGGGCGCGCGCAACCAGATAGCCTTCATCCTGATCGACGCGCCGAGCGGCGAGCGCACCGTCATCTGGGACCGCGACGAGCGGCTCGGCTACCGCGAGGACGAGGCGCCCTCGGGGCTCGCCCGCCGCGCACGCGTCCTGCACATGGACGCGCACGACCCGCCGGCCTGCGCCCGCCTCGCCCGCGAGGCCCGCGCCGCCGGCACCATTATCTCGCTCGACATAGACAACATCTACCCCGGCCTCGAAGAGCTTCTGCCGCTCGTCGACCTGCTCGTCTCCTCCAAAGAGTTCCCGCAGAAGGTGACGGGCCTCGCGGACGAGCGCGCGGCCCTCGTCGAGCTGGCGTCGCGCGTGAGGCCGGGCGCGGTCGTCGGCATGACCTTGGGCGAGCGCGGCGCGGTCGTCTACCACGAAGGCGCTTTCGCCGAGTCGCCCGCGCTGCCCGTCCCCGGCGGCTGCCGCGACACGACGGGCGCGGGCGACGCCTTCCACGTCGGCCTCCTCTACGGCCTGCTCGGCGGCGAGGACGTGGAGGACTCACTGCGACTCGGCTGCGCCGTCGCCGCCCTCAAGTGCCGCGCCCTCGGCGCACGCACCGCGCTGCCGACCGCGCCGGAGCTGCGCGCCTTCCTCGAAACTCTCGGATGATTCACCCGAACAAGGAGACTTTATAAACTGATGCTCGCCTTCATCGCCTCGATTTTTCTGACGCTCTCGGCCGTCGTTTTGCAGGACGAGCCGCGCCGCTTCCTCGACCCGCAGTCGGTGCCCGCCGAGGGCAAAGCGCCCGAGGACTTCGTGCCGCGCGGCTGGAAGCTGGAGGGCGAGGTCGTAAGCGGCGACCTCAACCGCGACGGCTCGCCGGACGCCGTGCTGCGCGTCGCCGAAGACCTGGCCGCGGAAAACAAGGAGGGCATCGTCAACACGCGCCACCGCGCGCTCGTCATCCTCTTCGCGCGCCCCTCGGGCGGCTACGAGCGGGCGGCCGTCGGCGCCAGACTCCTCTACTGCTCGACCTGCGGCGGGATGCTGAGCGACCCTTCGGGCGCGAGCACCGCCGTCGAGATCAAGTCGGGCGTGCTCGTCGTCACGCAGCTGAGCGGCGCGCGCGAGGCGACCGACTTCACGCAACGCTTCCGCTACGACCCGGCCGCGCGTCGCTTCCAGCTCATCGGCGAGGACAGCGACACCTACGACCGCCTCACCGGCGAGAGCACGAAGGTGAGCACCAACCTCCTGACCGGCCTCCGCGTCAACGAGTCCTACAAGGTCAAGACCAAGGGCGGCGAGCCCGTCCTCGTCGCCAGCCGGCGCGAGCGCGTCGCCGTCACGAGGCGCTTCATCGAGGACGTTGACTACGAGCAGTAGAATTACCTTCGGCCGCCCCGCCGAAAGGTGATATAAAGGCGGCGTCTTCCGTTCCGAACGACTCCACAGCCTACTGAAAATATGCGACTGCGAACCACGCTCGCGCCGACACTCGCCCTCGCCCTGCTGGCGTCAACTCTCTTTGCGACGGCCGGGGCCGCGCGCCCGCAACGCCGGGTCAGCCTCGTCCTCACGAACGGCAAGGTCTTCACCGCCGACGAGCGCGGCACCTTGGCCGAGGCGGTCGCGGTTGACGGGGGCCGCGTCGTCGCCGTCGGCACGTCGCGCGAGATAAGCGCGGGCTTCCGCGGCTCGCGCACCGTGGACTTGCGCGGCCGGCTCGTCACGCCCGGCTTCAACGACGCGCACATACACTTCCTCGGCGGCGGCCTCTCGCTGCTGCGCGTTAATTTTACGGGCGCCGGGACGCTCGCCGAGGCGAAGGCGCGCGTCGCGG
>DATHBF010000411.1:0-2447 GCA_035296285.1 Pyrinomonadaceae bacterium | reverse complement strand
GACGAGGGCGCCTTGAGGCGCGGCGCCGAGCGCGGCCGCGTCGTCGGCGAGTCGGTCAACTTCACGCGCGACCTCGCCAACGAGCCCGGCGCCTACATGACGCCGACCATCATGGCCGAGCGCGCGCAAGGCATCGCCAACGAGTTCGGCCTTGAGATAGACGTGCTCGACCGCGACCGCATGGAGCAGGAGGGCATGGGCGCCCTGCTCTCGGTCGCCCGCGGCTCCGACGAGCCGCCGAAGATGATGGTCCTCACGTACACGCCCGAGGGGAAGGGCGCGCCGGCCGACGGCGAGGAGTATCTCGCGCTCGTCGGCAAGGGCATCACGTTCGACACCGGCGGCATCTCCATCAAGCCCGGCGAGAACATGGAGCTGATGAAGTACGACATGACGGGCGGCGCCACCGTCCTCGGCGTCATGCGCGCCGTCGCCCAGCTCAAGCCGCCCATCCCCATCCTCGGCGTCGTCCCCGCCACCGAGAACATGCCCTCCGGCAAGGCCACCAAACCCGGCGACGTGGTCCGCGCCATGTCCGGCAAGACCATCGAGATCATCAACACCGACGCCGAAGGCCGCCTCATCCTCGCCGACGCCGTCTCCTACGCCAAGAAGCTAGGCGCCACCAAGGTCATAGATATGGCGACGCTGACGGGCGCCGTCTCCATCGCCCTCGGCGACGTGAACACCGGCCTGCTCGGCACCGACCAGGAGTTGATTGACGAGATCATCGAGTCAGGCCGCGAGGTCGGCGAGAAGTTCTGGCAGTTGCCGCTCGACAAGGAGTACACGAAGCAGATCAAGTCCGACATCGCCGACATCAAGAACGTCGGCGGGCGCAAGGCCGGCACCATCACGGCCGCCGCCTTCATCAAGGAGTTCGCCGACGGCCTCTCGTGGGCGCACCTCGACATCGCCGGCACGGCCTGGGGCGACGAGGCCAAGCCCTTCCGCTCGAAGGGCCCGACCGGCGTCGCCGTCCGCACGCTGCTCAACTTCATCGAGCGTTCGGTGCGGGCCGCGGCCGCCTCCGGCGACGGCTCGGCCACTCCGGCGGGTGGAAAATAGGACGGCTCGGGTTCGGGATAAGTACGGCGGGTAGGGAGGCGTCGGCGTCTACAATAATGGACGCCGACGTCTACATTTGTGAACGTTTCTGGGGGCCGGAAACGTCCACACCTCACAAAATTACAACGTTTCTGACATGGGCGATGGTGGCACCCATTTTGCTGTAAATTTTGTAAATGAGCCGGGGGCGGGGGCCGCTAAAACTGTCCTCGCCCCCCTCGGCTGGCCCTGGCCGAGGCAGCAGGCACCGACCCTGGCTCCCTCACGAACGCATCCGTCCCCGAGTGACAACCCCACACAACTAACGTCCTCACCCCGGTAAACTCGGGTGGGACGGATGCGTCGAAAAATGCTATCATGCGCCCGTTGGGGCTCCTTCCCGCCCGCGATTGTCGATCCCAGAAGTTTTGGGGAGTCACGGTGGTAGATTATTACAAAGTTTTGGGGGTCAAGCGCGGCGCCTCGGCGGCCGAGATCAAGTCGGCCTACCGGCGGCTCGCGCGCCAACGCCACCCGGACCTCAACGGCGGCACCGAGCAGGCCGCCCGCGAGTTCGGGCTCATCTCGCTGGCCTACCGGACGCTCAGCGACCCGCACGAACGCGCCCACTACGACACGCAGTTCAAGCGCGCCAACAGCTCGGACCTCGGCGGCTCGGTCCTCCACTCGAACAACCCGCACGCGCAAAGGATGCGGCGGATGGCCGTCCAGGCGCGCTTCGACCGCGTCGTTGACCGCATGATCGAGGCCGAGCGGCGTGAAACTTTCGCGCTCCAGCAGGCCGTCTTCACCACCGTCACGCTCTTCCTCTCGACCTTCTTCGTGGCCACGTTCAAGCCGCGTCTCTGGGAGCACTTCCACCTCGTCGGCCGCGCCGTCCTCGTCTCGCTCTGCGCCATCGGCCTCTGGCATTTGGCCGTCCGCCTCAAGGCTTGCTTCGAGCACTACACTTACAAGCGGAAGGCCATCCACGACTCGGTGATTAACCCGGCCGACGAGACGGCAGACAAGCCCTTCTCGCGCTTCGCCGCCTCGACCTTCCTCATCCTGGGCTACGCGGCGAGCCTCGCCGCCGGCCTCTTCGTCGGCTCGCACGCCCGCTACGTCTCCATCTTCAACGACCTGCCGCTCCTCTTCGGCCCGCACCTGCGCTTCGACCTCTTCTTCTACCCGCCCATCGCCGTCCTCATCGTGGACACGATGCACACCGTCGCATCGAGGATTGACTGAGCCGGCCTTTTTCTTGCGCCCCGCCGGCTTCTCGTGTATATTTCGCGGCCAGAAATCCCCTTACTTGAGTTCGCCGAACGACAGCTTGCTCAACCCGGAGATCCGTACGACGAAGGTGAAGACCAGAAGAGCGCGCGCGCGCGTCGCGC
>DATHBF010000410.1:0-25702 GCA_035296285.1 Pyrinomonadaceae bacterium | reverse complement strand
GAAGTGAAGTTGCCGCCGTCCGCCGCGAGAGCGACTTGCGGGGCCGGCGCACGGCGCAAACGCTCCATGCGTGTGAGGGCGCGCGCGTACGCGAGCGCGTCGCCGCCGCAGACGCGCACGGCGAGGTCGTCGCAGACGTGCTCGCGCTCGGCGCGCACGCGGCGCGAGACCCACCAGGCCGCCGGGTGGTAGAAGAGCAGCGTCTCGGCGACGATCTGTAGAAGGTTCAGGAGGTAGTCGTGCCGGCGTATGTGCGCCAGCTCGTGCGCGAGGATGGTTTCGAGCTGCTGCGGCGTGAGCCCCACGAGGGCGCTCGCCGGCAGGAGGACGACCGGACGCAGCCAGCCGACGGCCGTCGGCACCTGCACGAGCGTTGACTCAAGGACGCGCACGGCGCGCGCGAGGCCCAGCCGCCGCGAGATGTCGCGCGCCCTCTCCTGCCAGAACTCGCCGACGGGCGAGACGCCCCGCCGCCTGAGCCTGCGCGCGTAAACGAGCCCGCCCAGCATCCTCGCCAAAAGCACCGCCACGCCCGTCAGCCACACGAGCGACAGCCATGGCAGCAGACTCTTTATCCCGAAAGCATCCGCCCGCCGAGTCGAAGAAGCTCGACTCTCAACAGCCGCGCGCTCGTCGGCGTGAACGGCGCCGCCGTCCGGCCCGGACTTCCCCGCCTGCTTCGCGCCGGTCGTGGCCGACTCCTCGGCCGCGAGAGACTCCTGCGCCGCGCCGCTCACCTGCCAGACCGTGGCGGCCGGCAGCAGAAGCATCAGCGCCAGCGCCGCGCACGAGAGGGCGTATCGGACGTTCGCGCCGCGGCCCCGCAGCAACGAGAGCGCCGCCGCGAGCAGGCCCGCCACGGCCGCGCCCTGCCAGAGCGAGTGCAGGATGGCGCGGCCCAGGGCGTGCGCGAGCGGCTGCGCCTGCAAGTCGAAAGGAAACATCACCGCGCGCCCCCCTCTATCTTCTCCAGCAGCGTCTCGATCTGCGCCAGCTCCTTCTCGGGCGTCTCGCGCGCCGCGAGCGCCTGCAACACGAGCTGCTTGGCCGAGCCGCCGAAGGCGCGGTCGAGCAGGTCGCTGACGAGCTGCCGCTGCGTCTGCTCTTCCGACAGACGCGCGCGGTAGACCTGCGGGCGGCGCGTGTCGTCGCGCTCCGTCAGGCCCTTCTCCGTCATGATCTGGAGCATCTTGAGAATGGTCGTGTAGCCGGCCTCCCCGCTCCGGCCCTCGTTGTAGCGGGCGAGCACCTCGCGCACAGTGCCGGGGCCGTGCTGCCACAGCACCCTCAGAATCGAAAGCTCCACGTCCGTCGGGCGTGGCGCCGGCTTCTCCTTCGTTCGACGCATCAAGCCTCCTTCACCGTAACGACGGCGCGCATTATGACGAAGGTCTTCGTCAAAGTCAACGAAAACTTTCGTCATTCCGGAAGGCGACGCTCGTAGGTTCGATTAAAGGTCGCGGGCGCAGCGGAAGCCGAGGTTGTTGAGGCCGCTGTCGGGCGGGGTGTGGCCGCGCGCGGCGGCGCGGTAGTTGGTGCAGAAGTTTTCGCTGCACATCCACGAGCCGCCGCGGATGACGCGCTCGTCGCCCGCGTCCGGCCCCTTCGGATTAACGGCCGGGCTGCGCGAGTAGAAGCCTTCGTCGAACCAGTCGGCCGTCCACTCCCAGACGTTACCGCCCATGTCGTAGAGGCCGAAGCCGTTCGGGGGGAAGCTCGCGACGGGCGCGAGGCCGCGGAAGCCGTCCTCGCCGGTGTCGCGTTCGGGGAAGCTGCCCTGCCACCAGTTGGCGACGGGCTTGCCATCGGGCCGCAGCTCGTCGCCCCACGAATAGGTCTTGCCGGCGAGGCCGCCGCGCGCGGCGTACTCCCACTCGGCCTCGGTCGGCAGGCGCTTGCCGGCCCAACGGGCGTAGGCGTCGGCGTCGGCCCAGGAGACGTGCGTGACCGGCTCGTTCGGCGCGGCCTGCGAGTCGGGGCCTTGCGGGTGACGCCAACTGGCGCCGTCGCCCTTCGTCCAGTCGCCGGCCTCGCCGTCGAAGACGCCTGACCAGCCGAGGCGCTCGGCCTCGGTCCGGTAGCCGGTGGCCTCGACGAAGCGGGCGAACTCGGCGGCCGTCACCTCGTGGCGGTCCATGAAGAAGGGTTTGAGCGTGACCTCGTGCGCGGGCGACTCGCCGGGCATCCCCGCGTCGTCGCCCATGAGGAACGTCCCGCCCTTGACGAGCACCATGCCTTCGGGCGCGGCGGCGTTAACCGCCGGCACGTCCGCTTCACTCTCAGGACTACAGCCTTGAAGGACCGACAGGGCGAGCAGCAGCAGCAACGCGCACGCGCGCCGCGCCGTCTTCTCGTTGCTACTGCCCGCCCTCATCTTCGGCCGGAACCTCCGCGGCCAATATACCAAACGGAGGCCGGACCTTTCATGCCCGAACTAGCGGCCGGCGGCAGGGGCCGGGGCCGGCAGGTCGCGGTAGGCGAAGGCGCGTTCCACGCCCGCGTGCTCTTTGCCATCCACCTCGGCGTAAGGGTAGATAAAGTAGTTGAGCGGGTCGCCCTTCTGCCTGGGCGAGAGGACGAGGTCGCGGCCGCGCGTGAACTCGACGCGGTGCTCGTCGTGGGCGCCGAAGAAGTATTCGCGCCGCGCCGGGTCTTTGGCCGCCTCCGAAGCATCGACAGGCACCCAGCCGATGCCCCGCGCGTAGAACTCGGCCCAGCAGTGGTAGCCGCTGACGGCCCCCGCGTTCTTGTCTACGGGGATGGGAAAGCCGATGGCGAAGCGGGCGGGGACGCCGACGGCGCGGGCGTAGCCGATGAAGATGGCGTGGAAGTCGGTGCAGTTGCCGCGGCGCGCGTCGCAGGCGTAGTAGATGTCGCCGCGCCCCCAGCCCTTGCCGGACTTGTCGTACTTGACGGTCGAGACGACGTGGTTGTAGATGGCCCGCGCCTTCTCAAGGTCGGTACGCGCGCCCGCCGCCTCGACGACTTCGCCGGCCCACTTCCTGATCTGGTCGTCGAGCGGGACGAGGCGGTCGGGCTTGAGCCAGCGGGCGAGGTCCTTGTCGGGCTTCACGCCGTCGCGGGTCGCGCCCGTCTGTTGAAGTCTCTCCTGCACGTGCTCGCGGCGCGCGACCTCGAAGAACATCGAGACGGTGAAGGCGGCTGCCGGCGGGTTCTCGACCGTGAGGTGCAGCACCTTGTTGCCGAAGTCGGCGGAGCGAATCTTGTAGGGGTAGGGCGACTCGATTCTGAAGCCTTTGATCTTCTGGTGTGCGTCGTCGTGCGGGACGGGAATCCAGAGGTCAACTTTCCTGGCGCCCGCGGGGATGTCCTTCACGGTCGCCTTGTACTCGAAGGCGAAGCGGCGCTCGCGCGGCGCGGCGGCCCCGACTCGCGGCGTCGGGACGAGAATCAGGGCGAGCGCGATAAGTGAGAGCGACGCGCGGCCGAGCGCGCGCGCAATGGTCTTCGACATTTCCTTCCTCCTGAAACGCGGGCAGGGGCACGCCGCGGCCTGACTGACGCGCGGCGCGCGCGGGATGCGTTTTAGTGTTTGTGCTTGGCTCGGGACGCGCCGGACGCCCCGAGAGGAGGTAGGGTCTCGGAGGCGGGCTCAGCGGGCCGGGCCGGCGGGGCGCAGGACCTGCGCCCTAACTTTCTGGCGGATTCACTTCTTCATCTTTCTTCTCCCCCGGTGTTACTTGCGGCTGGCTTCGAGGCCGGAGCCGGACTTGTCGAAGCCGGGCTGGACGGTGACGACGCCGAACTGCCTGTCCTCCTGCTCGCGGTGCGCCGCCATCAGCCAGACGAAGCTGATGGTGTGGCCGGGCACGGAGACGTTCGGGTGGAAGCCGCGCGGCATCACGACCGCGTCGCCGTCACGGACGACGCCGACGAACTCGGGCTCCTCCGGGTTCGTGTAGACGAACTGCACGCCGAAGGCCGGCGCCGGCATGTCGAAGTAGACGTAAAGCTCTTCGAGCATCGAGGCGTGCTCGTGCGGCGGCCACGAGGCCCAGTGGCCCGGCTCGGTCGTGGTGAAGCCTGCGAGTATCCTGCCGGCCTCGACGTTCTTGCCGATGGCGATGTTGATGGTGCGCGTGCTCGAAGCGCCGCCCGTCTGGAACCTCAAGGCCGGGTCGCGCTCGATGTCGGCGTAGCGCACGACCTGCAAGGGATATTTCCCTTCGACTTCGGCCGAGCACTCGACGAGGTCAACGCCCTCCGTCGTCGTAATCTCAACTTCCGTGTCGCGCGGGATGTAGATGGAGTCGCGGCGGCCGACGTGGTGAGTCTCGTCGCCGGCCTTGATGTCACAGGAGCCCGAGAGGCAGATGAGGCCGGTCTCAAACTCGCCCGTGTCGAACGCGGCGCGCGGCTCGTCGGCATCGAGGATGATGCGCGCGTAGACGAGGTGGCGCATCGCGCTGTTCTGCGGGGTGACGGCGACGTGGCGACCCTTCCGGGCGTTCGTGGCGCGGTAGATGTAGTTGTCCGACGACTCCTGCCTCTGAGTGCTCATTGACCTGTCTCCTTGTTCTCCGGTTAACGCACAGTTTGATACATCAAAAGAGGCCGCGCCGCAAGCCCTTCGCCCCGGCCCGCCGCGTGGTGGTAAACTGGCGGGCACACGAAGCTCGAAACGTTCTAATCGGGGAGGGAGTCCGGATGGGGAAGAATTTCTACGCCGAAGACGTGGCACGCCTCGCGGCCGAAAACGAGGATTTCCGCCGCGTGCTCTACACGACCGACCGCTCGCAGCTCGTCCTGATGGCCGTCCAGCCGGGCGACGAGATCGGCGAAGAGACGCACGAGGGGATTGACCAGGTGCTCGCCTTCGTCGCGGGCGAGGGCGAGGCCGTCGTCGAGGGCGAGAGCAAGCCTGTGCGCGCGGGGAGCGTCGTCGTCATCCCCTCGGGCACGCGCCACAACTTCATCGCCGGGGGCGGCACCGCCCTCAAGCTCTACACGGTCTACACGCCGCCCGAGCACCCGGACGGCACCGTCCACCACACGAAGGCAGAGGCCGACGAGTACGAGCGCGAGCACCATCACTGACCGCACACGGCCGAATCATTCGGTTGACGACGCGCGCTGAAGAGGGGGCGGCGGAAGCTCTCGGAGGACGAGCTGAAGAGAACGGTCGCGCAACTGCTGACCCAGGCTTCAAAGATTAAGGGCTTCGAGGCGGTCATCCCCGACGTCGAAGCCCTCGACGCCGCCTACAGGAAATACTGGAGCGCCCCCGCGCATTGGTGGCAGGCGCCCGCCCAGTGGTTCGACCCCGTCCGGCCCTCGTCCGAGACCGGCGGAGTCTTCACCAATGAAATCAACCGCATGTCGAGCGAGTACCGCAACCTGCACATGTACCGCCTCCTGGCCGGAGCGGCGCTCGAAGGCAAAAGGGTCTTCGCCGTCGTCGGCCGCAACCACGTGCCGATGCAGGAGCGGGCGCTGCGGTGCGCCCTCGAATAGCCGGCGAGTTTACGCGGAGAACGCGCGAGATGCTGTTCATGGTCATCGAACGCCTCGGGGGCCGCGAAGGGGCCGCGGCCGTCTACCGGCGCTTCAGGGAGCGCGGGCGCATGACGCCCGACGGGCTGACGTACGTCGCCGGCTGGGTCGAGCCCGACTACGGCCGCTGCTTCCAGCTCATGGAGTGCGACGACGCGGCGCTCCTCGACCTCTGGGCCGCGCGCTGGCGCGACCTCGTGGAGTTCGAGATCGTCCCCGTCGTCACCTCCGAGGAGGCGGCCGCGGCCATGACCTAAATCAGGAATAAATTTATTGCAATATAGGTTGTAAGGCGCTACTCTCTTGCGCCATGAGTGTCACCTCGCCGACTTTCCCGGCATATCTGACACTCTCACTTTAGGCACACCCGTAGCGAGCCGCCGTGAGCGAGTGCCCACGGCAGCAGTTCAGTCACCGCACCGGCGCGTTTGTCAGAAAAGAGACAGGACGCCGCGGACGAGCAGTAGCGTGATATCCGCGGCCGTATCTGCGGGGGTGGGGCCGTCTTCGGGCTGGTTGGCCGTGTGGGCCGCGTCAGCCTCGACCATCGTCGAGGACGAGGTGGGAGGCGGCGGGGGCGGCTCGTCGGCGTTCGGTATAATGCCCGCGTGGGCCGAGTAGGCCAGCACCGCGGTCAGCGTCAAAACTCCGAAAACTTTACGCATCGTTTTTCCTTTCAATCTTGGTAGGCGTTGAACATTTTTGCCGCCGCGTCTTTTTGAGGTGCGGCGGCATTTTAATCCTTGCCACACTCTGGCAAGCATGGAGAAAGGCAACCCTCACATGAATTTAGCAGATTCGCGCCTTGACCTACTAGATGACACTTCACTCTCTTCCGACGAGCGGGCGCTCCTGCGCTGCCGGCTGGCCTCGGAGTTTACACACGTCGGGCAGTACGAGGCCGCGCTAGAGGCGCTGGGCGACCTGTGGCGGGGCGTCGGGGAGCGGCCCCGCGTCGAGGGGCTCAAGCCCCTGACGGCCGCCGAAGTCCTCCTGCAAACCGGCGTCCTGTCGGGCTGGCTCGGCAGCGTCAGGCACATCTCGGGCGTGCAGGAGAGGGCCAAAGACCTGCTCTCCGAGGCGCTCCGCGCCTTCAAGTCCGAGCGCCGGCACGCCAAGGTGTCCGAGGCCCAGTACGAACTCGGCGTGTGCTACTGGCGGCTCGGGGCCTTCGACGAGTCGCGCGTCGTTCTGGACGAGGCGCTCAAGGGTCTGGGCGAGCAGGACGCGGAGTTGAAGGCGCAAATCCTCGTGCGCCATACGCTCGTCGAGGTCTGGACGGGCCGCTATCACGACGCCTGGAACGTGCTCGAAAGGGCAAGAGAGTTCTTCGAGAGCTGCAACGACGCGCTCAAAGGCAAGTGGCACGGCCAGCGGGCCATCGTCCTGATGCAGTTGGCCACGACCGAGCGCCGCTCGGATTACTCGGACCGGGCGATCATAGAGTTCACCGCCGCCATCCATCACTACGAGCAGGCCGGGCACGAGCGCTACTGCGCCATCAACCTGAACAACCTCGCCTTCCTCCTCTACAAGATAGGCCGCTACCCCGAGGCGCACGAGAACCTCGACCGCGCGCAGAGGATTTTCCAGCTCCGCAAGGACTCCGGCATCCTCGCGCAGGTGAACGAGACGCGGGCGCGCGTGCTCGTCGCCGAAGGGCGATACGCGGAGGCCAACAGTATCATCTCGGGCGTCATCGAGTCGTTTCAGAAGGGCGGCGAGTACGCGCTGCTCGCCGACGCGATGACCATCCAGGGCGTCGTCTGGGCGAGGCTCGGCATGCACGAAAACTCCATCCAGATACTCCGGCGGGCCGTCCGCGTCGCGCAGGACTCGGGCTCGTTCTCGAACGCCGGGCTGGCCGCCCTGACGCTCATCGAGGAGCACGGCCGCGAGCGGATGTCCGAGACCTCGCTCTACGACGCCTACCGCCGCGCCGACGAGCTGCTCAAGGGCACGCAGGACGCCGACGAGATCGCCCGCTTGCGGGCGTGCGCGCGGCTCGTGACGCGGACGCTCGTCGGGCCGAGGCTGGCCGACGAGCGTTTCGCCCTGTCCGAAGCCGTCCGGGCGTACGAGGGCCGATTCATCCGCGAGGCGCTGGAGGCCGAGGGCGGCGTCATCTCGCGCGCCGCCGGGAGGCTCGGCATCAGGCACCAGTCGCTCACGCACCTGCTGGCGACGCGCCACAAGAGCCTGCTCGCCTTGAGAGTCCCGGCCAAGGCCCGGAGGCGAAGCATAGTCCGGCCGGGCGCCAGGGCCAAGTCCGGCGGCGGCAATCAGGCGGACGGCGGCGCCATCCTGCACGTCGAAGACGACGAGGCGGTGGCCGACGCCGTCAGCGACACGCTGGCGGCGGAGGGGCGGCGCGTTGACAGTTGCGCCGACGCCGGGGCGGCCTTGAAGAAGATGGAGTCGGACGCGCCCTACGCCCTGCTGATATTCGACTACGACCTGCCGGGCGCGAACGGGATGGAGCTGGTGCGGCGCGCGCGGCTGTTGCGGCACCGGCGGGCGACGCCCATCGTCATGCTGTCGGCGCGCGAGGTCGAGGCGGAGGCGCGCGAGGCGGGCGTGGACGTGTTCCTGAGAAAGCCGGAGGGCATCATAGAGTTGATCTCGGTCGTCTCGCGCCTCCTCGGATAAAGGTTGAGGAGAGTGTTGCCGGTGGAGATTAAGGTGGACGACCTGAGCGGCGCGGGGGTGCGCGAGCTGCTGCGCGAGCACCTGCGCGACGCGGCGCGGCACTCGCCGCCGGAGAGCGTTCACGCGCTCGACATCGAGGGGTTGAGCCGGCCGGAGGTCACGTTCTGGACCGCGTGGGAGGGCGGCGAGCTGCTCGGCTGCGGGGCGCTCAAAGAGCTCGGCGCGGGGCACGGCGAGGTCAAGTCCATGCGGACGGTCGCGTCGCAGTTGAGGAAGGGCGTCGCGTCCGGCATCCTCCGTCACATCATCGAAGAGGCGAGGCGCCGCGGCTACAGCCGCATCAGTCTGGAGACGGGCTCGATGGAAGCCTTCGAGCCCGCGCGCAGGCTGTACGCCAACTTCGGCTTCACCTACTGCGGCCCCTTCGCCGACTACGTCGAAGACCCTTACAGCGTGTTCATGACGAAGGAGCTTTAGCCGTGCGCCGACCGTCGGGCGTCCTCGCCTGCCTCGCCGCCGTCATTGCGTTCGCGCCCTGCGCGTCGCAAACCCGCCCGGCGGCGCCCGACATCGCCTCGATGCCCGTCGTCTACCGCGTCCCCGGCATGGAGGCGGTCGCCGTCAAGTCGAATTTGAAGTACACGGACGCGGGGGCCGCGCACCTGCTGATGGACGTTTACGCCCCGCCGCGCTTGCGTAAGGGCGCGCGGCTCCCCGCCGTCCTTTTCATCCACGGCAGCGTGCCGCCGGGGAGCCGCGCCAAGGACATGGCCGTCTTCAGGTCGTGGGGGCGTCTGGCGGCGGCCTCCGGCATGGTCGGCGTGACCTTCACGCACCGGCTCGGCTACCCGAAGCCGCGGCTTCAGGACGCGGCGGCCGACGTGGCCGCCGCCCTCGCCTACGTCCGCGCCAACGCCGACTCGCTGGGCGTTGACGGGGACCGCGTCTGCCTCGTGGCTTACTCGGGCGGCGGCCCGATGTTGAGCGCGGCCACGCGCGACCGGCCGGAGTACGTGCGCTGCCTCGTGGCCTTCTACGCCTTCCTCGACATCGGGCAGTCGGAGATGCACGGGGCCCACGAGACGCCGGAGGCTCTGAAGACCTTCTCGCCCCTCGCCCACCTTGAGGGCGGGGCCGCGAAGCTGGCGCCGATGTTCATCGCGCGCGCCGGCCTCGACCGGATACCGGGGCTGAACGACTCGGTTGACCGCTTCGTCGCCGAGGCCGTCTCAAGGAACGCCGCCGTCACACTCTACAACCACCCGCGAGGGGTCCACGCCTTCGACATCCTGACCGACGACGAGAGGTCGCGCGAGATCATCCGAGCCGCGCTCGACTTCATGAAGCTTCATCTGGGCGTCGCGCGCGCGGGTGAAGCTCCATGAGGACGACGAAGACCGACGTGCTCATCGTCGGCGCGGGTCCGACCGGCCTCGCGCTGGCTTGTCAGCTCATCAGGCACGGCCTCTCTTTCGTCATCCTCGACAGGAGGGCGTACCTCAACAGGTTCGCCGCGGGCGCTTAAGAAACCATAGGCGGGAATGAAATCCGCGTCGGACGCCCGGACGTGCGCCTTTACCGGCGGCGAACGGTGGGTCTAATATGCGTTGGGCGTCAGGGGGCGTTAACTGTGTCATGGCGGCTCCTATGTGGCCGCCGCGCCTCTTCAATCACGAACATCCCGGCTGCCGTGCCGGGGAAGTCGTCTCAAATGAAAAAGTTCTCAGTCAGAATCCCGTGCGCGCTCGCGGCGCTGGCGCTGGTGTTCTCCGCGAGTGGGTTCGCCCGGCAGACCGGCGGGGGAAAAGGCGTCCGGGCCGGCGCCTCTCTGGAGGCTTCGCTCGACCAACTGGAGCAGGCGTTGAAGAGGGGCGCGGCGATAGATTTCCGGATGCGGTATCCCAGGACGACCTACACCCGCCTTAAGCGTGCGGGCGGCTGCGACATCAGTCTCCGCGAGTCGCAAGTCCCCGGGGGCGCCCACGCGCGTGATGTCGGGAACCCGGTCACCGACCTCTCGTCGGCGGAGTGGAGGGTGAACCTGTCGGGCCTGGACCCGGCCGGGGTCAGGGTGGAGAAGCCCTCGAAAGGCGATTACCGCATCATCCATTTCGCCGCGGCCGCGGGCAGGGAGGCGATCAGGCGGGAAGGCTACTGGCCGGGGGACGCCGGCCGGATAGCGGAGGGGCGCATCTACGTCGGGGAGGGTGCCGCTTCGGCGGTGGCGACGGCTTTGGAGAAAGCCATCAGCGCATGTAGAGAGTAATCGCACCGCGACGCTCGCCGGGCGCGCTCGCCGCTTCGACGTGTGGAGATTCTTGAATGGGCAGGGGCCGTCTGGAAGCGTTCAGCGATGGCGTGCTCGCCATCATCATCACGATCATGGTGCTTGAGCTGAAGGTGCCGCACGGGACCGACCCGGCCTCGCTGGCGCCGCTCGTGCCGGTGTTTCTGAGCTACGTGCTCAGCTTCGTCTTCGTCGGCATCTACTGGAGCAACCACCACCACCTGCTGCACGCCGTCCGACAGGTCAACGGCCGCGTCCTGTGGGCCAACCTCCACCTGCTCTTCTGGCTTTCGCTGATTCCCTTCGTCACGGGCTGGATGGGCGAAAACAGCTTCGCCCCCTGGCCCGTCGCCGCCTACGGCGCGGTGCTGCTGTGCTCGGCAATCGCCTACTACATCCTGGCGCGCGTCCTCGTCTCGTACCACGGCCGAGACTCGGCGCTGGCCCGCGCGCTCGGCAAGGACTTCAAGGGCAGGGTGTCGGTCGTCTTCTACGCCGCGGCCATCCCGCTCTCGTTCGTGCGCTGGTGGCTGGCCTGCGCGCTCTACGTCGCGGTCGCCGTCATGTGGCTCGTCCCCGACCGCCGCATCGAGCGGGCGCTCACCGAGCCCGCGGCCGAAACCGGGGGCGTCTGAGATTAAGGGCATGAACAGGTCGCGGGCCGCGGTTAGAATCCTTTGCCTCGTCCTCCTCGCGGCGGCCGCGCTCTTCTCGAAGCCGGGCGCCGCCGCCGACCGGCCCGCGCCGCAGGGCAAGCTCGCGCCCAAGCCCCTGTTCCGCGACCCCGTCCACGACGGCGCCGCCGACCCCGTCGTCGTCTGGAACCGCCGCGAGCGGAAATGGTTCATGCTCTACACCAACCGCCGCGCCAACGACGCGGCCGCCGCCGGGGTGACGTGGGTCCACGGCACGCGCATCGGCGTCGCCGAGTCGGCCGACGGCGGCGCGACCTGGAAGTACAAGGGCACGGCCGAGATAGGTTACGGCCCCGCCGACTACACGCACTGGGCGCCCGACGTGGTCCACCACGCCGGCACTTACCACATGTTCCTCACCGTCGTGCCCGGCGTCTTCAAGGACTGGAACGCGACGCGCGACATCGTCCACCTGACGAGCAGCGACTTGCTGCCCGACGCGCGTCCGCCTGCTCCCGCCCGCCGACCCGAGATGAAGATGGGCGTCGCAGCGACAGGGGAGACGATGAGCGCCGACGCCTTCACACGTTCCGGCGGCGATACGGTCGTCGGGCGGCCCCCGAGGGCCGGGTCGGGCGGGGGGCGGAGAGGTGAAAGGAACGCCGCTCGCACGTCGCGGACTTTATGAAAAGGCGTCTCCCATTTCTCCTGACGTTCTGCTGGCTGCTTACGACACCCGCATTCGGGCAGCGGGCCCCGCGGCCTCTGGCGCTGACGCGCGTGACGGTCGTTGACGCGACGGGCGGGCCGGCGCGGCCCGACATGACGGTCGTCATCGAGGGCGGGAGGATCGCGGCCGTCGGGAGGTCGGGCGGGGTGCGCATCCCGAGGGGCGCGCGGGTGGTGGACGCACGCGGCAAGTTCTTAATTCCGGGGCTGTGGGACGCGCACACGCACCATCAGGCGAGCGGGGCCGAGTCGCTGCCGCTGTTCGTCGCCAACGGCGTCACGGCGACGAGGGACATGGGCTCGGACCTGGAGTTCATTTTAAACCTGCGCCGAGGGGTGGAGGCGGGGGCCGTCCCGGGGCCGAGGATAGTGGCGGCCGGGCCGATGCTGGACGACGCGCCGAAGGATTGGCCGTTCCGCCTGAGGGTGACGGACGCGGCCGGGGCGCGCGACGCCGTCCGGCTTTTGAGGTCGAAGGGCGTGGACTTCGTCAAGGTCCACGCGCGCCTGCCGCGCGAAGCCTACCTCGCCGCCGCGGACGAGGCGAAGAGGCTGGGCGTCCCCTTCGCCGGCCACGTCCCCGGCGGCGTCAGCTTGGCGGAGGCGGCCGCGGCCGGGCAGAAGAGCGTGGAGCACCTGTCCGAGTACGGGCTGCTGTTCGAGTGCGCGGGCAGGCCCGGCGTCACGCTCGCGCAGGTCGTCGAAGCCTACAGCCCCGAGAAGTGCGCCGCGCTGTTCGACCTGTTCAAGCGGCACGGCACCCGGCACACGCCGACGCTCGCGGCCCTGCACGTCTTCTCGAAGTCGCCGGCCGAGATCGAAGCCGACCTGCGCGCGCGCGGGGTCCTGCGGTACGCCGGCCCGACGCTCCTCCGATTCTGGACCGAGAGCGAGAGGCTGTCGCCGCCCCCGCCCGAGGAGGTGAGGAGGGAGCTGGCGCGCATGGCGGCGAAGTCGCTCGAAGTCGTGGGCGAGATGAACCGCCGCGGCGTGAGGCTCCTCGCCGGCTGCGACGCGCTCGTCCCCGGCTTCTGCCTGCACGACGAGCTGGAGCTGCTCGTGCGGGCCGGGCTCTCGCCGATGGAGGCGCTGCAAGCGGCGACGCGCAACCCGGCCGAGCTGGCGGGCCGTCTGGACCAGCTCGGGACGGTCGAGCCGAACAAGCTCGCCGACCTCGTCCTGCTCGACGCCGACCCGCTCGCAGACATCCGCCACACGCGAAGAGTCCGCGCCGTCGTGCTGAACGGCAGGTACATCCCGAAAGCGGAGCTGCAACGCATGCTCTCGCGGCCGCGCGAGAGGCGTTGACGAGGCGGCCGCCTGACGGCGCGGAGGCGTCTCGCGTTACGGGCGCCCGCCCTCGGTCGGGATTGAGTTGGGGTCAATCTTGTCAATCTCTTTCTCGATGGCGGGGAGGAGGCGCTGGCGGAGTCTGAGCACGAGAGTGTCGGCCTGCCTCACGTCCTCTTCGAGCCGCATGCGGTTCTGCGTGGTCTGCACGAGCAGCGTCTCGACGCCCTTCCTCTCATGTTCAAGAACGCGGCGTCGGGCCTCGCGCACGTCGGGCGTGCGGGTCGAGCCCGTGAGGCTGACGGCCCGCTCGATGCTGTCGGGGCGCAGGTCCTCTTCGAGCTGCATGACGCGCGTCCTCAGTGAGTTCTCCTTCTCGGTCTGCTCGAAGAGCTGGCGGCGCAGACCTTCCGCGCGCTGCTCGGTGCGGGTCAGGATGTCGAGGCTGGTCACGATGGGGTGCTGCTTTTCGTTGGCCCCGGCGCCGGGCTTCGCTTCGGGCGCGGCCAGCTTGTCGCCGACCTCGCGCAGCCGCGCGCTCAAGCCCTGCACGGACCTCCGCAGGAGGGCGATCTCGCTCGCCACCGCCTCGACGGAGTTGGCGGGCGGCGGCGGCTCCTGAACCTGGGGCGCGGGCGTCTGGGCGAGCGACGTGGCGGCGGAGAGGGCCGCGACGCACATCGCGGACGGGAGAAGAAGAAGTCTCGCTCGCATCGTCATGGGCTTTGTTCCTTTTCGCTTCGGAGAGTTCGCGGGCAACGGTGCTCACGCCGCGAAGGTGCGCGAGTTCGTTTATTATAGCTTCATGTCGGACCTGGGTCTCACACACATCGCGCTCCCGGTGGCGGACCTTCGTGCGAGCGTCGCCTTCTACGCGAAGTACGCGCGCATGCAGGTCGTGCACCGGCGCGGCGACGCGGAAGAGGGCGAGGTCGTCTGGTTGAGCGACCGGACGCGCCCCTTCGTCGTCGTGCTGATCGGCGTCAAGGCCGTCGAGCACCCGCTGCGCCCCTGGGCACACCTCGGCGTCGGCTGCGAGAGCCGCGCCGAGGTTGACCGCCTCTGCGAAGAGGCCAGGGCCGAAGGCCGTCTGCTCAAGGAGCCGACCGACTCCGGCTACCCCGTCGGCTACTGGGCGCTGCTCGGCGACCCGGACGGCCACACGCTTGAGCTGTCCCACGGCCAGGAGGTCGGGCTCACCGTCGAGCGCGCCGACTGATTAAGGTTATGAGAAGACACACACACCGCGCCCGCCCCAAGATGGACGCGCTCATCTCGCGCTACAAGAAGCTCTTCGAGCAGAAGTCCGTCATGTGGGAGGCGGCGCCGGTCTGCGTCTCGTTCTGAAGGGCCTCAGGGCCTTCGTCCGCTACCGCCGCCGGGGCAGGAGCCGGAGGCCGGAGCGCGCGGACTGGTCGCCGTTCAGGTAGGCGACGCCGACGGGCTTCTCCGTGTCGGCGAGCGGCGGGGAGCCGGGGAACTGTTCGGGGTAGGTGCGCCCGTCGAAGCGCAGCACGGCGTAGTAGTCGCGCACGGTCCGGCCTTCGACCTCGCCCCAGCGGACGTATGCGATGAGGTCGCGCCAGCCGTTCGTGACGCGCGAGCTGACGACGACGGGATTCTCGGCGCCGGCGATGAAAGACACCAGTTTGTAGCCCGCCCCCGCCCTCCTGAACACCAGGGCCAGGCAACCGGCAGAGCCGCACCAGCCGGGACCGAAGACGTAGGCGAGCACTTCCGGCCGCCCGTCGCCGTCGAGGTCCACGCGGTTGTAGTAGTAGCGCGTCCTCGCGTCGTCGCCGCCCTCTTCGAGCGCCGCGCGGATGGCCGCCTCAAGTCGCGAGTCGCGCGTCGCCTCGGGCCGCACGCGGCGGGTGATGACGGGGACGGCGCGTCGCTCCCCGACGGCCGCGCCGGGGGCCGCGTCGAGAGATTTGGCGGCGGCCCTGATGACGGCCCACGTGCTCGCGTCGGAGTCGAAGACGGTGTTGAGGCCCTGCTCCTCCATCGGCGGGTCGCCCATGTAATCGTCGCCGCGCTTCCAGAAGGTCTGGCCCCGGACGGGCCGCGCCGTGCCGCCGAAGGCCCAGAAGTTAGCCCCGGCGACGTGGCCGCCCGCGGCGGCGTGCTCTTGGACGACGGCGAGCAGCTTCGCGTAGAGCGCGTCGCGCATCGTGGTCGGGGCGGCGGGGTCGAAGGAGTGGCCGTCGCGCGGCAGTCCGAACTCTTCGATGACGAGCGGCTTGTCCAACCTCTCCGCCACGGGCACGTGCTCGGCGACGTAGGCCAGGGTCTTCTCGACGACCGAGGGGAAGTCCTTCTCGACCTCGTGGCCCTTGAACCAGCCCCAGTTCTTCGGCCAGATGTGGACGGTCAGATAGTCCACGTTCGGGTCGGCGTGAATCTCCTCGAACAGCTTGAGGTCGTCGGTGCCCATGTAGCCCTCGTGGCCGACGGTGACGAGGTGGCGGCGGTCCTTCGACTTGATGAAGGCGGCCGCGTCGCGCACCCAGCGTTTGTAGGCGTCGGCGGCCGCGGGCCTCATCGGGCGCGGCTCGTTGGCAAGCTCCCAGGCCATGACGGTCGGGTCTTCCGCGTACCTCCTTCCGCTGACCCTGTTCGTGCGGCCGACGACGAGGGCGACCTGTTCTTTATAGCCTTCGGTGCACGGCTCGCACGCGTAGAACTGGGAGACGAGGTCGCGCTGCTCGTCCCACGTAAGCTTCCTCGTGCGGAGCGCCTCGGGCACCCGGCCGTTCCAGTCGAGATACTGCTGGAAGCCGCCGCTCCACTCCCAGTTGTTGCTTAGGAAGACGACCGCCCGCAGCCCGCGCTTGCCCATCTCCGCGAGCACGAGGTCGAGGCCGGCGAGCACTCCTTCGTCGAACTCGCCCCGCCGCGGCTGCAACGGCGGCCCGACGCGCTGCACGCCGTTAATCAAGCCTGAGCCCTCGGCGCCGGCCAGTAGTCTCAGGTTGGTAACGCCCTGCGACTTCAGAAAATCCAGCTCCCTCCGCAGGCGCTCGACGCCCCGCCGCCTGTCCTTTTCAAGCCCGAGCAGGCTCCCGTACCAGTAGTTCGTGCCGACGTAGTAGAGCGGCCTGTCGTTCAGGCGGAAGCTGTGGCCCTCGACCGTGACGAAGGGAGAAGGCCGAGCCGCTTGCGCGCGAACTTCCGCAGCGGGCGCCGTCAAGGTCAACAGCAGAAGGGCGGCCGCCCGCTTGCCGAACAGGCCGCGCAGCGCCGCGAGCAGTCGGCGCAGGCGCCGCACCACCTTCGGGAGAAACCAGACGAGGAACAGCAGGAAGACGGCGATGACGACGAGGATGACGAGCGGGTGAAAGACGGCGAGGACGGCCGCGCCGACGGCGACCACGTCTTCAATCAGGGAGAGCGCCCAGTTCGTGACGGGCTCGGGGCTCGTGTTGGCCGCCGCGCGCACGGTCGCCTTCGTGCCGTGCGTCGAGAGCGCGAGGCCGCCGCCCAGCAGGAGCGCGACGACCTGCACGGTCGGGCTCACGTCCGAGGTCGCGGCGTAGGCGAGGACCGCGCCCGCGGGCACGCGCACGAAGGTGTGGACGGCGTCCCAGACGGTGTCGAAGTAGGGAATCTTGTCGGCGAAGAACTCGACGACGTAGAGGCCGATGGCGAGGCCGATGACGGCCCGGTTGTCGAGCACCTGGAGCCCGCCGGGCAGTTGCGCCAGCTTGTAGTGCTGGAGGAGCCCGAGCACCGCGACGGTCGCGTAGAGGTTGATGCCCGAGGTCCAGGCCGAGCCGAGCGCCAGGCCGAGAATCTGTACGAGGTTCATCTTCGGTTCAGCGCGCGGCGGCGGGCGCGGGCGTCGCGCCGGGGCCGTGCTCGGCCGCGCGGCCCAGCTCTTCGTACCAATTGAAGAAGGGCAGCTCGGCCGGGGCGGAGGTCTCGCGGAAGACGCGGCGGCACAGGCCGCGGAACCCGGCCATCCCCCGGCCGCGCCAGCGCGCGATCAACTCGGACAGCCCCGACTCGTGCAGGTTCCCCAGCGCATACTCGCGCGCGAAGCCGTACTGGATGGGCACCACCGTGCCGTCCTCCTCGACGACGACGGGCGACAGCAGGTCGGCGAACGGGCGCGAGGCGACCTCTTCGTCCGTCAGCTCGTCGGCGAAGACTCTTTCGGGGTGCTCGCGGCTGTACTCCCTGTCGAGCAGGTCTACGTGGACGACCATCCGGTCGCCGACGGCCTCCTGAATGCGCAGGGCTTCGAGGTAGGCGTAGGCGGCCTCCTCCGCGTCGGGCCGGTCGCCGCTCATCTCCTCGCGCGCGCGGCCCACCTCTTCGAGCGGGTGAATCTGCAAGAGGCGCGCGCCCTGTTCGAGCGCGAAGGCCGCCACCCACTCAAGCTCGTCCAGGTTGTACTGCGTCAGCGTGAAGATGAAGCCGAAGGGGATGCCGGAGGCGCGCACCCCGCAGAGGCGCGACTCCATGTCGCGGAAGGCGCGTTTGGAAGCACGGATTTTGTCGTGGGACTCGGGCACGCCGTCGATGCTGATGGCGAGCAGGTCGGCGCCACCGCTGAGCGCCGAGAGGCGCTCGCCGTCGAGCAGCATGCCGTTGCTCGTGACGGTGGTGAGCATCCCGCAGCGGTGCGCCTCGTCGAGCGCCTCGCGCAGGTGCGGGTAGAGGACGGGCTCGCCCCCCGAGAAGGAGGCGACGGTGTAGCCCTCGCCCGCCGCTTCGCGGATGGCCCGACAGAGGAGCGCGGCGTCGAGGTCGCCGCGCTCCCTGGGGCCTGACTCCGAGTAGCAGTGTAGGCAGCGCAGGTTGCACCGCCGCGTGGGGTGGAGCTGGATTATCCTTGAGCAGCCGGTGGGGGCGGGCATCCCTTTACCTTCTGCGGATGCGGCCTTCGATCTGCGCTTCGATGATGTCGATGACGGGGATGCCCTTCGGGAACAGCTTGATGGGCTTGTACTCGACGCCCTGGATGGCGAAGAGGGCCTTGAAGGCGTTGCCGATTTCGGTGCCGCTGCGCGCGCGGATGGTCCCGGTGATGATGTCCGGGATGGGGATGCCGCGGATGATGATGTCGTGGTTGAGCCTCGAACGGTCGAGCGCCGCCACCGTCCTGGCGAGGACGCCGGCGCCGCCCGCCGTGGACGTGGCCGTCACGGCGCGCGCGGCCGCCAGCTTCTGCGATCCCCTGGCCTTCTTCGACGACTTCTTGGAAGACTTCTTGGTAGACTTCTTCCCGGACTTCTTGCTCGCTGCCATCTTTGATCTCTCCTGTAGGCGTAGCGTTGTGCTGTGGCCGCCCGGAAGGCTTCCGGTCGAAGCCCTAGGCGCCCCTCGGTTTCCCCTTGTCGAGAGAGCGCGCGTTTGAAGCGGTGCGCTTGCCGTCGAGGTGTGTTGCCCGCGCGTTGAAGCATGCGCAAGCGGTCCGAGTGTACTCTTCCGCGCACACGCAAGATATTATCCTTCGTTCAGTGATGTCAACGAATTTATCCGCGTCCCCGCCGCCTCTATCAAGTCGCTCATGGCGTCGAGGCGCGACTGCCACTCGCTCAGCGCCGCCACCTCGCGGCGGCGCGCGCGCATCCGCTCGTCGTCGGCCGAGCCGAGCGCGCGCTCCAGCGCCTCCAGGAAAGAGTCCGGCCCGCCGTCGGGGGTGATGAGCACGCCGTGCCGCTCGTTGAACTCGCGGACCGCGGGGATGGGGGTCGAGACGACGGGCTTGCCGGCGGCGAGGTATTCGTTCAGCTTCACGGGCAGCACCGTCTCGGTCGCGGCGTTGTTCAGGTAGGGCACGATGCACACGTCCATCGCGCCGACGTGGCGCGCGAGTTCGCCGTGCGGCCGCTGGCCCGTGAGGCGGACGTTGGGCAGGGCGCCGAGGCCGTTGACGGCAGCCTGCTGCGGCCCGACGAGGACGAAGGACCATTCGGGCCGCGCGCGCGCCACCGCCTCAAGCAGCCCGAAGTCAACGTGCTTGTGCAGGCCGCCGACGTAGCCGATGACGGGACGCCTCGGGCGCCCGCCTCCGTCGCCCGCGATCTCTTCGCCGCCGCTTTCCTCGACGGCGAACGCGCCGAGGTCAACGCCCGGCGGCACGACGTGAACGTCGTCGTTCCACTTCCCACATAGCTCCGCGAGCCGCGCGCAGTTGGCGAAGACGAGGTCGCAGAGTCTCAGGACGGCCTCCTCGCTCTCCGCGAGTCGGCGCGCGTGCGGCGTCAGTTGCGAGAAGTCGGCGGTGCAGTGGTAGAGGACGACGCCGCGCGGCGTGGCGAGCAGGCGGATGATGTCGAGGGCCGTGTCGGTCGGCAGGAAGGTCCAGAGCACGGGGTCGCGCACGCGCAGGCGGCGGGCGGCGCGCGCGACCTGCTGGCGGAGCAGCGCGCGGTTGGCGAGTCGCCGCCAACGCGGCCCGAACGGCGGCAGGACGAGCGGCGAGACGACGCTCACGCCCGGAGCCACCTGTCGCACCCCGTTCGAGAGCAGCGAGTCGGCCCAGCGCCCGAGCCTCTGCGCGACGCGGCCGGCGTCTTGCAGCGAAGGCGAGCGCACCCCCGTGTTCTCGACGTAGAGCACGCGGTTCCCCGCCCTCGCCAAACGCAACGAGACCTCCTGCGGTATCTGCCACAGGAAGCCCCACTCGACGCTTGAGATGAGAACGATGTCCCGGCCGCTAATCATTTAGAGCGAGACGTGGGCGTGTGCCGGGTCGAAGACGAGGCGGAGGCCCCGCTGCCCGGCGTTCACGTTAGATTCGGGTCCCGGCCTTCAGTTCGAGGGCGCTTAAAAACGAGCGGCCGGCGCCGCGCATTGGCGGGAGTCTGAATCATCGGCGGGAGGGTGTCAACCGCAAGCCCCGGCACGCCGAGTCTGCGTGAGGCTCAGCGCGATTCCTGCTCGCGGCGGGCGCGGTCGGCGTCGCGGGCGGCGGCGATGGAGTCGAAGGTGCGGCGCTGCTCGGGCGTGAGGACGGCGCGGATGCGCTCGCGCCCCGCCGCGCGGGCCGCGTCGTAGCGCGGGCGGCACTCGCCGCGCAGCGCGCGGTACTTCTCGCGCGTCTCCTCGATGACGGAGCGGACCTGCGCGGCCTGCTCCTCGTTAAGTTTCAGCTCGCGCCGCAGTTGGTCGAAGAGGTCTTCCCTGGGCCGCTCTTCGCGCGCGGCCCCGCCTCCCGCGCGCGAGCGGTAGACGCCCGCCAGCGAGACGCCCGTCACGCACCCCAGCGCGAAGACTCCCACCACCGCGAGCCAGATCGTGAGCTTGGTCCTGCTGCGCCCCTTCATCTCGGCCCCTCCCCCTCCCCTTCGTCGAGGATGGTGTCGAGCACTTCGTCGTTCGAGAAGGCGCGGCCCTCGGCGAACATCACGCCCTCGACGCCCACGTCGCCCGGCGACAGAAGCTCGGCGCCGGCCGCCGCCACTCCCCTCGGCGCCGCCGCGAAGAGCGAGAGCGCGAAGGCCAGCGCCGCCACCAGGGCCATCGCCGGCACGGCCCGCCAGAAGACGGCGAGCGCCGCGCGCCACCACTCGGCCTCCTCGCGCCGCGCCCGCTCGGCCGCTATCGCCGCGCGCACGCGCGTGTAGAGGAAGGGCGACGAGGCGGCCCGCTCGGCCTCCTCCTCGTTCGCGGCCGAGGCGCGCAGCACCTCGCGCCCGACCCGTTCGAGCGCCGATTCTTTGTCCTTCCCCGCACTCGCCATAAAGAATTTCACCTTCCCCAGAAAATAAAAACGGGCCGGCCGCCCCGCCGGTTACAAAAACCTTCCGAGCGCGCGCCGCAGCGCCGCCCGCGCCCTGTGCGCGCGCACCTTGACCTTCGAGAGCGACCAGCCGAGGGCGCCCGCGATCTCGGCCACCGGCATCTCCTCGACTTCGAGCATGACGAGCACCATGCGGTCCTCCGCCGAAAGGCGGTTGAGAAGCTTCTCGGCCAGGTCGCGCGAGACGGCGGCCGACTCGGCGTCGCGTCGCCCGCCCTCTTCGCGGAGGCGGCGGCCGAGCGAGGCGGCCTCTTCGGCCGTCACGTCTTCGAGCGCCGTCTCGGGCCTCCGGCCCTGGCGGCGCAGCTCGTCGTAGCACGAGTTGAAGGCGATGCGCGCGAGCCACGCGGCGAACGACCCTTCGGGGCGCGCGTTGAAGTCCGACAGGGCGAAGTAGGCTTTCGTAAAACTCTCCTGCACGACCTCCTCGATCTGCTCGGGCCGGCGGAAGAAGCGCGAGCCGATGAGCGCGACGCGGCGGCGGTGGCGCCCGAACAGCTCCTCGAAAGCCTCCTCCTCGCCCCCCAGCACGCGCGCCACGAGCCCCGCGTCCGTTTCGGGACGCGCCTCCGCCTCGCCGCTGTCTGCCTTCTCCCGCACGATTCTCAAGTTGAAATCAAGCTCACTCGGGCACGAGGGCGACGCGGAAGCCGGCGAGCGCCCATTCGGTGTCGCCCTCTATTTCGGTGATGTAGGAGAAGTCGCCGGGCGCGTTCGGCCCGAGGGCGTAGCAGGTGGCGTTGCCCTGCGCGTCGCGGTAGAAGCCGAGTTCCAGCGTCTCGGTCTCGCTCCACTCGGGGTGGAAGAGCGTGCCGACGAGGTTGAAGACGGCCGGCGGGCAGACCGTCACGCGGTAGCCGCGCGGCAGCAGACGGCGCGCGCGCCAGTCCTCGTTGACGACGCGGACGAACTCGCGCAGGGTGAGGTAGTTGTGCTCGTAGCGCGTGCCGTTCATCATGCCGGCGCGGCCGAGGTAGGCGGCGAAGGGGTCGGCCGTCGGGTCGTGGCCGTAGGCGGTGCCGTAGAACTGCCGGTTGCCGGGCAGGTAGCGCGGCTTCCGCGTCGTCTCGACGCCGACGACGCGGCCCTGGTGCGCGCGGTGGCCTTCGGTCAGGCGCTCGCGGAAACTCGCGCCGTGCTCCCGGGGCCGTGCGAAGTCGTGCGGCGCGGCCGGGTAGAGCCGGGCGAAGTAGGCGTCGTCGAGCGGCACGGCTTCGTGCGAAGGTATCAGGTGCCACTCGATCTGGAAGTGGCGCAGCCCCTCGGCCGCCCCCGGCGCCACCTCGACGCGCGCGGCGTCGTCGCCGGCCGTCAACGCCGCGCCCGCCCCGAGGCCGAAAAACTCACGCAGTCTCGCTTCCCTCTCGCCGGCCCATCCGTTCATAAATTTCTCCCGTCGCTTGGTTTTTCCCCGACACAGTAATACATTTCATTCACAAATCTCTTGTGATGCCACCCCCCCGCCCCCCGTTTAGACTTAGCCTCGCACTTTTCTGCCCCGGCGCACGCGCGGCCGCCGTCCGGCACCAGATATCCCGTAAACGTCGGGATATCCCGTAACCGAATGGCGAGCACAGGCGTCTTTACCTGTAGCCCATTTAAGAGACAGGTGTTTTTTTGAAGTTTATGGTTTCCTTAAAATCCACGCTCGCCGCGCTCCTGCTGGGGGCCGCGCTGCTTGCCGCGGGCTGCGGGCGCTCGGAGTCGAAGGCCGACGCCAAGGCCGGCGGCGGCGACGGCGCGGCGCGCAAGGGCCGAGGCTCCGAAGCCGAAGCCCCGGCCTTCGCCGTCGCCGTCGCCAGGGCGGAGGCGCGCGAGGTGCCCTCCTACATACAGGCCACGGGCAGCCTCGTCGCCGACGAAACGTCGGACGTGGCGCCGCAGGTCTCCGGCCAGGTGGTCGCCACGCCGGTCAACGTCGGCGCCTTCGTCCGCCAGGGCGACGTGCTCATCCGGCTCAACGACCGCGACGCGCGGCTGCGCCTCAACCAGTCGCGCGCCGCCGTTCAGGAGTCGATTGCCGGCGTCCGTCAGGCCGAGGCGCGTCTGGGCCTGACGCCGGGCGGGAACTTCCAGGCCAGCAACATCCCCGAGGTCCGCGGCGCCGGCTCGTCGCTCGAACAGGCGCAGGCCGAGCTTCGTCTCGCCGAGGCCAACGAGCGGCGCTACCGCGAGCTGGTCGAGACGGGCGACGTGGCCTCAAGCGTCTACGACCAGTTCCGCACGGCGCGCGACACGGCGCGGGCGCGCGTCAACGCCGCCCGCCAGCAGCTCGAAGCCGCCATCAACACCGCGCGCCAGAGCAACCAGGCCGTGCAGAGCGCGCAGGCGCAGGTCGAGTCGGCGCGCTCGGCCGTCGCCATCGCCGAGAAGGCCGTCGCCGACGCCGTCATCCGCGCGCCCTACGCCGGCTACATCAGCAACCGCCCCGTCGCCGTCGGCGAGTACGTCACGCCGTCGGCCGTCGTGGTGACGCTGCTCAGGACGAACCCCCTGAAGTTGCAGATGCAGGTGCCGGAGGCCGAGGTGCCCTTCGTCACGCAGGGGATGGGCGTCTCCTTGGAAGTCGAGGCGCACCGCGACCGCCGCTTCGCCGGGCGCGTCGCGGCCGTCAACCCGGCGGTTGACCCCGTCTCGCGCGCGGCCGTCATCGAGGCCGCCGTCGAGAACTCGGACAACGCGCTGCGCGCCGGCATGTTCGCCACCGCGCGCATCGTCCGGCAGGGCGGCGGCCGCTCCGTCTACGTCCCGCGCTCGGCCGTGCTCTCGGACCAGAACACGAAGTCCTTCCGCGCCTTCGTCATCCAGGGCGACACGGCCCGCTTGCGCGTCGTCCAGATCGGCACGGAAGAGGGCGAGTGGATTCAGATAATCTCCGGCGTCAACCCCGACGAGGTGGTCGCCACCTCTAACCTCCAGCAGCTCTTCGAGGGCGCGAAGGTGCAGGTGCAGTAGTCGAGCGGGCCGAAGGACTTTTAAAACGACATGCAGAAGCTAGCCGAGATTTGCGTCAAGCGCCCCGTCTTCGCCACCGTCATCATTCTCCTGTTGACGGTCGTCGGCGGGTTCGCCTTCTTCTCCCTGGGCGTTGACCGCTTCCCGAAAATTGACGTGCCGACCGTGTCGGTGCAGACCTCGAACCCGGGCGCGGCGCCGGCCGAGATCGAGACGGAAGTGACGGACATCATCGAGGGCGCCGTCAACACCGTCCCCGGCATCGAGGAGATGCGCTCGAACTCCTCCCAAGGGTCGTCGAACGTCACCGTCACCTTCAACCTTGAGAAGGACCCCGACCTCGCCACGCAGGAGGTGCGCGACAAGGTCAACACCGTCCTGAACCGCCTGCCCGAGACGGCCGACCCGCCCATCGTCCGCAAGTCCGACCCGGACTCGACGCCCGTCCTCCAATACGCCATCAGCGCGCCGCGCTCAAGCATCGAGCTGACCCAGATCGTCCAGAACGAGATTCAGGAGCGCATCGAGTCGGCCGACGGCGTCGGCGAGGTCGTCATCTTCGGCGGCCGCCAGCGAGAGATCAAAGTCTACATCGAGCCCGCGCGCCTGCGCGCCTACAACCTCTCGGTGACGGAAGTCGTGGGCGCCCTGCGCGCGCAGAACCTTGAGCTGCCCGGCGGGCGATTGAACGAAGGCGCGAAGACGGTGACACTGCGCACGATGTCGCGCGTCCAGAAGGTCGAGCAGTTCGGCGACATCGTCGTCGCCACGAAGAACGGCTACGCCGTGAAGGTCAGCGACGTGGGGCGCGTCGAGGACAGCGGCGTTGACCCGAACTCGGCGGCGACGCTGAACGGCACGCCCTCCGTCTCCCTCGCCATCCGCAAGCAGTCGGGCGCCAACACCGTCGCCGTCATCAAGGCCGTCAAGCAGCGCATGGCCGAGATAACGCCGCTGCTGCCGCCCGACCTTAAAATCGCCGTCACGCGCGACCAGCAGGAGTTCATCGAGACCTCCTTGCACGCCATCGAGGAGCACCTGATAGTCGGCGGCCTGCTCGCCGCCCTCATCGTCTTCCTCTTCCTCTGGAACTTCCGCTCGACCCTCATCGCGGCGCTCGCCATCCCCACCTCCATCATCTCGGCCTTCGCGGCCATCGCCTGGCTCGGCTACTCGCTCAACCAGATGACGATGCTCAGCTTGACCCTGATGGTCGGCATCGTGATTGACGACGCCATCGTCGTCCTTGAGAACATCTACCGCTTCGTCGAGGAGAAGGGGATGCACCCCTTCCAGGCGGCCATCGAGGGCACGCGCGAGATCGGGCTGGCCGTCATGGCGACGACGCTCTCCCTGCTCGCCGTCTTCATCCCCGTCGGCTTCATGACCGGCATCGTCGGCCGCTTCATGTCCTCGTTCGGCCTGACCTCGGCCGCGGCCATCGCCGTCTCGCTCATCGTCTCCTTCACGCTGACGCCGATGCTCGCCGCGCGCTGGATCAAGCCGCGCAAGGACACGCTGACGCCCGAGGGGATGCCGATGAAGAGCGTGAGCGCGGCGGGCGCGGGCGGCGGCGACGCCGACCACCACCACGTCGCGCCCGGCCACGCGAACCCCGACGCCGTCTTCGAGGAGGACGAGGCGCACGCCGCCCCGCAGCGCCACTCGTCGAAGGAGGGCCGCTTCTACAAGCCCATCGACCGCACCTACATGTGGATGCTGCGCTGGTCGATGGCGCACCGCTGGGCCATCGTCGGCCTGTGCGTGCTCGTCATCGTGAGCATCGTGCCGCTGTTCATGCTCGTCGGCAAGAACTTCCTGCCCGTCGATGACCAGTCGCAGTTCGAGGTCAACGTGCGCGCCGCCGAAGGCTCGACGCTCGCCTCC
>DATHBF010000409.1:0-6545 GCA_035296285.1 Pyrinomonadaceae bacterium | reverse complement strand
GCGCGACGCTGACGGGCACGGCGGGCGCGCTCCACGCGGTCGAGCGTTCGCGGAAGAACATCACGACTATCAGGCCCAGGTAATAGTATACCGAAACGGCGGTGTTAAGCACGCCGAGGACGACGAGCACCGTGAGGTGCTGCTGCAAAGCCTCGGAGAAGATGAGGACCTTGCCCATGAACCCGGCGGTCAGCGGTATCCCCAAAAGGCTCAGCAGGAAGAGCGAGAGCGTGAGCGACAGCGCGGGCGACTGGAATCCGATGCCGCGGTAGTCCTCGATGTCGGTGCGGCGGTCGCCGCTGCGCGCGATGAGGGTGACGACGGCGAAGGCGCCGAGGTTCATCACGGCGTAGACGAGCAGGTAGAAGATGACGGCGGCGACGGCGTCGCGCTGCTGGGCGGCGTCCGTGGCCGCGCCCGCCGCGACGAAGCCGACGAGGGCGTAGCCGGCGTGCGCGATGGACGAGTAGGCCAGCATCCGCTTGACGTTCTTCTGCACGAGGGCGACGACGTTGCCGACCGTCATCGTCATCACGGCCAGCACCCACAGGGCGTCGAGCCACGCGGCGTGAAGCTGCTCGCCCGTGTTGCGGCCCGCGCCGGCCGCGGCCACGAAGGGGAAGGCGAAGAGGAAGACGCGCATGAAGGCGGCGAAGCCCGCGGCCTTCGGCCCGGCCGCCATGAAGGCGGTGACGGGCGTGGGCGCCCCCTCGTACACGTCCGGCGTCCAGACGTGGAAGGGCGCGGAGGCTATCTTGAAGCCGAAGCCGATGAGCAGCATGGCCGCGCCCGCGAACAGCAGTGGCGGGTAGAGTCCGTCGTTCAGCCGCTCGGCTATCTCGGAGATGTTCGTCGTCCCGGCCACGATGGCCTTGCCGCCCGGCCCCGCCGCGACGTGCGCCGTCGCGCCGTAGACCAGGGCGATTCCGAAGAGCAGGAAGGCCGAGGAGAACGAGCCGAGGATGAAGTATTTGAGCGACGACTCGTTCGAGCGCAGGTCCGACTTGCGGAAGCCGGCCATGACGTAGGTCGCGATGGAGAGGATTTCGAGGCCGAGGAAGAGCATGACGAGGTCGCCGCCCGACGCCATCAGCATCATGCCGACCGTCCCGAACAGCAGCAGCGTGTGGAACTCGCCCGCCGGCAGGCCCTCCCACTCGACCCAGATCATCGAGACCAGCACGGTCAGCGCCGACACGAGCAGGAAGATGAGCGTGAAGGAGAGCCGCATCGGGTCGAGCACGATCATGCCGTTGAAGGCGCTGGTGGGGACGCCCGGGCCGGGCGACCAGAGCCAGACGCAGGCCGCGGCCGCGGTGGCCAAGCCCGCGAGCGAGAGGCCGCCCGTCGCCCACCGCTGCGTGCGCCGCCGCGAGAAGGCGTCCACGAGCATGACGAGCACGCCCGTCACCGACAGGATCAGCTCGGGCAGCAGGATCGTGAAGTTCACGTCCGGCCTGATACCCGTCGTTGCGAAACAGAGGTTCATCATCTGTCACTCACGGCGCGGCCGCCCGCACCTGCCGGGGCCGCGGAAGCTAGCAGCGCGTTGACGCGCGCGCGCACCATCTGCTTGTAGAGCGTCGTGTCCTGCGACATGCCGCGGTGGGCGGGCGAGTCGAAGCGCCCCTCGCGGTCGAAGAAGACGAGGACGGGCAGGCGCGTCGTCTTCTCGTAGCGCATGAAGGTCTCGGACGCGGGGTCGCGCAGCACGGGAATGGTCAGCCGCCGCTCCCGCGCGAAGTGGCGCAGGATGTTGTCGGACGCCCGCTTCGGGTCTTCGACGCTGACCCAGAAGAACCTGACGGGCTTGCCGGCGAACTCCTCCTTCAACTCCTCGATGGCGACCAGCTCCCACACGCACGGCACGCACCACGTCGCCCCGAACGAGACGACGAGCACGTCGCCCTTCATCGAGGCCGAGTCGTACGTCTTGCCGTCGATGCCCTTCAGGCGGAAGCCGGGCTCGGGCGTCGGCCCCGGCGTTTGCGCGTTCGCGACGACGGCCGCCAGCGCGAGCAGGAAGGGCAGTATCAATCTTCTAATCAACATTAGTGGTCAACCTTCGGGGCCTGCTGCGGCTCGGCCGCGCGGAAGTCGCCCTGCGCCTCGCCGGCCACGACGCGCGCGCGCACCTCGTTGACGCTCACGCGCGAACGCTGGAGGAACGGGCGCGGGTGGACGCCCATGTAGACCATCAGGATGAGCAGCGGGACGAGCAAGCCTATCTCGCGCCAACTGAGGTCGCGCAGCCGCCTGTTCTCCTCGTGCCGGAGGCGGCCGAACAGCACCCGCTGCAACATCCAGAGCATGTAGACGGCGGCCCAGATGACGCCCGTCGCCGCCAGCATCGTCACCACCCACGGGCGGCCCACGCTCACCGTCGAGTTCCACATCCCGAACATGATGAGGAACTCGCCGACGAAGCCGTTCAGGAGCGGCAACCCGACCGACGAGAGCGACGTGAAGACGAAGAAGGTGGCGAACAGCGGCATCGGCTTCGAGATGCCGCCGAAGTCGGAAATCTGCCGCGTGTGCCGCCGCTCGTAGATCATGCCGACGAGGAGGAAGAGCGCGCCGGTCGAGACGCCGTGGTTGAGCATCTGGTAGAGCGCCCCCTGCATCCCCGCCTCCGTGAACGAGAACATGCCGAGGACGACGAACCCCATGTGGCTGACCGAAGAGTAGGCGACCAGGCGCTTCACGTCCGGCTGCACCATCGCCACCAGCGCGCCGTAGATGATGCCGATGACGGCCAGCACTATGAAGACGCCCGCGAACGCCCGCGCCTGCTCGGGGAAGAGCGCGAAGTTGAAGCGCATCAGCCCGTACGTCCCCATCTTCAGCAGCACGCCCGCGAGGATGACGGAGCCGGCCGTCGGCGCCTCCGTGTGCGCGTCCGGCAGCCACGTGTGCAGGGGGAAGATGGGGACTTTGATGGAGAAGGCGAAGGCGAAGGCCAGGAAGAGCCAGAAGGGCCAGTCGTCGGGGAGGAGGCGCGGGTCGGCCTGGAGGGCGGCCAGGATGGTCGTGTAGTCGAAGGTGCGGAAGACGTACCAGAGCGCGATGATGGCGGCGAGCATCAGGAGGCTGCCGGCCATCGTGTAGATGAAGAACTTGACGGAGGCGTAGAGCCGCCGCTGGCCGCCCCAGACGCCGATGAGGAAGAACATCGGGATGAGCGACGCCTCGAAGAAGAGGTAGAACAGCAGCAGGTCGAGCGAGACGAAGACGCCGAGCATCGCGGCTTCGAGCGCCAGGATGGAGGCGTAGAAGGCAAGCTCCCTCTTCTCGACCGCGTGCCAGCTCGAAACGATGGAGATGGGCACGAGCAGCGTCGTCAGGAGCACGAGCCAGAGGCTCATCCCGTCCACGCCGATGTGGTAGCGCGCGCCGATGCTGGCTATCCAGGGCACGTCGCGGACGAAGTGAAACGTGTTCGTCGTCCCCGCGCCGATGGGCGCCGTCAGCAGAAGGAGCGAGAGCGCGAAGGTCACGAGCGAGACGCCGAGCGCGAGCCACTTGTAGTGGCGCTCGCGCGCGTAAGGCGCCAGCCCGTGCAGCGCGACGGCGACGGCCCCGGCGGCCGGGAGCAGTATCAGTATCGTGAGCAGGTGTTGCAGCATCGCTTTTCTACTTGATGACGAGGAGGCTGTAGGCGCTGTAGGCGAAGTAGCCGACGACGGCCAGCGCGCCCAGAAGGATGATGGCCGCGTAGCTGCGCACGAAGCCCGGCTGGAGGTAGCGGACGACCCCGCCGAGCCACGTCATCAGGCGCCCGAGCCCGTTGACTATCCCGTCCACCACGCCCACGTCGAAGAACTTCCAGAGCCCTTCGCGCGAGCCCGCCTTGATGGGGTCGATGAGCGCGGCGTTGTAAAGCTCGTCAACTTTATATTTCTCTTCGAGCAGACGCGGCATCCGCAGCAGCGGCCGGCGGCCGAAGACCACCCACCCCAGGCCGATGCCGAGCAGGCCGACCGCTATCGAGATGCCCGTGAAGATGCGCTCCTGCAAGACCTCGGCCGGGTCGTGCGCGTGCTCGCCCGCGGGGGCGTGGCCGGCCTCGCCCTCGCCCACCGACTGCGGGACGGCGCCCTCGTTGCCGTGCGCGGCGGGCGGCTGTGCGGACGTGCCCGCGGCGTGCGTCGCCTCGCCGCCCCCGTGTGCCGCGGCGGCGTGCTCGGGGACGTGCGCGACGACCGGCTCAAGCGTGTGCTCGAAGTAGTTCGGCACCGCCCCGCCGCTCAAGGCGTAGGGGATGCCGACCCAGCCGCCGACGACGGACAGGACGGCGAGCACGACCAGCGGCACCGTCATCACCCACGGCGACTCGTGCGGCTCGACGGGGCCTTGATGATGAGCGTCGTGCTCGTCCTCGTCGTCAACGTGCGCGGCCGTGTGGCCGTGGCTGTCGAGGCTCGCGGCCGGGTGGTGGTGCGGGCGGTCGCCCGCGGAAGCCTTTTGCGCGTCGTGCGGGGCCTCGCCCTCGTCGTGGGCGTGCGCGTGGGCCTCGTCGGCCTGCCCGCCCGCGTGCGCCTCGCGGAAGCGTTCGCCGCCCCAGAAGGTCATCACCATCAGGCGCGTCATGTAGACGGCCGTCAGCCCGGCCGTGATGATGCCGACGACCCAAAGGATTTTGCCGACGCCGGCCGTGCCGATTGAATGGGTGCTCCAGGTCTTCCAGAGAATCTCGTCCTTCGAGAAGAAGCCGGAGAGGAGCGGGAAGCCGCTGATGGCGAGCCAGCCCGTCGCCATCGTGGCGAAGGTGACGGGCATGTACTTCTTCAGGCCGCCCATCCTTCGCATGTCCTGCTCGTGGTGCATCCCGTGAATCACGGAGCCGGAGCCGAGGAACAGCAGCGCCTTGAAGAAGGCGTGCGTCATGACGTGGAAGATGGCGGCGACGAAGGCCCCGACGCCGCAGGCGAGGAACATGTAGCCGAGCTGCGAGACGGTCGAATACGCCAGCACCTTCTTGATGTCGTTCTGCGCGAGGCCGATGGTGGCAGCGAAGATGGCGGTGGCCGCCCCGACGACGGCGACGATGAAGAGCGCCGTCGGCGCGTTCTTGAAGATGGCCGAGCAGCGGACGACCATGTAGACGCCGGCCGTGACCATCGTGGCGGCGTGGATGAGGGCGGAGACGGGCGTCGGGCCGGCCATCGCGTCCGGCAGCCAGACGTAGAGCGGAATCTGGGCGGACTTGCCCGTCGCGCCGATGAAGAGGAGGATGGCGGCCGTCGTGATGCCGCCGGCGAAGAGCGCGCCCCAGGCGAAGGGCTCGGCCGGCATGGCGGCGATGGTCCTGAGCGCGCTCTGTAGCGACTCGCCGCCGCCGAGCATGGCGGGCGTCTTGTCGAAGAAGCCGATGGAGGGGTGGCCGGCGGAGGCCGTCAGCCAGAAGACCGCCATGATGCCGAGGACGACGCCCCAGTCGCCGATGCGGTTGGCGACGAAAGCCTTCTTCGCCGCGTCGCCCGCCTCCTTGCGGTCCGTGTAGTAGCCGATGAGGAGGTAGGAGCAGAGGCCGACGCCCTCCCAGCCGACGAACATGAGCAGCAGGTTGTCGGCCAGCACCAGCGTCAGCATCATGAACATGAAGAGGTTCAGGTAGGCGAAGAACCTGTAGAACCCCTTGTCGCCGTGCATGTAGCCGGTGGCGAAGACGTGGATGAGGAAGCCGACGAAGGTGATGAAGCAGGCGTAGACGCCGGAGAGCCTGTCCATCGCGAAGCCGTAGTCGGCGCGGAACGTGCCCACCTGAATCCACGTCCAGAGGTGGCTGAAGACGGGCGTCGCCGTGTGGTTCGTCAGCGCCGCGCCGCCCGCGCCCGTGAAGGCGATGTAGAAGGCGACCAGGGCTGAGACGGCCACCGACCCGCACGCCACGACGCCGATGAAGGCTTCGCTGCGGACCTTGCGGCCGACCAGCCAGCACAGCGCGGCGCCTACGAGCGGCGCGAAGACGACGGCGGAGAGCAGGTGGTTAGTCATAATTAAAGTTTCAAGATGTTGGCCTCGTCCACGTTGAGCGACTCGCGGTTGCGGAAGATGGCGATGATGATTCCGAGCCCGACGGCGGCCTCGGCCGCGGCCACCGTCATCACGATGAAGACGAAGAGCTGGCCCGTCACGTCGCCGAAGTAGCTGGAGAAGGTGACGAAGGTCAGGTTGACGGCGTTCAGCATCAGCTCGATGCACATGAACATCTGGATGGCGTTGCGCTTGATGATGACGCCGACCACCCCGATGGTGAACAGCACGGCCGAGAGCGCCAGGTAGAAGTTCAAAGGCACCATCACGAGCCCTCCTCGTCCCGCGGCTTCCCCGAAGAAGGGGCCGCGGCCTCGCCCGTCGCAATCTGGTATTCGGCCATGGCCTGGCCCGTGATGTCGGTGTGGCCGGGCTGGATGATGCCCGGCGCGGGCGTGACGGCCGCCAGCCTCGGCCCGGCCGCGAAGTCTTCCGGGGAGAGCCGGCCCGCCTCCGAGGCGCGCCGCGCGAGCGTTATCGCCCCGACGAGCGCCATCAGGATGAGGACC
>DATHBF010000408.1:0-20355 GCA_035296285.1 Pyrinomonadaceae bacterium | reverse complement strand
GAGGAGGTCCCCATCGGCTCGGGCATCGGGCTCTCGGAGGCCGCCAAGATCATGCGGCTGCACAACGGCGAGATACGGATGCACTCGAAGCGGCTCCACCAGCAGGGCGAGGAGCAGGGGCCGTACCTGACGACCGTGGACCTCATCTTCCCCTACGCGCCGAGGAGGTCGCGCAGGCCATGAGCGAGCAGGTCATCGAAGTGCTGTGGGCCGACGACGACTCCCGCAGCCTGCTCGCCCCGCTCAAGAGGAGGCTGGCCAGGCACAACCTGGACGTGGTCCGGGCGACGAACTACGCCCAGGCCCTCGCGCTGCTGAAGGAGCGTAACTTCCCGGCGCTCCTGGTGGACATCATCCTCCCGCGCGCCGACGACCGGGTCGGGCTCAGCGCCTACCGGGGGCTCGACCTGGCGCGCGACGCCGCCGAACTCGGAGTCCTCTACATCACGTTCCTGACCGTCGTCCAGCCGAGCGAGGTGGACACGGAGTTCGAGCGCCTGAAAGCCGACTACAAGAAGAAGAAGGTGAAGTTCTCCTACTTCGACAAGACGCAGCTGTTGGAGCCGGGCACCAGAGACAGGATTGCCCGCTCGCTCAAGCCGTAGCGCCGGGCCGCCCGGACACAAGGAGCGCTCAGGGATGTGGCTCTACCTGGTAATCATTCTCGTCGCGTTCTGCGTCGCCGTCCTAATCCTGCTCATCGTCAGGTTCGTCCAGCCGAAGCTGATCTACGCCATCCGCCAGGCGGTCGTCAACATCATGACCAACCGGGCGTTCCTCGACGCCGACGAGGAGAGCGAGGAGGCGGGCGAGGCCTTTCGCGAGCTGCTGGCCCACGACCGCCGGATTGAGGCCTACGACTACGACGAGAAGTACGTCACCGTGCGCGTGCACAAGATCAGGCAGCTCTACCGCATCCTCATCCGAAAGCCGCCCCACCCCTCCGCCAAGGCGCGCAAGCCGCAGGAGTGCATCGTCGAGCTGGCGGACCTGGTGGGCAACCTCGGCTGGCACGTGACGCCCGACAAGAAGTTCAACTACCACTCGACGGTCGAGGCCTCGGCCATCCTCGCCTTCATCCGCGATCAGATCGAGAAGGGCGTGCACCGCCTCGGGACGCGCGAGGCCGACGAGGTGGACGACTGGTTCGTCTCCCACCCGATCAGCATCGAGCAGGCCATCGAAATCCTCAACGCGGCCGTCTTCGCCCTCGCCTACCGCCAGAGCGTGCAGGGCGCCTCGGCCGGGCCGTGCGACGACCGCCCAGCCGGCGGCGGGGACGCGCCCGCCGCGGAGAGCCCGGTGGCGGGGAGGCCGCTCGGGCTCGCGGGCTACAGGCCGCACGACACGGCCGAAGGCGGGGACGCGGCCGAACCGGCTCCCGCGGGCGCCGCCGAGTCGGACCCCGGCGGTCGGCCTGCGGCCGAAGACTAGATCGTGGGGGCGGTTGCGGAACGCGGTCGAAGGCGGGCGGGGTGAGAGGCGCTAATCCTCTTCGTGCTCCTCGCCGTTGTAGTGGAGGCGGACTGACTCGTCGTCAACGACGGTTTCGAGGTGGACGGGGCGGCCCCAGAGGGCGTGGACGTGTTCGAGCACCTTGCGGGCGTAAGTAGTGTCTAGCTCCGCCCCCTCGTACTGGTGCTTGAGGTAGAGCTCGCGGTTGCGGTTGTAGTCGCCGTCGGCGACGACGATGTAGGGGAAGCCGAAGTTGGTCATGTTCGAGACGAGCTGGTCGCGGACCTTCTGCCAACGCTTCTCCGTGACGGTCCACTCCTCCTCTTCCACCAGCTCGTAGACGTAGAGGTCCAGCTCCTCGCACAGCTCCTCGGTCAGGTAGTTGCGCAGGAAAGACACGTCGTTCTCAAGCTCGCGCACCTCGAAGAGTTTCGCGCGGCCCGCGCCCGGCTCGGCGCCCTCGGCCGCGTCCCACCGCCGCTCGATGTCCTCCAGAATCTTGTAGCCGAGGTAGTAAGGGTTGAGCTGCCCCTTGTGCGGCGAGACGACGCCCGCGTGCAGCTCCGCGAACTCCAACAGCTCCGCGTCCGGCAAGTCCAGCTCGCGCATGATGCGCGAATGCCAGTATGACGCCCAACCTTCGTTCAGGGTCTTCGTCTGCATCTGGGGGACGAAGTATTCCATCTCCTCGTGGACCATCGCCATCACGTCGCGCTGCCAGTCCTGGAGGGAGGGCGAGTTGCGCATGATGTAGTAGACGAGGTCCTTCTCGGGGAGGCGGTCGCCGCGCGGGCGGTCGTCCTGGGCTTCGGAGGGGTCGACCTCGGGCGCGCGGCCGATGTCCCAGAGGTCGTCGTAGCGGCCGGGCGCCTTCTCCTTCCTCTTCGGGGCGGCGGGGTCGCGCTCGCGCTCTTCGCGGCGGATGAAGAAGTTGGGGTCTATGTGCTCCTCGACGGAGAGGACGGCGTCGAGGAGGCGCTCGACCGTCTTGCGGCCGTAGCGGAACTCGTACTCGCTCATCCTCCCGGAGTGCGACGAGACGGTCTCGACCATCCGGCGGTTCGTGCGCGAGAAGTAGGCGTTGTGCTTGAAGAAGTCGACGTGGCCGAGGACGTGGGCGATGACTAGCTTGTTCTGGACGGGGCTATTGGTCTCCAGGAGGAAGCCGTAGGAGGGGTTGGTGTTGATGACGACCTCGTAAATCTTCGAGAGGCCGAAGTCGTACATCGTCTTCATGCGGTGGTAAGCCTTGCCGAAGGTCCAGTGCGAGTAGCGGCCGGGCAGCGCGTAGGAGCCGATCTCGTACATGACGGTGGCGGGCACGACCTCGAAGCGCGTCGGGAAGGGGTCGAGGCCGAAGCCGCGCGCCACCTCCCAAATCTGCTCCAGGGATTTTTCGAGGCCCTTGATCTCAAGGTCTTCCATAGGCTTCAGGCTTCCACGCCGCGGCGGCCGAAGAACTGCTTGAGGGCGGGGTAAACGTCCTCCTTGTCGTCGATGCGGACGCCGATGAAGCGGTCCTTCTGCTTGAGGCGGTCGTTGAAGATGGAGAGCAGGGCGCCCGAGCTTCGGCGGTAGCCGCCCCCGCCCTCCTCACCTATCTCGCCGTAGCCGAAGAGGTTGCACGTCTTGATCAGCTCGTCGGCGAGGCGCACGGCCTCCTCGTTGTCGGAGTAGTAGTTGTCGCCGTCCGAGAAGTGGAAGGGGTAGACGTTCCAGTCGCGCGGGTTGAACCGCTCGCGGATGACATCGAGCGCGAGTTGATAGGCCGAGGAGACGACGGTGCCGCCCGATTCGCCCTGCGTGAAGAACTGCTCCTCCGTCACCTCGCGCGCCTCCGTGTGGTGCGAGATGAAGACGATCTCGACGTTGTCGTACTTGGTGCGCAGGAACCTCACCATCCAGAAGAAGAAGCTGCGCGCGATGTACTTCTTGAACTCGCCCATCGAGCCCGAAACGTCCATCAGCGCCAGCACCACGGCGTTGGACTCGAAGCGGCGGTCGTCCTCCCAGGACTTGAAGCGCAGGTCTTCCTTGCGGACGGAGCCGAAGCGGGCCGAGCCGCCGGAGCGTGCGTGGCGCTTGATGTTCTCCATTATCATGCGCCGCTTGTCGAGGTTGGAGAAGACGCCGGTGCGGCGAATCTCGTTGAAGCGCGTCGTCTTCGAGGGGATGGCCTTGACGGCCTTCTCTTCGAGGAAGGGCAGTTGCAGGTCCTCGAAGATGAGGGCGGCGATCTCGTCTATGTTGACCTCGGCCTCGTAGTACTCGGCGCCGCCCTCGCCGCCGGCCGGCCCTTGGCCGCCCTGCCCCTGCTGGCCCTGCCCCTCGCGCGCCAGCACGTCGCCGACGCGCGTCTTGCCGCCGCCCTGCCCGACGTGCTTGCGCTTGCGGTGGTCGAAGCGGAACTTGTACTCGTCGAGCGAGCGGATGGGGACTTTGACGGTGCGCTTGCCGTCGGAGAGGATGATGGCCTCGTTCGAGACGATGGAGCCGAGGTTCTTTCGGATGGCCTCCTTGACTCGCTCGCCGTGCCGCTCCTGGTCGATGATGCCCTTGCGCTGCAACGACCAGTCGTTGCGCTGGATGGTGCCCGAAATTTGCGACTCGTTATTCATCCGCGCCCCCCGGTTCTTTCCGCCCGCCGTTGCGCCGCTCGCTGATGATTCGCTCGACGGTGTTGATTAAGGCGTTCAGCCGCTCGTCCGTCTCGGCCATGCGTCTGTCGGTCTCCGACATCTGGGCGCCCGTGCGCTCTTGAGCCTCTCGCAGCTCGAATATCTCCCGCTCATGCATCTCCGCGATGGCAAGAAGCGCGGTGATGCCCTCGGCCGTCCGCTCCCACTTGTCGTGAGCCCGCGCCATCCTCTCGTCCGCCCGCGCCATCCTCTCGTCCGCCCGCGCCGCCCTCTCGTCCGCCCGCGCCGCCCTCTCTTCGGCTCGCGCTTGCAACTCACGCAATTGCTGCATGTCGGCTTCGGTCTTCGCCTGGAACTGCGCTTGCTGCTGAACGATGAAGTCTATTGTGAGTTGCGTCCGTTCAGCCCAGCGCAATAAGTCCTTGGCATCTGCGGGGGTGTTGTGTTCGTCTCTCTGTTCGTCGCTCATTTGTTTCCCTCCTCGAACGCGGGTGGGTTGAGCGTTCAAAAGTGCGACGCCCACACTTCGCGGGGAAGGGCGGGCGTCGCGCGTGTCCGGTTAATCGCCGCCCGCGTCAGCGCGAGAGCAGGGTGCCGACGTAGGTCAGCAGCTCGTTGGCGCAGACGGGGCAGTAGCCGCCGTCGCGCACCAGGCGGTCGACGACCTCGTTGATGCGGCGGAGCTGGTCGGGGTCGGGCGTCTTGGCGGAGGTCGTGATCTTCACCACGTCCTTGAGGTCGGCGAAGATCTTCTTCTCGATGGCCTCCTTCAGCCGCTCGTGCGAGGTGTACTCGAACTGCTTGCCCTTGCGCGCGTAAGAAGAGATGCGGATGAGAATCTCCTGCCGGAAGGTGTTCTTGGCGTTCTCGCTGATGCCTATCTGCTCCTCGATGGAGCGCATCAGCGACTCGTCCGGCTCCATCTCCTCCTCGGTGATGGGGTCCTTCATCTTCTCCTTGTTGCAGTACGCCTCGACGTTGTCGAGGTAGTTGTTGCACATGGTGCGCGCCATCTCCTCGAAGGAGTAGACGAAGGCGCGCTGGACCTCGATCTTCGCCAGCTCGTCGTACTCCTTGCGGGCGGCCGAGATGAGGTTCAGGTAACGCTCGCGCTGGTCGGGCGTGATGCCGGTGTGCTGCTCGAAGCCGCCCTTGATGGTCCTGAGCGCGTCAATCGGGTTGATGCAGGTGACGCCGTCGCGGACGAGGGCCGAAGACAGCCGGTTGATGATGTAGCGGGGCGAGATGCCGTCCATGCCCTCGCGCAGCGCCTCGTCCTTCAGCTCGCGCACGTCCTTCGACTTGTAGCCTTCCACGTCCTCGCCGTCGTAGAGCTTCATCTTCTTGACCACGTCCACGTTCGCCCGCTTCGGCTCTTCCAGCCGGGTCATGACGGCGAACATGGCGGCGACGCGCAGGGTGTTGGGCGCGATGTGGACGTTGCGGAGGATGTCAGACTGCTTGAGCAGCTTGTCGTAGATGCGCTCCTCCTGCGAGACGCGGAGGTTGTAGGGGACGCGCACCAGGATGATGCGGTCTTGCAGCGCCTCACTCTTCTTGTTGCCGGCAAACGAGATGTACTCGTTCTCGTTCGTGTGCGAGAGGATGACCTCGTCGGCGTAGATCATGGCGAAGCGGCCCGTCTTGATGGACTGCTCCTGCGAGAGCGTGAGCAGCGAGTAGAGGAACTTCTCGTCGCACTTCAGCATCTCGATGAATTCCATGAGGCCGCGGTTGGCGATGTTGAGCTCGCCGTCGAAGCGGTAGGCGCGCGGGTCACTCTCGACGCCGACCTCGCCGATGGTCGAGAGGTCGATGGAGCCGGTCAGCTCCGTGATGTCCTGCGACTTCGGGTCCGAAGGTGAAAAGGTGCCGATGCCGACGCGGTGCTTCTCGGAGAAGAGGACGCGGTGGACCCGCACGTCCTCGTGCCGGCCGCCGTAGGTGTGCTCCAGGGCGTAGCGGCACTGCGGGCAGAGGTCGCCTTCGATGTAGATGCCGTAGTGCTTCTCGATCTCGGGGCGGAGTTCCTGCGGGATGAGGTGCAGGGGCTCCTCGTGCATCGGGCAGTCCTTGATGGCGTAGACGGCGCCCTCCTCGTTCGCCGTCCAGGCTTCGAGGCCGCGCTTGAGCATCGTGACGATTGTTGACTTGCCGCCGCCGACGGGCCCCATCAGGAGGAGGATGCGCTTGCGGACTTCGAGGCGCTGGGCGGCCGACTTGAAGTACTCGACGATGCGCGAGATGGGCTCCTCGATGCCGTAGAGTTCGTCGGAGAAGAAGTTGTAGCGGGTCAGCTCGTCGCGGGTGCCCTCGTTTATCTTCTCGACGCCCGCGGCGTGGATCATGTCGTTGACGCGCGCGTGCGAGAGCTCCGCGAGCCGGGGGTTCTGCGTGACCAGCTCGAAGTAGTCGCGGAAGGAGCCCTCCCAGGCGAGCGCGGCGTGGTCGCGGCGGAGGGCTTCGAGACGCGCCGAGATGTCGAACTTGCTGCCATCCTGCTCTTGCATAGCCTCTCTTAAACCTCTTGTCGGCTTCGCGCGCGCTCACTCCCTTGATTCAAAGGGGACAGCGCCGTCTAATACTTCTAGCGGCTCGTCAATGAACGATTTCAAAAGGGAGAAAGGAAGTTTTCGTGCCTGACGGGCCTCGCGCTTCCAGAGACGACTGACCTCTGTTGGCGGCAAGTATAGCACAGCACACTTCGGTGCCCGTCAACACTATTTTTCCGCCGCCAGCATCACGCGCGGCTGTAGCCGGCCGCGCGCGGAGTCGTAAACCGCGACCGCCAGAAGGCTTCCGCGCTCGTCGAGCAGACGGACGTGAGAGCCCTCTGTCCACCCCGGGGGCGCGGGGACGGCCGCGCCGTGGCGGGCCTTCCGCGCGTCCTCGGCCGTTAGATGCGCGGCGGGCATCTCAGGGAGGGCCGCTTCCAGAGGGGTCAGAAATTCTTCGGCGGGCGTGCCGGCCTCGGTTCTTTGTTGCAGCCCTTCGGGCGTGAGGGCGGCGTCGATGTGGAAGGAGCCGGCGCGCGTGCGGCGCAGCGCGGCGAGGTGCGCGCCCGTCCCGAGAAGTTCGCCGAGGCTCTCCGCCAGCGAGCGCACGTAAGTGCCGGCCGAGCAGACGACGCGGGCGCGCAAATCGCAAGCGCCTTCCGGGCCGGGGAGGATGAAAGCGTCGCCTCCGCCAGCGACCATCTCGAACTCGCCCACGCGGACGCGCACGGCCTTGCGCTCGACTTCCTCGCCGCGCCGTGCCAGCTCGTAGAGCTTCTTCCCGCCCACCTTCTTCGCCGAGTACATCGGCGGCACCTGCTCTATCTCGCCGCGCAGACGTGAGAGCGCCGCCTCCACGCGTTCGCGCGTGAGCGAGGCGCAGTCGGCCCCTTCGCCGGAAACGCGCGCGCCCGTCAGGTCGCCCGTGGTCGTAGCGTGCCCAAGGCGGACCGTCGCCTCGTACTCCTTCTCCGCGCCCGAGAGGAACTGCGCCAGTCGCGTCGCGCGGCCGACGAGCAGGACGAGCACGCCCGTGGCGAAGGGGTCGAGCGTGCCCGTGTGGCCGACGCGCTTCTCGCGCAGCAGGCGTCGGGCGCGGGCGACAACGTCGTGCGAGGTCCAGCCCTCGGGCTTGTCCATGACGAGCAGACCGTCCATGCCCCTGATTGTAGTGGCTGCGGTTTTGATTATTAAATGCGTGTGCGGGAAAATCGGGCGTGATGAGAAGGCGTGGACAACGTACGAGGCCCCGCCCGGAGGGCGAGGAGGGGGAGGAGCGGCCGCGGCGTCCGATGGACCCGGAGAAGGCGCGCGCGCGCACGCTCCAGAGGGCCGTCAAGCTTTTGGCGGCGAAGCCGCGCTCGGTGGAGGAGTTGCGCGAGCGGCTGCTTGAGAAGGAGTGGGCGACGGAAGAGGCGGTCGAGTACGCGCTGGGGAAGCTGGCCGAGTACGGCTACGTGAACGACGAGCGGTTCGCCTTCGGCTTCGCCTCCTCGCGCGTCAGGCAGAAGCCCATCGGGCGCCAGCGCCTCGCGCGCGACTTGCAGACGCGGAAGGTGCCGAAGGAGACGGCCGAGGAGGCCCTGAACCTCGTCTACCAGGAGACGCCCGAAGAAGAACTCATCGCGCGCGCCATCGAGAAGCGCGTGCGCCTGCGCGGCCGCCCCACGACCCGGCAGGAGACCAAGAGCCTCTACGACCACCTGCTCCGCCTCGGCTTCTCCTACGACCTCATCATCCGCAAGGTGCGCGAAGCCTCAGACGCCGCGCCCGACGAAGACGAGGACGAATAACCCGCCTTCAATCCGCCAACAGGCCGCCGCGCAGGAGCCGCTGCCCGGCGAGCGACGTGTAGCAGCCGTAGACGGCCGGCGCGGCGAGCAGCAGCGGCGTCAGCGCGGCGTAGGGCGCGTACCACGCCGAGAAGTCCCAGGTCAGCGGCAGGTAGGTGAACGCGTTGAGCGTGAAGAAGGCGGAAGTGGCGAGCAGGCCGAGGCGGCTGATGGAGAAGATGCAGAGCGCCGTCAGGACGCCGCAGAAGAAGAGGTCGACGCCCGGGTGGCTCCCCGTCAGGCTCGCCACCAGCGTCAGCATCGCCCAGCCGACGAGGGTGCTCAGCCACTGCCTCCTCAGGACGATGAAGAGCAGCAGCAGCAGGAACAGGAAGGCGAGCGGGAAGACGACCGCGTCGTTCCAGAACGCGGCGAGGTAGGCCGACAGGTAGCCGCGCAACCCCGTCAGGCTGCCCAACTGCTCGGGCGGCGCGGCCGGAGCCTCGGGCGCGCGCCCGAGCCAGCCCGGCGCCAGCCACCAGAGGCAGTAGACGACGTAGTAGCCAACGCCGAAGAGGCTGCCGACGAGGATGTCGCGGCCGACGAGCGGGTCGCGCCAGTCGCCCGCGAGCAGCCTGTTCCAGGAGATGATGCGGTGCGGCCAGCGCGCCCTCACGAAAGGCTCCAGCGCGACGTAGAGCACCCAGACGAGCCCGCCCCAGAAGAGCGCCTGCGAGAGCACCTTCAGGAAGAGGTTCAGCTCGGCGCGGAACTGCGGGACGTGATGATTGGTCAGCACCCAGTAGGCGAGCACGTTGACGACGACGATGAGCAGCGCGAGCCTCGACGCTCCGCGCCGGTCGCCGCGCCCGAGCCGCAGGTTGCGCCGCGCGAGCAGCCCGCCGCCGAGCATCGTGACGACGAGCATCATGCCCGTCAGCAGGTTGATGATGGCGCTGCGCGGCTCCGACCTCTCCTGCCGCGCCGGCACGTCCCAGGGGAAGACGACCTCAAAGAAGACGAGCCGGCCGCGGTAGGAGGCCGCCTCGACGCGCACGGGCGTCGAAGGCTCGTCGGGCCAGGCGCCCTCCCACGCGGCGCGCGCGTCGGCGTAGTCGGGCGGCGTCCAACGCGGCGGCGCCGCGCGGAAGTCGGCCGCGTCGAGCCTCGCCTCGGCGAAGGGCACGGACCAGTCGGGCTCGGGCGCGGGCGCTCTCACCTCTTCGATTTGCGGCGTGACGGCGCGGAACGAGTGCAGCCGCCCGCCCGCGTCGAGCCTGAGCCCCGAGAGGCCGGAGACGTTCCACGGCGGGTCTTCGGGCGTGACGCCCGCGGGGCCCGACGGCACGAGGTAGCGGGGGCTCTGGCGGTACCAGTAGTAGAAGGCCGGTATCCTTCCCTTTCGCAAGCTCTCCCACCGCGCCGCCGACTTGTCGTGCTCCTGCACGTAACGCAGGTATGCGTCGTCGTGCGCGAACCCTCCGGCGCTGTCGGTGGGGCGGCCCTCGTAGCCGAGCCGCGCCAGCACCTCGCGCGCCCGCTCGCGCAAGACCTCCGGCGACTTCTCGACCGGCGCGAGGTGGTAGAGCATTATGCGCTCCGAGAGCAGAGTCATGAGCGCGAGCCCGGCCAGCACGCCCGCCAGACACGCGAAGGCGACCGCGGGCCTTAAAGTGCCTTCGGTCGGGGCGGCGGCGACCATCTCGGGCGTCGGCGTCTCGCCCATCGCGAGCGCCGCGGCGAGCGGGTCGCCGCCGGGCAGCGCCGCGGCAACTTCGAGAGCGGAGGCCGGCCGCCGCGCCGGCTCCGGCTCAAGGCAGCGGAGGATGACGCGCTCGACGACGGGGTCGAGGTCGCGGACGTGGCTCGAAGGCGAGGTCGGCGTGGCGTCCGCCCATCTTCGGCTGAGGACCTCCTGCGCCGTCGCGCCGTCGAAGGCCCGCTTGCCCGTGAACAGCTCGTAGAGGACGAGCCCGAGCGAGTAGATGTCGCTGCGCGGCGTCAGCTCCTTCCCCGCCAACTGCTCGGGCGACATGTAGAGCGGCGTGCCCGCAAGCTCGTCGCCGCGCACCTCCTCCGCGAGCCCCGCCAGCCCGAAGTCCGTCACGCGCGCGTCGCCCGCCTCGTCAATCATGACATTGGCGGGCTTCAGGTCGCGGTGCAGCACGCCGCCCCTGTGTGCCGCGGCGAGGCCCGCGCAAATCTGGCGGGCCAGCTCGACCGCCTTGTCCGAGGGGAGCCGGCCGAATCGTTTGATGACCGACGACAACTCCTCGCCGCGGATGAACTCCATCGAGAGGAAGTGGAGCCCGTCGGCCTCGCCGATGTCGTAGACGCGGCAGACGTTCGGGTGGGAGATTTGGCGCGCGACGCGCACCTCGCGGCGGAAGCGTTCGAGCGCGTGTGAGTCGCCCGCGACCGGCTCGGGCAGGAGCTTGAGCGCCACCGTCTGCCGCAGCGTCAAATCCTCCGCGCGGTAGACCTCGCCCATGCCGCCGCGGCCTACGAGCCCGACGATGCGGTAGCGCCCGCCGAGCAGGTGGCCGGGCACGAACCGCGCGTCGTCAATCGTGTCGCCGGGCGCCGACGAGTGCGCCGTCGGGTGCGTCCTCCGCCCGCCCGCCGGCCCGCCGGGCCGCACGCGCGTCGGCATCATCGAGGGGTCGAGCGTCGCGCCGCAAGACGGGCACCAAACGCCCCCGCCCGAAACCTCCCCCGCGCATGATGGGCACTTCATCGGGCGCGGATTCTATCACCGGCCGCCCCGCGTGCGCCTGCTAATTTTGGCGTGTTACTATCGACTACATTATGACCGGAAATGAAATACGCGAACTCTTCCTCTCTTACTTCGAGCGCCACGGCCACAAGCGCGTCGCGTCGAGCCCGCTGCTGCCCGCCAACGACCCGACGCTGCTCTTCGCCAACGCCGGCATGAACCAGTTCAAGGACGTGTTCCTCGGCCTGGAGACGCGCGACTACACGCGGGCCGCCAGCTCGCAGAAGTGCCTGCGCGCGGGCGGCAAGCACAACGACCTCGACGAAGTCGGCAAGACCGCGCGCCACCAGACCTTCTTCGAGATGCTCGGCAACTTCTCCTTCGGCGACTACTTCAAGGAGGACGCCATCCGCTTCGCCTGGGACTTGCTGGTCAACGAGTTCAAGCTCGACCCCGAGCGCCTCTGGTTCACCGTCTTCGCCGGAGACGACGAAGTGCCCGCCGACGAGGAGGCCATAGCCCTCTGGCAGGAGGTCGGCGCCCGGCCCGAGCGCATCCTGCGCTTCGGCCGCAAGGACAACTTCTGGCAGATGGCCGAGACCGGCCCCTGCGGCCCCAACTCGGAGATCAACTACTACCTCGGCGAGCACCCGGAAGACCCCGAGTTCAACCGCCCCGAGCACGTCAACGGCCCCGGCGACACGACGATGGAGATTTGGAACCTCGTCTTCATGCAGTACAACCGCGTCGAGGACGGCGAGGGCGGCTACCGCCTTGAGCCCCTGCCGAAGCCTTCGGTTGACACGGGGATGGGCCTTGAGCGCATGACGACCGTCATCCAGGGCGTGAAGACCAACTACGACACCGACATCATCCGCCCCGTCGTCGAGTTCACCGCGCGGCTCGCCGACCGCCACTACGAGCACGACACGCCCGAGGGCTTCGCCATGCGCGTCGTCGCCGACCACGCGCGCTCGACCGCCTTCTCCATCGCCGACAACATCCTCCCCGGCAACGAGGGGCGCAACTACGTGCTGCGCAAGATCATGCGCCGCGCCATCTACCAGGGCCGCCACGCGCTCGGCTTCGACGGACCCTTTCTCTACAAGGTGACGGACTTCGTCGTCGAACAGATGCGCGCCGCCTACCCCGAGCTCGAAGCCTCGCGCGACTTCATCGAGCGCATGGTCCGCCTCGAAGAAGAACGCTTCGGCTCGACGCTCACGACCGGCCTGCAAAAGCTCGACGCCCTCTTCGCCACGGCGACCGAGGGCGTGATGCCCGACTACAAGGAACTCGCGCGCCTCTACGACACCTTCGGCACGCCGCGCGACCTCGTCCGCGTCAGCCTCGAAAGTCGCGGCTTCACCGTGGACGAGGCCGAGTACAACGAGCAGTTCGACCGCGCCCTCAAAGAGATTCAGGGCGCGGGCGTCAAGGGCCACGCGGCCGCGGCAATCAAGTCCAACCCCCTCTTCGCGGCCATCGCCGAGCGCGTCGGGCAGGTTCAGTTCACCGGCTACGAAGAGACGCGCACGGACGGCGCGAAGGTCCTGGCGCTGCTGCGCGGCGAGGCGGAGGTCGAAGAGTTGAATGAGGACGACGAGGGCGAAGTCGTCCTCGACCGCACGCCCTTCTACGCCGAGTCGGGCGGGCAGGTCGGCGACACGGGCGTCCTCGTCCGCGGCGACACACACCTGACCGTGACCGACACGCCGACCGCGCCGGCCTCCGGTTTAATCATCCACCGCGTCAAAGTTGACCGCGGCGGCGTGCGCGTCGGCGACACGCTCACCGCGCACGTTGACGTGGAGAAGCGCGACGCGACGCGGCGCAACCACACGGCCACGCACCTGCTGCACGCGGCGCTCCGCGAAGTCCTCGGCTCGCACGTCAAGCAGGGCGGCTCGGTCGTCGCGCCGAACTACCTGCGCTTCGACTTCACGCACTTCCAGCCCCTGACGCGCGAGGAGATAGCCGAGCTTGAGCGACTGGTCAACTACCAGATTCTCCGCAACGAGCGCGTGCAGACCGACGTGGTGCCGCTCGAAGACGCGATGCGCTCGGGCGCGATGGCGCTCTTCGGCGAGAAGTACGCCGAGCGCGTCCGCGTCCTCACCGTCCCCGGCTTCTCCAGGGAGCTGTGCGGCGGCACGCACGTCCGCGCCACCGGCGACATCGGCCTCTTCAAGATCACGAGCGACGAGTCCATCGCTTCAGGGACGCGCCGCATCCGCGCCGTCACCGGCCGCGACGCCTTCAACCGCTTCCAGGAGACCGAGGCGCTCGTGGACCAGATTTCCGGCGAGCTGCGCACCAACCGCGGCGAAATCCCGGCCGCCGTCATGAAGCTTCAGGACGAGCTGAAGCGCGCGCGGCGCGAGGCGGACGAACTTCGCCTCAAGCTCGCGCTCGGCGGCGGGGCCTCCTCCGCGTCAAACGGCTCTGAGGCGCGCGAGGTGGGCGACGGCGTGACGGTGCTCGCCCGCGAGGCCAGCGACCTCGACGCCTCGGCCCTGCGCCAGCTCTCCGACACGCTGCTCGCGCAGATCAAGACCGGCGTCGTCGTCCTCGGCCGCCGCGCCGACGGCAAGGCTTCGCTCATCGTCCGCACCTCCGCGGACCTCTCGAAGCGCGTCCCCGCCGGCCAGGTCATCAGGGAGCTGGCGCCCATCATCGGCGGCCGCGGCGGCGGCAAGCCCGACATGGCCGAAGGCGGCGGCCCCGAGCCCCAGAAGCTCGCCGAAGCCCTCGAAGCCAGCTACCAGATAGTCGAGCGCCTGCTCGCGGCCAAGGGCGCCTCCGCCTGAACCCTTTAAGCCCCGGCACAAAGCGCGGCGGCGTCTCTTCTTCATGGAAGAGACGCCGCCGTCATGTTTGTCTTTAAGTTTGACGCCCGCTCAGGTCGTCTACGGCTGAGCCTGCGCGGCCATCACCCCCTTCTGCCTGTCCGTCAGCGGGACGCTCATCTTCTGGAGCGTCGGCCCGTTGAGCGTGCCCGTGACCTTCAAGCCTTCCGCCTCCTGATACTTCCTGAGCGCGGCCCGCAACTGTTCGTCAATCTTGCCGCCGACCTCGCCCGCGTAGAGGCCGCGCCCCTTCAGAAGCGTCTGCGCCTGCTTGATCTGCTCCTTGGTCGCGCGGAAGACGGGCGGGCGCTTCTTCTTGACGGTCGCCGAGCCGTTCTCCGTCTTCGCGGAAGGGTCGTTCTGCAAGGCGGCCGCCCCCGTAAAAGCGAACAGGGCCGCCAGAAAGGCGACGAGTAGTCTCTTCATGCTCTTCTCCTGTCGAAGGTGAGGCGCGGGGTGGGGTCGGGTGGCGCGCTGTGGATTAAGGGTCGAAAACGTCTGACCGGAAAGCGGCATACATCATACACGCTCTGTCAATCCCCCTTCCCCGCCACGCGCAAGTGAAGAAATAGTAGAGATTAAACAGTTGGCTAAATTATGTTGAACACGCCGTCGCCGTGTGCTATTCTCAACAGGCGTTCCCGAATCGGGGCGTTCGTAGAAGTCTCCCCGGACCTTCCCGCCGTGAATTAATCATGAGAAAACTGCCTCTGCTCTGCGCGCTCGTCGCGCTCTTTTCGCTACCGTCTTTCGCGCAGAGCGGCACCCGCTACCGCTTCGACAACTTCGACACGCGCGAAGGCGTGCGCGTCGAGACGCCCGCGACCGCGCCCCGCGCCCTCAAGCCCGCGAAGAGGCTGAGGCTGACGGCGCGCACCTCGGCCGTGTCGGCCGCGCCCGCCCCCGCGCCTTCGGCGCTGACTACGCCCGAGCCGGTGCCGATGTCCGCCGTCTCGAAGTCGCTCGACGGCTTCTCGACCGGCGACCCGAAGGTTGACGCCTTCATCGTCGAGTCCGGCACGCGCCACGGCGTGGACCCCGTCCTGCTCTACGCCGTCATGCACCGCGAGTCTTCCTTCAAGAAGCGCGCGCTCTCGCACAAGGGGGCGAGCGGCCTGATGCAGTTGATGCCGGCGACGGCCCGCCGCCTTGGCGTCAGCAACATCTGGGACCCGCGCGAGAACATCGAAGGCGGCGCCAAGTACATGCGCATCCTGCTCAACATGTTCGACGGAGACGTGCGCCTCGCGCTCGCCGGCTACAACGCGGGCGAGGGCGCCGTCCTGAAGTACGGCCGCAACGTCCCGCCCTACGCCGAGACGCGCGAGTACGTGCGCCGCATCACCGAGCGTTACGCGATGATGCGCGACCCGGCGACGGCCCGCCGCGCGCCCGTCGTCACGCGCACGCAGATAGCCAAGTTCAAGGCCGCCGAGCAGGTCGCGCCCGTCTACGAGACGAACGTCTTCGCCGTCCGCACGCCCGACGGCAAGCTCCGCCTCGTCAGCCAGTAGGGGAATAGTCTTCCGTAAAGGACGAGCGGGACGGGATGCCAACCCGTCCCGTTTTCTTTTTTGGAGACGCGGGCCGACGGGGTATGATGGCCCGCCAGATGAGTCCCGAAACCCCGATGACGGAAGCAGACACCAAAGAGACGCGCGCGCTGCTCGTCGCGGACGGCGAAGCGGACGCGCTCGCGGCCCGCCTCGCGTCGGCCGGCGTGGAGGTCGTGACAACAACTCTGGAGGCAGCCCCGCGCGCGGCCGCCGACAACCCGCCTTCGGTCGCCCTGCTCGCGTTCGGCGCCCGCGAAGGCGAACAGCGTCTGGTCGCGCTCGCGCGCCGCCTGCGCCACGACCCGCGGACGCACGCCGTGCCGCTCGTCTTCCTCTTCCGCACCGACGAGAGGACGCTCCGGAGCGCCGCGCTGCACGTCGGCGCCGACGACTACTTTTCGCGCGAGGCCGAGGCCGAGGAGTTTCGCGCGCGCCTCTCCGCGCTCTTCTGGCGCGCCGAGGCCGGGCGACGCCACGCGCCGGCCGCGGGCGACCGACGCTCCGAGATAGACGACTTCATCTTCCTCGTCGAGACGGTCGGCGCCGACGCCGCGCGCGGCGAACGCGGCTCGGTCGCGCTCGTCGAGGCCGACGGGCTCGGCCCTGCCGCGAGGCGCGCGCTCACGACCGCGCAAGGCTTTCTCAAACTCAACCTCCGGCGCCGCGACTCTGTCGCCTTCTACGGCCCCGCCACGCTCCTCGTCTACCTGCCCGGCCTCGAAGCGCCGGCCGCGCGAGGGGTGCTCTCGCGCCTGCGCGAAGAGTTCAAGACGGCCGCGCACGGCGGCGACCTCAAGGCCGGCCTCGCAGCCTTCCCCGCCGACGGCGTCGAGGCCGAGGGCCTGGTTGAGAAGGCGCAGGCCGCACTAGTCAACGCCTCGCACACGTCTTCCCGTGTCTTCGCTTACGGCGAGGAGGAGTCAGTCTCCAAAGGCCGCGCGGCCGTCCCCCGTCCTCGGCCGCAGGAACGCCCGGAAGCCGCACCCGCGCCCGAAGCCGCCGCGGAGCCCGTCGCACCGGCGGAAGTCGAGAAACCCGCGCCGACCGCCGAGACCGGCGCGGCGGCCGTCTCTTCTGAACAGCGCGGGCGCGCGCGCCAGCGGCGGCTGATGCTGGCCGTCTCGAACGCGGCCCGCATGGCGCAGGTCAACCTGCTCGTGCGCTCGGCCGGCTACGAGGTGCGCGCGGCCTTCGACGGCGAGCACGCGCTCAACCTCCTGCGCATAGACCGCCCGGACCTTCTGCTCCTCGACTACGAGCTGCGCGGGATGGACGGCGTCGAGACGCTGCGCCGCCTCGCCAAGCAGGCAGGCCCGGCCGGGCCGCCCTCGGTACTGCTCCTGCCCGAAGGGCTCGACGAGCGGCGGCGCGACGCTCTGGAGGCCGGCGCGCGCGGCGTCGTCCGCCTCCCCTACGACCCCGTCGAGCTTCTGGACGCGTTGCGCGAGGCTGGCGACGAGACGGAGTGAGGAAAGAGATGAACCACTGCACGAACTGCGGAGAGCCCCTGACCGGCTCCGCCCGTTTCTGCGCCGGCTGTGGCGCGCCGGCCGACACGGAGTTGACGCGCCTCTCGTCGGGGCCTTCGCGCGTGCCGCGCGAGGAAGAGACGCGCGTCGCATCCTCCGGCCCCTGGGCCGCCCGGGAGCCGCAGCGCGTACACCCGCTGACCCCGCCCGCCCCGCTCGCGCGCCCGCTCGAAGGCAACAACCAGGACATCGAGAAGGTCGTCTTCCGCATCCGCCCGACGCTGCTCTTCATCAAGATAGGCTACGGCGTGGCCGCGCTCGCCGCCGTCCTCCTCTTCGGCCTCCTGACCTACGTCGGCGCCCCCGCCCTCGTCGCCATCCCGCTCGTGCTCGCGCTGCTGCTCGTCCCCGCCTGCCGGCACCTCATGCGCAACACCGTCACCTACACCCTCACCGACTCGAAGATAGAGATCGAGCAGGGCTTGCTCTCAAGGAGCACGCGCAACATCCCTCTGAAGAACATACAGGACGTGACCGTCACCACGACCCTCGCGCAGCGCCTGCTGCGCTTCGGCGACGTGGTCGTGGACAACGCCAGCGACGCGGCCGGCGCCACCACCCTCGACAACATCCCCGACCCGCGCCGCCACGCCGACCTCATCCTCCGCGAACTGCGCCGCTGGCGCTGAACGGCCCGGCAGGCTTATCATCCTAAACAGCCGGAACCAACACAACGGCGCAGTTGTCTAACTCATCCAACGCCTGTGAGTTAGAAAGGATTTATCGTGCCCGCACTTTTGAGAAGAACAATCTCCGTCCTGGCGCTCGTCGCCTTCGTCTCGCTGTCGGCGCCGGCCCAGTCGCCCGCCGGCACGAAGCTGCTGCCGGAAAAGGTCGGCGACTTCAGCGCCTCCGGTAAGCTGTCCCTGCCCGACCCCCCTCTCCACTTCAGCGCCGAGGATTTCCAAGTGGCCGAGATCGCCGGGCAGACGTATGCCGCGCCCGACGGTCGGAAGTTCGCCGTGGCTGTCGTCAAAACCAACTCGTCCTCGGCCGCCTACTCACTCCTCGTGCATCTCGCCCGCGGGCCTGTCGGCCCCCTCGAAGGAGTCGGCGCCCTCGGGATAGCCGCACCCACACCGGGCGGCATCTCGTTCATCAAGGGCGCTACTCTGGTCACGGTGGGAGGCGTCGGCGAAGCGGCCGGAATCGCCGGATCCCTACGCGCCTTCGCCAAGGCTTTCGCCGACACGGTCGAAGGCGAAGAAGGCGAGTTGCCCGTCCTCGTCCTGCACCTGCCCGAATGGGAGAAGAAAGTTCAGGAGCGCGTCGGCTACGCCGTAACGCCGGGGGCTTTAAAGCTCGCGGCCGGCACTCAGCCCGCGCTCGACGCCGTCCCCTTCGACGGCGGAACCGAAGCCGTCACGGCCACTTACGGCGACGCCCGCCTCCTCATCGTCGAGTTCCCCACGCCGCAGCACTCCGTTGACGCCGACGCTGCCATCACCTCCCGCATCAACGAGTTACGAGCGGCAGGGCAGCCTGTGCCGTCGGCCTACAAGCGCGTCGGCAACTACTCCGTCTTCGTCTTTGGAGCCGCGGACGAGGCGGCGGCAGGGCAACTGCTCTCGGGCGTGAAGTACGAGAAGGACGTGCGCTGGCTCGGCCGTAACCCGCACGCCGAGGAGATCGCCACGCGGTACTACACCTCGACGATGGGCGGCGTGCTGCTTAAGACGCTCATCACTGCGGGCCTCGCCATCGTCCTCTGTCTCGGCGTCGGGGCCGTCGTCGGCGGGACCGTCTTCCTCCGCCGCCGCGCAAAGCAAACCGAACAGGAAGTTTACACGGACGCGGGCGGCATGCTCCGCCTCAACATCGAAGACCTGAACACCCCTCCGACTTCTACGAATCTGCTCCGGCAGAGCGAGGACTAAGGCGGGATTTCCGGGCGAAAACATAAAAGGGCCGCGAGTTCCAGACTCGCGGCCCTTTTATGACAGAGTGATCGGTGACAAATTTCGCGGGTTACTGACTTCTACTGCGGGGTTCCCCCAAAGCCCCTACAGAAACGTAGTCAGTAACCCGCTAATTGAAGCCCTTCGACTGCTATGCTGGCAACTACTCCGTTCCCCCAAAGAGTCGCTGCCGGCAATTGAGCGAGAGAAAACCTCCCCCAAAGTTTTCACTCACTAGCCGTCTCCGAGCCTGACCCGATAACTCTATTTACCCCTCTACATTTTAACTGCTCTCCCTTTGAGCAACGACCGTGCCAGCAGTCTTTTCTTAAATTGCGACCGGACCGCGCTCGCCAAGTTTCTGACCGAAAAATTATCCAAACTTTTATTTTCCACGCCTTCCGTAAATCCTTTCTCCGGTGAAGTTTATGAAAAAAATCTGTACCCGATTGATACTCTCACGAGAAAGGCTGTACGCTTGTCCTGCATTCGAGGACGAATTTTACGCCCTCACAGCATGTTTAACTCGAACAAATGCTGAATTTGGCCGACAAAATCGCCCCTGTGATTCTGGACGGGGAAAGTTGAGTAAGGCGCTATCATATCGAGCGCGTTCTTATCCAATACACCGAGCTGTCTGAGGGCTTCGACGGCGACGACGGGACGCGCGCGGCGGTCCTCGCCGTCCTCGACCTTGAAGGCTAGCCCGAGCCCCTTCGGCCACTCGGCGCAGGGCGGGACGCCGGCCGTGTAGACGCCTTCGGCCCCGACCTTCGAGACGACTCCTCCGCGCGTGGCCCTCATTACCTCCGTGTCAAAACGGCTAATCGTGCCGCCGACAAGCTCCGGGTGCGAGGTCATGGCGGAGGCGAGGCGCAGGCAGGCCGCTCGCGTCGGGGCGTCGAAGGAGTCGGGCGGCGCAACCAGCCGCGCGTAGGCGAGGGCCATCGCGCGCACGGGGAGGGCGAAGACGGGGACGCCGCAGCCGTCCACGCCGACGTGAATCTCCGCCCGGGGAACGCCGGAAACGTGGGTGACGGCTCGGAGAATCTCCCGCTGTACGAGGTGCTCGGGGTGGTCGTAGGTTTCGAGTGGGGCGCCGAGGTGGAGGGCGAGGGCGAGCATGCCGGCGTGCTTGCCGGAGCAGTTGTTGCGGAGCACGCCGGGGCGCTCGCCGCTTTCGCGCAGGCGCTGGGCCGTCTCGGCGTCGAAGGGCTCGTGGACGCCACATTTGAGGGCGCTCTCGTCGAGGCCGATCTTGGCGAGCATGGCTCGGGCAAGCTCGGCGTGAACGTCCTGCCCGCTGTGGGAGCCGCAGGCGAGGGCGAGTTCGGGCGCGGTGAAATTGAAGCGGTCGGCGGCGCCGCTCGTGACGAGCGGGAGAGCCTGGAGCGGCTTGGCCGAGGAGCGTAAGTAGGTGACTAAGTCGGGGTTGCCGAGGCCGGC
>DATHBF010000407.1:0-31536 GCA_035296285.1 Pyrinomonadaceae bacterium | reverse complement strand
CTTCGGGCATGGACCCTTACCTGCTGACGGTCGCCGGGGCGACAACGTCGTGGATGGCGCGGACCTCCGTGACGAGCTGTTCGTACTGTTCGAGATTGAGCGATTGGGCGCCGTCGGAGAGGGCGCGCTCCGGGTGGTTGTGGACCTCGATGATGAGCCCGTCTGCGCCGACCGCGACGCCTGCGCGCGCCAGCGGCTTGACCATGTGATTCTTGCCCGTGCCGTGCGAGGGGTCGATGAGGACGGGGAGGTGGGAGATGGCCCGCACGGCCGGCACGGCCGCGAGGTCGAGCGTGTTGCGCGTGTGCTGGGCGAAGGTGCGCACCCCGCGCTCGCAGAGGATGACGTTGTAGTTGCCTTCGGCCATCACGTACTCGGCGGCGAGCATCCACTCTTCGAGCATGGCGGAGAGCCCGCGCTTCAGGAGCACCGGGATGCGGGCGCGGCCCGCGCGCTTCAGTAGTGAGAAGTTCTGCATGTTGCGCGCGCCGATTTGCATCACGTCGGCGTAACGCTCGACGAGGTCCGCGCTCGCCTCGTCAACCGCCTCGGTCACGACCTTGAGCCCGAAGCGTTCGCGCACCTCGGCGAGCATCTTCAAGCCCTCTTCGCCCAGGCCCTGAAACGCGTAGGGGCTCGTGCGCGGCTTAAACGCCCCGCCGCGGAAGAAGCGCGCGCCGCTCTTTTTGACGGCCTCGGCGACGGCGAAGACCTGCTCGCGGCTCTCGACGGCGCAGGGGCCGGCGATGATGGCGAGCTCGTCGCCGCCGATCTCGGCGTCGCCGACGCGGACGACCGTCCGGTCCGGCCGCAGGTCAAGCCCGACGAGCTTGTAAGGCTTCGTCACACGAATCGCCTCGGCGACGCCGGGCAGGCTCTCGAACCTGACGGCGTCCACCGGGCCCTGGTTGCCGGTGATGCCGATGGCGGTGCGGCCCGCGCCGGGCATCGTGTGCGGGCGGAAGCCCATTTCTGTAATGGCGCGCTCGACCTCGGCGATGTCCGCGTCGGTGGCGTCGGCCTTCATGACGATGAGCATGGCGTTACCTCTGATGAAAAATGGTTGCCGCCGGAAATGCGTGCAAGATTTGTGCCGGCAGGTGAGGCGCGGGGCCTACATTCTCTCGGGGACTTCGATGCCGAGCGTCCCGAGCGCCGAGGTCAGCCGGCGCCGCACGTAATCGGCGATTCTGATGAGCACGGCCCGCCTGACGGGGTTGGTTTCGGCGACGATGCGGTTGTCGTCGTGATGATAGAAGAAGTTAAAAGCCCGCGCCAGTTGGAAGGCGTACTTGGCAAGATGCGAAGGCTCGGCGGCCGCGGCCGACTGCGCGAGCACTTCGCCGAGCCTCGCCGCGAGCGTCACCAGGGACCAAAGCTCGTCGCCCCGCTCGCCCTCGAAGACGCGGGCCAGTTCAGCCGCCTTCTCGTCATCACTCAGGGCCGACGAGATTGTCTCCTCCGCCGACTCAAGCTCGCCCCCTGGCAAATTGCGAAAGATGGAGTTGGCGCGCACCGCCGCGTACTGGCAGTAAGGGCCGGTCTCGCCCTTGAAGCTCAGAGCCTCCTGAAAGTCGAAGACGATGAGGGAGTTTCGAGTCCACTTCAGGAGGAAGTAGCGGAGTGAGCCGACGGCGATGACGTGCGCGATGGCGCGCTTCTCGTCCTCCGGCAGGTCGGCGTGGCGCGAGGCGACCTCCTTCAAAGCGTCGGCTTCGAGGCGGTCAATCAGGTCGTCCACCTTGACGCCGAGGCCGCGCCGCCCGCTCATCTCGACGAAGGGCCGCGCCTTCTCTTCGGCGCTCAGCTCGAAGCCCAGCTCCTCGGCCGCGACCGGCGAGAGCGTGACCATCCCGTAAGAGAGGTGGACGCTCGCCGCGTCGCCGACTTGCGGGGCGATGGCGGCCACGCCGCGCTGGACTACCTCCTGCGGGTAGGACTGCCGCGCGTCGATGACGTTGTAGACGGTCGCGCCCGAGCCGAAGTTCGGCGCGTCGGTCTCGCCCTCGGCCGCGTCGCTCGTCGTCGTCCAGACCGTCCGGCCGTCGTCGTACGTGCGGAAGCGTTTGAAGTTGAAGTTGAGGTCAACCTGGCCGAGCTTCCAGAGCTGGTAGGCGATGTCCTTGCCCGTGTAAGTGATGGTCCCGTTGGAGCGGACGATGACCTTGTCGGCCTCGTGCTCGTCCGTGCTCTCGTGCGACTCCATCGGCATCACCCAGCAACCCGCCAGCTTGCCCTCCGTCGCCAAACGAATCGCGCCCGAAGCCTTCATGCGCTCGAAGGCGTGCCCCCAGAGGAAGTGCAAAACTTCCGACTCGCGCGGCAGAAGGTCGTAGCGGATGCCGAGCCGCGCCATCGTGTCGAGGTGGCAGTTGACGATGCGCGTCGCCACGTAGTCGGCCAGCTCCGCGGTCGGGTTGCCGCCCTCTTCGAGCGCGTGCAGCGTCTCGACGCGCAGCTTCAGGCGCTCGGGGTTCTCTTTGGCGTCCGCGTCGCCGTCGCGGTAGAAGAGGCCGACGCGCGCGTAGAGGTCCCAGCAGTAATAGTCGAAGGGGTGGTCGGGCGTGAGCGAGGCGTCGAGGGCGCGCACGTCTTCGAGCGTCATGTGTTCGAGGTGCTGGAAGCCGACGACCACGTCGGCCACCTGAACGCCCGTGTTGTCTATGTAGTTGTGAACTTCGACCCGCTCGCCCGCGGCGCGGAGGATGCGGACGAAGGTGTCGCCGATGACGGAATTTCTGAGATGGCCGACGTGCGCGGCCTTGTTCGGGTTGACGCTCGTGTGCTCGACCATCCGCTTCGGACTGTCGGGGGCGACGCCCTCAAGCTCGTCCTGCCGCGAAGAGGTGAGGGATGAGAGCAGCCGGCCGCGGTCGTAGAAGAGGTTGATGTAGCCTGCGCCCGCGACTTCGACGCGAGCGACTTCGGCGGCGGCCTCCAATTCCTGCCGCAGCTCCTCGGCGATGGCGCGCGGGTTCTTCTTCTCGCCCGTCGCCTGCTTGATGCGCTTCGCCAGCTCGAAGGCGACGGGGAACGCCATGTCGCCCAGCTCCGTGCGCGGCGGCACCTCGGCCGGCACCTGCTCAAGCTCGACGCCGAAACGGTTCCGGGCGGCCTCGCGCACCCGCTCGCGCAGGCCCTTTTGCAGTTCCATCAGGTCCAAGACTCTCGTTTCCTCTCCCTCCGAAAAGCCGAAAGTATAACGCAGCGCCGCGGGCCGACGCTAACGCGCCTGCACTCTTCGATAAACAAAGGCCGGCTTGACACTGACCAGACGCGCTCTGCTACCATCCCTCAGTTTTGATGGCGCAAAAGACGTTTCGAGAGGCGGCCGGGGAGGTGGAAAAGCGCCTCCGCGCGGCCGACCGCGTCTTCGTCCTGACGGGCGCGGGCGTCTCGGCCGAGAGCGGCGTCCCGACGTTCCGCGGCGGCGGGGCGGCGGCCGTCTGGAAGGGGATGCCGTTCAGCCTCATCTCATCGGCCGAGATGGTAGAGCGCGACCTGCCCGAAGTCTGGGCGTGGTTCGACTACCGCCGCGGCCGCATCGAAGAGTGCCGGCCGAACCCGGCGCACGAGACTCTTGCCCGCTGGCAGGACCGCTTCCGCGAGTTCACGCTCGTCACGCAGAACGTTGACGGCCTGCACGCCGCGGCCGGCTCCCGCGAAGTGCTCGAACTCCACGGCAACATCCGCCGCGGACGCTGCACGACCTGCAACTCGCGCGAGCAGCTGGGGCCTCCGGGCCGACACGACGGGCCGCCGCCCTGTTCGTCCTGCGGCGGTTTCCTGCGGCCCGACGTTGTCCTCTTCGGCGAGATGCTGCCGGCGGGCACGTTCGAGCTGGCGGCCGAGCGCGCGGCCGAGTGCGAGGTCTGCCTCGTCGTCGGCACTTCGGCCATCGTCTACCCCGCGGCAGGTCTGCCGCTCGTGGCGAAGCGGGCCGGCGCTTTCCTCGTCGAAGTGAATCCGGAGCCGACGCCGCTCACGCAGTATTGCGACCTCGTCCTGGAAGGCCGGGCCGGCGAGATTCTTTCGCGGCTGGACGTTTGATGCGTACGCTCTACTTCGACTGCTTCGCAGGCATCAGCGGCGACATGACGCTCGGCGCGCTCGTCGCCGCGGGCGCGGACCCGCGCGAGCTGAACGAACGGCTGGCGGGGCTCGGGGTCGAAGGGTGGGAGCTGACCTTCGAGAAGGTTGACCGCTCCGGCATCGGCGCCACGCGCGCCGTCGTCCGCACGGAGGAGCAGCACCACCACCGCCACCTCGCGGACATTGAGCGGATCATTGACAACTCGCGGCTCGGCGACGGAGTGAAGGAGCGAGCCCGCAAGATTTTCAAGCGGCTGGCCGAGGCCGAGGCGCGCGTCCACGACGTGCCCGTAGAGCGCATCCACTTCCACGAGGTCGGCGCGCTCGACGCCATCGTTGACGTGGTCGGCGCCTGTGTCTGCTTCGAGCTGCTGGGCGTCGAGCGTTTCCTTTGTTCGCCGCTGCACGTCGGCAGCGGCACGGTTGAGATGGCACACGGTCGTTTCCCCGTGCCCCCGCCGGCCGTCGCGGAGCTTCTGAAGGACGCCCCTGTTTATTCGACCGACATCACGGGCGAGCTTGTGACGCCGACGGGCGCGGCCATCGTCTCGACGGTCTGCGAAGGCTTCGGCCCGCTGCCGTCTATGAGACTCGAAAGGACCGGCTACGGCGCGGGCGGGCGCGACTACAAGAATTTCCCCAACGTGTTGCGCGTGCTCGTCGGCCAAGCGGAAGGCGCTGCGCGTGACGAAAGGCTTCTCGTCGTCGAGACGAACGTTGACGACGCGACGCCGCAAGCCCTCGGGCACCTGATGGAGAAGGCCCTGGCCGCGGGCGCGCTCGACTGCTATTTCACGCCCGTGCAGATGAAGAAGAACCGCCCCGGCGTCCTCGTCTCCATCCTCTGCCGGCCCGCGGAGCGCGAGGGCGTTATGGAGCTGCTCTTCACGGAGACGACGACCATCGGCGCGCGCAGCTACGAGGTTGAGCGGCGCGCGCTGGAGAGGGAGTCCGTCAAGGTCGAGACCGAGTACGGGGCGATTTCGGTGAAGGTGTCACGCCTGCGCGGCGGCGTGACGACCTGCACGCCGGAGTATGAGGAGTGCCGCGAGGCGGCCGCGCGCGCGGGCGTGGCGCTGAGGGCGGTGGAGGAGGCGGCGCGGGCCGCCTTCAGGCAGCAGGGGGGCGGGCGATGACGACAAAATTCTCGGCCACCGAGCCCGACGACGGCGCGGACGTGAGCGCGCAGGGCGGCGTGGACCTCGACAAGATAGAGCAGGGCGTGCGCCTCATCCTCGAAGGCATCGGCGAGGAGGTCGGGCGCGCGGGCTTACAGCGCACGCCGCGGCGCGTCGCCGAGATGTACGCGGAGTTGACAGCCGGGATGCGCGAAGACCCGCACGAGCACGTCCGGCCGCTGCCCGGCGACAAGCACGACGAGATGGTGATCGTCAAAGACATCCACTTCGCCTCGCTCTGCGAGCACCACCTCGCGCCCTTCGTCGGCCGCTGCCACATCGCCTACATCCCGAAGCAGGGGCGCATCCTCGGACTCTCGAAGCTGGCGCGCCTGGTTGACGCCTACGCGCGCCGCCTCCAGGTGCAGGAGCGGCTGACCTCGGAAGTCGCCGACGCGCTCTTCGAGGGCTTGAAGGCGCTCGGCGTGATGGTCGTCATGGAGGCCGAGCACACCTGCATGACGGTGCGCGGCGTCAAGAAGCCCGGCGCCGTCACCATCACCTCCGCCATCCGCGGCGGCTTCCGCAAAGACCCCCGCACGCGCGCCGAGGCGATGGCGCTGATTCAGAAAAGCGGTCTATGAAAACCTTCTACGTCACGACTCCTATTTACTACGCGAACAGCCTGCCGCACATGGGCCACCTGTATACGACGGTGGTCGGCGACTTCCTCGCGCGCTACAGGCGGCAGCGCGGGTTCGAGACCTACTTCCTGACGGGGACGGACGAGCACGGGACCAACATCGAGCGCGCTTCGGCCCGCTCGGGGCGCAGCCCGCGCGAGCACGTGGACGCGGTCGTCGCCGAATTGAAGAAGATGTTCGCCTCCTTCGGCCTCGACGCCGAACACGGCGGCTACGACATCTTCATGCGCACGACCGAGCCCTTCCACTACGAGGGCGCGGCCGAGTTCTGGCGCCGCGCCGCCGCGCGCCAGACGCCGAAGGGGCGCGAGAACATCTACAAGGGTTTTTACGAGGGGCTCTTCTGCGCCCCCTGCGGCACCTTCAACACCGAGAACGAGGTGACGGCGCCCGAAGGCGAGGGCGGCCCGCGCCTCTGCCTCATTCACGAAAGGCCGGTGGACGTGGTCTCGGAAGAGAGCTACTTCTTCCGCCTCTCGGATTACGAGGAAGCCCTGCTCGCGCTCTACGAGTCGCGGCCCGACTTCGTCCGCCCCGACGTGCGCCGCAACGAAGTCATCAGCATGGTGCGCGGCGGCTTGCAGGACGTTTCCATCAGTCGCTTAAAGACCTCCGTCTCGTGGGCCATCCCCGTGCCCGGCGACCCCGACCACACCGTCTACATCTGGTTCGACGCGCTCATCAACTACATCACGGCGCTCGGCTGGGGGAGCGAGCAGCGCCGCGCGGCGACGGGCGGAGACCTGTTTGAAAAATTCTGGCCGGGCGTCCACCTCATCGGCAAAGACATCCTCCGCCAGCACGCCATCCTCTGGCCGGCGATGCTGATGGCGGCCGGCGTGGAGCTGCCCGCCTCGGTCGTCGCGCACGGGCTCTGGCTCGACCAGACGGGCCGCAAGGGCTCGAAGACGCTCGGCAACGCGCTTGAGCTGCCCACGCTGCGCCGCCACTTCAGCGTTGACGCCGTCCGCTACTTCCTCCTGCGCGAGATGTCCTTCGGGCAGGACTGCAAGGTTGATTACGAGGTCATACTCGAACGCTCCAACAGCGACCTCGCCAGCGGGCTCGGCAACCTCGTCAGCCGCACGCTGACGATGATTCGCAAATACTTCGACGGCGTCGTGCCCGCGCCCGACATCACGGAGGAGCGGCGCCTGCTCGCCAAGCGCGTGGGCGTTGACTCTGACGCGGTGGAGCTTGCGAGCAGCCTTGAGCTTGTCCGCGACCAGTTCGTGCAGAACGTCGAGGACTACGCCTTCCACCGCGCGCTCGAAGCGGCCTGGGGCATCATCGCGCGCGTTGACAAGTTCATCTCAGACGCGAAGCCCTGGGAGCTTGCGCGCAGCGAGGAGCAGCGCGAAACGCTCGGCGCCGTCCTCTACCGCGCAGCCGAGACGCTGCGCTGGCTGGCCGTGCTGCTCTACCCCGTAATGCCCGATTCGTCGCGCTCGATCTGGACGCAGCTCGGGCTCGAAGGCGACCCCGAAAAGCTGGACCCGACAGAACTCAAGTGGGGCGGCCTCGCCGCCGGCACGCGCATCGGCGAGGTGGCCCCGCTCTTTCCAAGGATAGACAAGGCGAAGACCATGGCCGAGATTGAAAAGGAAGTGGAAGAGAAGAAGCGGGCGCAGGGGCAGGAGTCCTCCGGCGCCCACGCGACGCAGGCGGCCGTGCCCGGCTCGCCGACGGCGACCGAGGTGAAGCCCGAGCCGCCGCAGGTCGGCGCGACCGAGGCCACGAGCCCGGAAGGCGACTCCTTCATCACGATTGACGACTTCGTGAAGGTCGAGATGCGCGTCGGCGAGATTCTGACGGCCGAGCGCGTCCCGAAGTCCGACAAGCTGCTCAAGTTCACCATCGACCTCGGCGAAGCCGAGCCCCGCCAGGTTCTCGCCGGCATCGCCGAGCATTACGAGCCGGAGAAGCTCATCGGCCGCAAGGTGGCCGTCGTCTCGAACCTCAAGCCGCGCAAGCTCCGCGGCCTCGAATCGCAGGGGATGGTCCTCGCCGCCTCCGTCGGCGAAGAGGGCCGCCCCGTCCTCGCCACCTTCACCGAGGACGTGCCGAACGGCGCGCGCCTGAAATGACGGACGCCGATGTTCGTTGATTCACACGCGCACATCGACGGGGAGGAGTTCGACGCCGACCGCGACGAGGCCGTCGGGCGTGCGCGTGCGGCGGGCGTGCGCGCCATCCTGAACGTGGGGACGGGCGACCCGCACGCGGGGGGCCTTGAGCGGGCGGTCCGCGTGGCCGAAAGTTACGAGGGCGTCTACGCGGCCGTCGGCGTCCACCCGCACGACGCGAAGCTTTACGACGACGAGGCCGAGCGGCGCCTGCTTGAGCTGACGAGGCCGGGCGGGCGCGTCGTCGCGTGGGGCGAGATAGGGCTCGACTATCATTACGACCACTCGCCGCGAGATGTGCAGCGCGAGGTCTTCGCGCGCCAGTTGCGCCTCGCCCGCGGGGCCGGCCTGCCCGTCGTCATCCACTCGCGCGAGGCCGACGAGGAGACCATCGAGATTCTGCGCGCCGAACTCGGCACGCCCGCGCGCGGCGTCCTCCACTGCTTCGGCGGCGGGCCGCGCATGGCCGAGGCCGCGCTCGAACTGGGCTTCTACATCTCGTTCGCCGGCAACGTCACCTTCAAGAAGGCCGACGCGCTGCGCGAGGTCGCGCTGACGGTCCCGGCCGAAAGGCTGCTCGTCGAGACCGACTGCCCCTACATGGCGCCCGTCCCCCTGCGCGGCCGCCGCAACGAGCCCGCCTACGTGGTCGAGACGGCCCGCCTGCTCGCCACGCTGCGCGGCGTCGAGCCGGAGGAGTTGGGCCGCACGACTTCCGAGAACTTCTGCTGCCTGTTCGGCGTCGAACTGGCCTGAAAGTTCATCAAACTTCCGCTCGCGGCCCGTTAATGTTATAAAGATTTGGGTTGGTGATAGGCCCGCGCGAATATGGCACAGCAAAATTCTTTCGACATCGTATCGCAGGTTGACCGCTCCGAGGTCCGCAACGCGCTCGACCAGACCATGAAGGAGGTCCGGCAGCGGTTCGACTTCAAGGGCAGCAACGCCGAAGTTAAGGCTGAAGAAGACGACCTCGTGCTGACGGCCGAGGACGAGACGAAGCTGCGCAACATGAACGACATCCTCCAGCAGAAGCTCGTCCGCCGCGGCGTCCCGCTCAAGGCCCTCTCTTACGGGCGCGTCGAGCCGGCCGCGGGCGGCACCGTCCGCCAGCGGGCCGCCATCCAGCAGGGCATCCCCACGGAGAAGGCCAAAGAGATAGTCAAGTTCCTCAAGGACACCAAGCTGAAGGTGCAGGCCTCCATCCAGGGCGACGTGGTCCGCGTCTCGGGCCGCGACCGCGACATCCTCCAGGACGCCATCGCGCAGCTCAAGGCCAAAGACTTCGGCATCAACATGCAGTACACCAACTACCGCTCGAACTGACAACCGTAAATCGTGATGCAGACCCCTAACCCAGCGGCCGTCGAAGAGCCGAGGCTGGCCGCCAAGCGCATCTTCAGTTTGATAGAGAGCGAGCTGGCGCTCGTCGAGGAAGAGTTCGAGCGGCAGGCCCGCTCCAACATCCAGGTCATCGCCTACATCGGCGACTACCTGCGCGCCTCCGGCGGAAAGCGCGTGCGGCCCGCGCTCACGCTCCTCGCCGACTACGCGGTCGGGGGCCAGGCTTCGCGCGCCAACGTCGTCCGCATGGCGACCGTCATGGAGTTCCTCCACACGGCCACGCTCGTCCACGACGACATCATCGACAACGCCGAGACGCGCCGCAACCGCCCCTCCATCAACAGCCGCTTCGGCAACCAGACCGCCGTCCTCATGGGCGACTGGCTCTACATGTCGGCCTTCGAGACGAGCTTGCAGGAACGCTCGCTCCCGGTCCTCGACATCCTGACCGCCGTCACCCGCAGGATGACCGAGGGCGAGCTGATGCAGCTCACGCTCATCGGCCGCGCCGACGTGGGCGAGGAGAACTACTTCGACATCCTCCGCCGCAAGACCGCGTACCTCTTCTCCGCCTGCTGCGAGATCGGCGCCATCCTCGGCGGCGCGTCCGAGGCCGAGCGGGTGGCGCTGCGCGACTACGGCCTGAACCTCGGAACGTCCTTCCAGCTGGTTGACGACCTGCTCGACTTCACCTCCTTCGAGGACTCGCTCGGCAAGGCCGCGGGCGCTGACCTGCTCGAAGGGAAGGTCACGCTGCCCGTCATCTACCTTCTCGAAGACGACCCGAAGCTGAAGCACGCCGTCCAGACCGTGATGAGGGAAGGGAGCTACGGCGAGTTCACGCGCGACTTCTTCCTGCGGGCCGCGGACCGCACTGGCGCTCTGGAGCGCGCGAGGGTGCGCGCGCAGGAGTACGCCCTCTCGGCCGTCCGCGCGCTCGACGCGCTCCGCCCGTCGGAGTACGCCGACGCGCTGCGCTCCATCCCGTCCTACATCCTTGAGCGTGAGAGCTAAACGAGCATGCCCGACGAAAATCTCCTCTCGACACTCGAACAGGGCCTCCGGCAGTCGCGCACCACGCGCTCGCGCCTGACCTCGCGCCTCGCGGACCTGGAGGCGGAGGCCGAGCGCGTCCGCACCGAGCTCAACGAGATGGACGCCATCATCAGCCAGACCGAGGCCGCGATGTTCCGCCTCCTCTCGTCTTCGTTCGGCATGCGCGCCTCGGCCGGCCCTTCCGACGCCGAGATCGAGGCGGCGCTCAGGCGCGACGCGGCCGCCGCCCCGCCACGCGGCCACTATCAGCCGCCCGCCTACGCCCACGCCCCGCAGCCGCGCGCCGAGGTCATACGTCACGACATCCCCCCCGTCCGCGCCGACGTTGCGCCGACGAGCGACCGCTTCTTCGAGCGGACCATCCCGCAGGCGACGGCCGTTCTGCTCCGCGAATCGGGCGGCCCGCTCCACGTCAACGAGATTTACAACCGGCTGCTCGACGGCGGCTTCCAGTTCACTGGCCAGAACCCGACCATCAGCATCGCCGTCTCCCTCAACCGCAACCAGCGCTTCCGCAAAGTCGCCCCCGGCACCTTCGACCTCGTCATCCGCGACGCCGCCCAGGCTTCCTGATTAAGCCCGCCCGCGCCCTCAGGGCCGGGGCGCATTCGCGTCCCTACGGCCTCCCCGTGCATTTGTGCTAAGTTCGTCCCACGCTCTTAATCTTAAAATTCGCTTTCAAGGGGAGTCGTTGAATGCGTGCGATGATTCTGGCCGCGGGCTACGGGACGCGCCTCTGGCCTCTGACGGTTGACCGCGCGAAGCCCGCCATCCCGTTCATGGGGAGGCCGCTCGTCGGCTACATGGCCGAGTACATGGCGCGCTACGGCTTCGACGACGTGGTCGTCAACCTCCACCACCGGCCCGAGTCCGTGCGCCGCGCCCTCGGCGACGGCGGCCGGTTCGGCGTCCGCCTCCACTACGTCGAGGAGCCCGTCATCCTCGGCACAAGCGGCGCACTCGACAACGCCCGCCACCTCCTCGAAGGCGACACCTTCGTCGTCGCCAACGGCAAGCTCGCCACCGACATCGACCTCACCGACGCGCTTGAGACGCACCGCCGCACGGGCGCCCTCGCCACGCTCGTCCTGCGCCGCAACCGCGAGCGCGACCGCTACAGCGTCGTCGAGACGAAGGACGGCCGCGTCGCCGGCTTCGGCGGCTTCCCCGCATCCGATGACGCCGGAGATGAGGCGCCGCTGATGTTTACAGGGATTCAGGTGCTCGACAGCCGCGTCTTCGATCTCATCCCGCGCGGAAAATACTCCGACTCCGTCCCGACCATTTATAAGCCCGCCATCGAGCGCGGCGAGACGATAGCCGCGCACGTCGCCGAAGGCGCCTGGTACGAACTCTCCACCGTCAGGCGTTACCTCGACACCAGCGTCGCCCTCATGAAGAGGGAAGGGCGCGACGTGGAGCTTGGCGAAGGCTCCGAAGTGAGCCCCGACGCATCTGTTAGCGAGAGCGTTCTCTGGGAGGGCGTGAAGATCGCGCCCGGCGCTCGCGTCCGCCGCGCCGTGCTCGGCGCCGGCGTCGAAGTCGGGCCGTCGGACGTTTTTGAGGAGGTGGCCGTCGTGCGCGCGGACCTCGTCGCGGGGGAAGAGCGGCCCGAGAAGGGGCTGGCCGGGGAGGTCCGGGGGACAAATTTTGTCGCCCCGCTGCCCCGGTGATACAATCAAGGCTGAACGCCCCGAAAGCACACAGCCTGATGCGCCACCCTACGCAGATTACAGCGCATGCCTTCCAGACTCCCGCGCGTGCGCGGCTGTCTGACTACGTCTCGAAGGCTGGTGCCGACCCCGAAAAGATTCTCCCGCTCACGCCCGACGCCTCCACCCGCGAGTATTTCCGCATCCCCTGGAAGAACTCGACGGCCGTCGCCGCCGTCTACCCCGAGCCCTTCGACCCGGACATCCACCCCTTCCTCGACGTGACCCGTCTCTTCACGGACGCGAGCCTCCCCGTCCCGCAAATCCTCGACGTTGACCCGACGAGCGGCATCATCGTCCAGGAGGACTTCGGCGACCGACAGCTCCGCCGCTTCTTCGAGGCGGCGCACGAGGAGGAGCGCGAGTCTTACGTCGAGCAGGCCATCGGCCTCATCGCCGACATCCAGGCGGCGACGCGGCTCGCCGTCGAGCGCGACTCCATCGCCGCCCGCCTCGCCTTCGACGAGGCGAAGCTCTCCTGGGAGCTGGACTTCTTCTTCGAACACTACTTCCGCAGCCTGCGGCGCGAGGAGCTGAAGCACGGCGAGGAGGCGCAGCTCCGCGCCGAGCTGAACGACGTGGCGAACGAGCTTTCGGCCCGCCCCCGCGTCCTCTGCCACAGGGACTTTCACTCCTCGAACCTCATGGTGGACGCCAGAGGGCGCCTCCGCATCATCGACTATCAGGACGCGCGCATGGGTCCGGCGAGCTACGACCTCGTCTCGCTGCTCCTCGACCGCCGCACGACGCTGCCCTCGCTCGCCGAAGTCCGCGAGCGCCGCCTCTTCTTCCTCGACGAGCGGCGGGCGCGCGGGCTCGAAGCGATTGACCCGGACGACTACGCCTACGAGTTTCGCCTGATGGCCGTCCAGCGTTGTCTGAAGGCGGCGGGCACGTTCTGCTACCAGACGGCCGTCGCCGGCCGCGGCGAGACCTACGCCCACTTCATCAACCCTATGCTCCAGATCGTCGTGCAGGCCGCCGTGTGGCTCGAACGCTTCCCGGTCCTCCAGGCGGTCCTGCGCGCGCGCGCCTCCGAGCCCGTCAAGTTCAACGCTAGCGCCCCAAACTCATAAACCGACAGGGAACACATGCATCAGGTCTACATCAACCAGCTCTCGCAGCACACCGGGGAGGAAGTCACCCTCCGCGGCTGGCTCTACAACACGCGTTCGAGCGGGAAGCTCATGTTCCCGCAGCTCCGCGACGGCACGGGGCTCGTGCAGTGCGTCGTCTTCAAGAAGGCCGTCCAGCCCGAGGTCTGGGAGGCGCTCGGCCGCGCCGGGCAGGAGTCGGCCCTCGAAATCCACGGCACCGTCCGGGCCGACGAGCGCGCCCCCGGCGGTTACGAGGTGGACGTTCAATCCGCCGAAGTCTTGCAGCGCGTCGAGGGCTATCCCATCACGCCGAAGGAGCACGGGACCGAGTTCCTGACGGACCACCGCCACCTCTGGCTCCGCTCGCGCCGCCAGCACTCGATTCTCAAAGTCCGCCACACGGTCATCAACGCCGTCCGCGACTTCCTTAACAGCGACGGCTTCACGCTCTGCGACACGCCCATCCTGACGCCCGCCGCCTGCGAGGGCACGACCACGCTCTTCGAGGTTGACTACTTCGACGACGAGAAGGCTTACCTCTCGCAGTCCGGCCAGCTCTACAACGAGGCGACGGCGATGGCCTTCGGCAAGGTCTACTGCTTCGGCCCGACCTTCCGCGCCGAACGCTCCAAGACGCGCCGCCACCTGACCGAGTTCTGGATGGTCGAGCCCGAGATGGCCTTCGCCACGCTCGACAGCGTGATGCATCTCGCCGAACGCTTCCTCTCGTCAATCGCCGCGCGCGTCCTGGAAGAGCGCGCCGAGGAGTTGAAAGTCCTGGAGCGTGACACGTCGAAGCTCGAAGCCATCGTCCCGCCCTTCCCGCGCCTGCGATACGACGACGCGGTGAAGCTCCTGCACGAGGGGCACGAGCGCGGCGAGCTGGAGACGCGCTTCGAGTGGGGCGGCGACTTCGGCGCGCCCGACGAGACCTACCTCTCCAACCTCTACGACCGCCCCGTCATGATTCACCACTACCCGGCGGCCGTTAAAGCCTTCTACATGGCGCGCGACCCCGAGCGGCCGGAACTCGCCCTCGGCGTTGACGTGCTCGCGCCCGAGGGCTACGGCGAGGTCATCGGCGGCGGCGAGCGCGCCGTCTCGCTCGAATTCCTCGAAGGCCAGTTGGACGAGCACGAGCTGCCGCGCGAAGCTTTCGAGTGGTATCTGGACCTGCGCCGCTACGGCAGCGTCCCGCACGCGGGCTTCGGCATGGGCATCGAGCGGTGCGTCGCATGGATGTGCGGCATCGAGCACGTCCGCGAGACCATCCCGTTCCCTCGCATGCTCTACAGGCTGAGGCCGTAAAGACATGGAAAAGATTGTCACCATCTTCGGCGGCGCGAAGTGCAGGGAGGACAGCCCCGAGTACGCCGACGCGCTCGAAGTCGGGCGGCTGCTCGCCGAGGCCGGCTTCACCATCTGCACGGGCGGCTACCTCGTCGTGATGGAGGCCGCGAGCCGCGGGGCGCGCGAGCGCGGCGGGCGCGTGCTCGGCATCGTGATGAACCAGTTCAAGACCGAGCCCAACCGCTACCTGACGGACAAGGTGGCGAGCGCGCATTTTTACGAGAGGCTGCAAAATCTCATCACGCGCTCGGTCGGCTTCGTCGCCCTCCGGGGCGGGGCGGGGACGGTCACTGAGCTGTCGCTGGTCTGGAACAAGCTCCAGACGCACGTCATCGAGCCGCGACCCCTCGTCCTGCTCGGCGAAAGCTGGCCGCCCGTCATCGAGAGCTTCCGCCAACACCTCGTCGTCAGCGAGTCGGACGTGGGGCTGTTGGACTTCGCTAGCGACGCGCGTGAGGCCGTCCAAATCATCATCGAAAAATCCAAAGGGGTTACTGTATGAACTGTCCGAGGTGCGGCGCCGCGCTCGTCCCCGGCGCGCAGTTCTGCGGCGCGTGCGGGCACCGCATGGGCCAAGGGCCGGCCGCCTCTTCGACTCCGCGCGGAGTCGCTTCAGAGGGCCGCGGAATTAACATCGACGAGGACGCGAGGGGGCAGGGTCGCGGCTACACTTACGAGGTGCTGCACCAGCCGTCCTTCGCGCTCGCCGTCATCCGGCTGGGCGCCGAGCAGGCGATACAGGCGGAGTCGGGCGCGATGGTCTCGATGTCCGCCAACGTCGAGTTGCAGTCGCAGATGAAGGGCGGGCTGATGGGCGCGTTCAAGCGCGCGGTCGGCGGCGAGTCGGCGTTCGTCTCGACGTTCACGGCGCGCGGCGGCCCCGGCGAAGTGACCCTCGCGCCGGGCGGCCCCGGCGACATCGCCGCCATCGAGATGGCCGGGCAGGTCTTCTACGTCCAGTCGAGCTCCTACCTCGCCGGAGACCTCGGGCTGGTCATCGACACGCGCTGGGGCGGCGCCAAGTCCTTCTTCGGCGGCGAGGGGTTGTTCGTCTTGCAGGTGAGCGGGTCGGGCCTGCTCCTCGTCTCTTCGTTCGGCGCCATCCACCGCAAGCGACTACAGGCGGGCGAGCGTTACGTCGTGGACACGGGCCACCTCGTCGCGTGGGAGGGCACGACGCAGTACACCTTGCGCAAGGCGGCTTCGGGGTTCTTCCGCAGCATGTTGAGCGGCGAGGGCATCGTCGCCGAGTTCACGGGGCCGGGCGAGATTCTTATTCAGACGCGCAACCTCGCGGCCTTCGCCGGCCTGATGAGGCCCTTCTTCCCGAGCCAGGGCGGCGGGGGCGGCGGCTTCGACTTCGGCAGTTAAAAGCTTGGGAGGCGCATGAGCGAATCGGTCATCGTCCAAACGGGCTCGCAAAGTTCGCCGGGGTTGCCGGGCGCGGGCCGGCGCGCGCGCATCATCGGCGCCCCTTGCGGCTTCGGCGCGAGCGTCGCGGGCGTGGACCTGGGGCCTGCGGCGATGCGCGTGGCGAGGCTCAGGCAGCGCGTCGAACAACTCGGCTATGGGGTCCGAGACGCCGGGGACATCAAGGCCGAGTGCGCGGCGTCGCCGCCCTCACCCGGCGAGAAGCTGAGGTTTCTGGAAGAAATCCGCGCCGCCTGCGTCGCCCTCGCCGTCGAGGTGAAAGAAGCGCTCGCGGCGGGCGACATCCCCATCGTCCTCGGCGGCGACCACTCCGTCGCCATCGGCTCGGTCTCCGGCGTCGCCTCCTTTCATCGTGAGCGCGGCGGGCCCGTCGGCCTCATCTGGTTCGACGCCCACGCCGACATGAACACGCCCGAGACGACTCCCTCGGGAAACATCCACGGGATGCCGCTCGCCGTCCTGCTCGGCCACGGCGCGCCGGAGTTGACCGGCATCGAAGGCTTCTCTCCCAAGCTCGACCCGCGCTTCTGCGCCCACATCGGCGCGCGCGACGTTGACCGGGGCGAGCGCGAGCTGATACGCCAGACCGGCATCCGCTTCTTCACCATGCGCGAGATTGACGAGCGCGGGATGAAAGTTTGTATGGACGAAGCGATTGCCATCGCGTCGCAGGCGCCGGCCGGCTACCACGTGACGCTCGACGTGGACGCGCTCGACCCCGGCGACGCGCCCGGCTCGGGGACGGTCGTGCGCGGCGGGCTCACCTACCGCGAGGCGCACCTCGCGATGGAGAAGATAGCGGAGGCCGGCGGCGCGCTCGCCCTCGAAGTCGTCGAGATCAACACCGCGCTCGACATCAACAACCGCACGGCCGAGCTCGGCGTCGAGCTGATCCTCTCGGCGCTCGGCAAAACCATCCTTTAGAAAAATATGGCAGAAAAGATTCGCGTCGGGGTCATCTACGGCGGGCGCTCCGGCGAGCACGAGGTCTCGATTCGCTCCGCCCGCTCCGTCATCGAGGCGATAGACCGCGACAAGTACGAGGTCATCCCGCTCGCCATCACGCGCGAGGGGCGCTGGCTGTCGCCGGCCGAGTCGGCAAGGCTCCTGCCCGAGTCCGCGAGCGTCCTCCTGCCCGGCGAAGTCAAAACGTCCGACGAGGCCATGACCATCGTCGGCGACCCCTCGCGCGGCTCGCTTCTAAAATTGGAGACGGGCGCGGGCGCGGCGCAAAAGCTCGACGTGGTCTTTCCCGTCATGCACGGCACGTTCGGCGAGGACGGGACGATTCAGGGGCTTTTGGAGATGGCCGGCATCCCTTACGTCGGCTGCGGCGTCCTCGCGTCGAGCTGCGGCATGGACAAGGTGACGATGAAGGCGCTCTTCCGCGAGGCCGGCCTCCCCATCTGCAAATACCTCTGGCTCTTGCGCTCCGAGTGGGATGGGGACGCGGCGGCGGCCGAGAGGCGCGTCGCCAACGGCGTCGGCTACCCGTGCTTCATCAAGCCCGCCAACCTCGGCTCGTCAGTCGGCATCAGCCGCGCCGCCGACGCCGAAGAACTCGCGCGTTCGATAGAGCTGGCCGCGAGGTACGACCGAAAAATAATCATCGAAGAGGCGCTCGACGCGCGCGAGATAGAGTGCGCCGTCATGGGGAACGACGAGCCCGGGGCGAGCCTCCCCGGCGAGTACGTCGTCCACGACGAGCGCGCGAAGTTTCTCGACTACACGGAGAAGTATTCGAGCACCGGCCACGTAGAGTTCGTCGTCCCCGCCTCGATTCCCGAAGAGACGGTTAAGCGCGTGCAGGAAATCTCCGTCCGCGCCTTCCGTGCCGTTGACGGCGCGGGCTTCGCGCGCGTTGACTTCTTCCTCAGGCGCGACACGGGCGAACTGCTCCTGAACGAGCTGAACACCATCCCCGGCCTGACGGACGTGTCCGGCTTCCCCAAGATGTGGGAGGCGTCGGGCGTACCCTTCGGCGAGGCCATCGAACGCCTCATCACCCTCGCCTTCGAGCGCCACCGCGACAAGGCGCGCAACATCACCACGCTCTGACGCCTTAAACCCTTTGCCATTCGGATGGAGAAGCGCGACCTCGGCCTGATCTTCGCCGCGGGCGGCAACAGGTCGTTTTACCAACTCGGCCTGATGCGCCGCTGGCGCGACAAACTGCTGCCGCGCACGGGAGTCGTCGCGGCTTGCAGCGCGGGCGCGTGCATGGCCGTACTCTCGCTGACGGGCAGGGAGGCGGAGGCCGAAGAGTTCTGGAGAGGCAGGCGCGAGGGGCTGACGAAAAATTTCGAGTGGGGCCGACTTCTCAAAGGCGAGCGCCCGACCCTGCACGAGAAGATTTACAGGGAAACGCTGCTCTGTGCGTTCGACGGCGGCGGCTTCGAGAGGGTCCGCTCGCAACCTTTCCCCGTCCGCGTCCTCACGACCGGATACCCGCAGCGTCTGCCGCCGATGCTGGCCGCGCTGCTCGGCCTATGGGCATACAGACTCGACAGCGGCCGGCGCGGGGTCGGGCGGGAGGTTTCATACGCGAGCCGGGCGGGCTTCTCATCGGTCGCATACGACGCGCGCGAGTGCGACTCGCCCTCGACCCTGGCGGATTTGATAATCGCCTCTTCGGCCACTCCGCCCTTCACGGGAGTCGGCCGCGTCACGGGCCGGCGCCTCCTCGACGGCGGCATCATCTCGACGGCCCCCATCTTCCTCACCGACTCCATCCCCGGAATCACGCGCCGCGTAGTCTTCATGACGAGTCCGCTGGCGGGCGTCGCCCCGGCGGACGCCGGCGAAGGTATCTTTTACGCCGCGCCGTCCGCGCCCCTCGAAGTCGCCACCTGGGACCTCACGAGGCCGGAGCTGATAGAGAAGGCGATCAGGACGGGTGAAGAGGATGCCGAGAGGTTGGAGAGAAGTTTAGACGACTTCCTCGCGGGCTCTTAACGCTTGGGGGCGCGGTAGCCGTCGCGCGTGCGGGCCGTGAGGCCGGGGCGGGCGAGTTGCAGCTCTATCTCGCGCCAGCGGCCGTCGCGCGCGGGCGAGTTCGGCCGGTAGCCGATGGTGTACTGGTTGCTCAGCTCTTCGAGAATCCCCTCGAACGCCTCGGCGAGTGCCTTCCCGCCGGGCGTCGGCACGTAGCGCCCGCCGCTCTTCTCCGCGAAAAATTTCAGCGCGCCCGCCGCCCTCATCTTGTCAGAGGCGTTCGCGCGAGGGTCCATCATGTCCACGGTGTAGACGGTGGCGCTGGCGGCGAGCGCCGCGTTCAGGGCCTTGTCGCGCGAGGCGCCGCTCATCGTGTCGAACCCGTCGGAGAGGACGATGATGGCCCGCCGCTTCTCGGGGCGCTTCGCGAGGTCGTCCGCCGCGCGCAGGACGGCGTCGTTGAGCGCCGTCATCCCCTTCGAGCGCAACCCGTAAGCCATGTCAGGCAGGTCGCGGCCCGGCGAGTAGTCCTGCAACTGCTCCACCTTCGAGTCGAAGTGGTAGACGGAGGCCACGTCTTCGGCGCGCAGGCCGTCGAGGAAACGGATGGCGGCCGCGCGGGCGAGCGTGATGCGCGACTCCATGCTCCCCGACGTGTCGAGCAGGATGGCCGCCGCGAACGGAGTCTCCTCGACCGAGAAGAGGCTGATCTTCTGCTCCTTCTTGTCCTCTAAGACGCGGAAGTCCGACCTTTGTAGCTTGCGCGCGAAACGCCCCTCCGTGTCCTTGACCGTCACGTTCAGGACGACCAGCTCCGACTCGACGCGCACCACCTCGTCTTCATCCTGCTGGGCGCGGACGAGGGCGAAGGCCGAAAGGAGGCAGAGCAGAAGGAGGGGAAGCGACCGCGACGCCTTGAGGGCGCGGGCCTTTGGAAAACCTTCGCGTTTGAAGGGGCCGGTCATGGGGAGGTTTTCTGGCGCAGGTGTTGGATGAGCTTGATTAGCTCGTTGGTGTTCTCGATGACCGTGGCGGATACGACGAGGCGCGAGGTCTTCTGGACGCTCTTCTTCAGGAGGCCGGACAGCTCCGCGACGCGCGAGATGGCCGACCCGAGTTTGTCAGGGATGGACTGTGACTTCTCCTTGTCGTCAGAGCCGCCGGAGGCGCCCCTGATTTTGCGCGCGAGCTTTTCCAGCCGCTCCAGCTTCTTCATGTCCTCGGGGCTCAGCGCGTTGAGCCGTTCAAATGAGGACCTGATCTGGTCGCCGAGCTGCGCCGCCTCCTCGGCCCGCTCCAGCATCTCCTTGTGCGACTCTTCCGAGGCCCTGATCTCGGCGCGGCGAAGCATCTCCTCCTCGGGCGAGCCCAGAAGGGGGCTCCGCTTCTCCTCCTTACCGCTGTTCTCGGCAGGCACGACCCCAGTCTGCGCCCGCGCGAGCGCCGGCATGAGCGCGAGAAGGATCAGGACTGGAATCTTAAAACGCATGGGCTTAGCACACGGACTCACAGGTTTTACTCGAAGTATGTCGCCGCGCCGACTCTTAAAGAGATTTGACAGCCGCGCCGTCTTTAAGGGACACGGGTCGCGGTGTCAGGCGTGTTGATGAACTCTTCGCCGCCCGGACCGGACTTCGACGGAGATTTGACGATGATCTCCTTGCCCTCGGGCATCCGCTCGGGCGGACGCCTTGCCCCCGGCTGAACCTGGAAGGCTACGTCCTCGGTTCTCGCGCCGCTGCGGAGCCGCACGATGCGCGAGCTGCCCCACTCGTCCGAGAGCACCTTCAAAGAATACTTGCCCTGTTGACCCGGAGCGAGGTCGGCGGGTTGAACGGCAATTTCGCGCCTCTCTGTGCTCCCGTCGGCGCGGCGCCTCAACTCCATCTCGACCACCAGCGCGGTCAACTTCTCGTTGCCGACGTTCTGGACGCTCCCGCCGAGGACGGCATAGGGCTTTCTCAGCATCGCCTCGTCGGAAAGGATTTGGGCTTCCGGGGAGGGCTGCTGCGCGGGCGCCTTGGCCTGTCCGCCGTTCTGTTCGGGGGGCTTAGACCTTGAAGCCGTCTGACTGTTCTGACAGGCTGAGAAGGCTACAAACGCTGTGAGGAGCAGGGCCGACGAAAGTTTGAGAAAAGCCGTTCTGTACATCAACCGTTCTTTTAAATCCAACGAATTAAGGCTCGGGGGCTGAGAATCTTGTCGAAAAACCCGGGGCCGCTTGGCGGCGGCCTCTTACTCCTGCGGCTCGCGTCCCGCCGGCGGCCCGCCCGTCACTTTCGTTACGAGTGCGATCAGGAACTCCTCCTCGGCCGTCCCGTTGCTCCTCAGCGAAATCCACTCGGCGCCGAGGACGCCGTCCGAACGCCCCTCGACGCGGGCGTTGACGACGACGTTCGTCGTGGCGCTGTCTACAGGCTGGACTTCGATGATGATCGTGTAGCGGCCGCGGTTCCAGTTGCGCAAATCCGTCTCCGGAACCTCGGAGAGCCGGCTCAGTTCGGAAGAGCTAACGACGTTGCCCTTCGTGAAGGTGTAGGGCTGAGAGATGAGAAGACCCTGCTCGACCTTCGAGACCGTCTCGTCAAGAATCATCTTGCGCTCTTGCATCAGTTCCTGGACGGCCTTCGTGATTACGTCGTTGGGGACTCTGAAGCGGTAGGGGTTGTCCACGGGCGGGGGCACCGGGGTGCGACCCTTGCCGAAGTCAATGCCGCGGCCGGTGCCCGTGTCCTGCTTGCCGCCGTTGACGGCCGGCGTGCGGTTTCGGCTGTCGTCGCGGATGCGGCCGTTCTGCTGGTCAACGCCCTTCTCCTGCTGCGCCTGGGCCGCCGCGGCAAACGCCAGAATCAACAGCGATAGGCTGATAAACTTTTTCATGGCCTCCCCCTCATCCCCTTTGATGCAACGAGCCGTTTTGACGGTTAAAAAAAGCCTGTGCGGCGAGGATAAAACAACGCCCGGGTGAATTCAAGAAATCGCACAAAATTCTAGGCCCCTCAGGGAGTCACGGGGACGGCCGTGCCTTCCGAGGGGGTGGGCGTCGCGGAGGCGTTCGCGTTGCGCGAACGCTCCCAGGCGCGCAAAGCCTGCACGCCGCGCTCGAACTCCGCGCTGCTCGCGTAGAAGTTGTGCGCGCCGTCGTCTCTGGAAGGCTCGCGGACGTAGTAGAGGTAGTCGGTCTGTGCGGGGTTGAGGGCGGCTTCGATGGAGCGCGCGCCGGGCGAGGCGATGGGGCCGGGCGGGAGGCCGCGCACCTTGCGCGTGTTGTAGGGCGAGTCTCGTTCGAGGTCACTTAAATAAACTTTGCCGTCGTTCCTCCACTTGCCGGCCAGCTTCGAGGCGTAGATGACTGTCGAGTCAATCCCGAGCGTCATCTCCGCGCGGAGGCGGTTGTAGATGACGGAGGCGACGAGGGGTCGCTCGTCGGCTAGTTTAGCCTCGGTCTCGATGAGCGAGGCGATGGTCACAATCTCCCGCGTGGGGCGACCCGCGTTGACGCCGCCCTTGGCGAGCGCCTCGCCCCAGACCTGGCGGAAGCGGCGCACGAACGAGCTGACGACCTCTTTCGCCGTGGCGTTCGGCGGGAAGCTGTAAGTGTCCGGGTAGAGATAGCCTTCGAGGTTCTGCGCCGCAGGGTCCAGGTCGCGTATCTCGCTCGTGTCGTTCAGGAGTGCGAGCGCCTCTTCGTTGCTCTGAAGTTTCAGCTCGGGAATCCTCAAGAGCATGGCGGCTACGTCCCAACGCGTCCAGCCTTCGATAATCGTGAGTCTGCTCAAACGCTGCTGCCCATCTTCGAGTTTGCGCAGGACGCCGAGCGGCGAGATTGGGGAGGGGAAACGATACTCACCCGCCCTGAGGCGGGGGCCGGCGCCGGACAATCTGATGTACCAACCGACCAGCCACCCTCGTCTGATAACGCCGGCATCGCTGAGCCGCGAAACGATGTCGAAGGAAGAGGAGCCGCGTGGGATTTCGATGTACTGCTCGGCGTGTCGGTGTTCGACTGGGGTGTTAAGTTCGTGGCGTACCCAGAGCGCGAAGGCGACGCTGGCAGCAAGGATGAGAAGGGCGAAAATAAGAATGAACTTCTTCATGACTTCTTCTGCAAGATTGGTGAAAGGATAGTCAATTCAATGATTTGCGTACCAGCTCTGGGTAAATTACTTTAAGCGTCGTTAATGTTTTCAGCCCCCCCGCCCTCCAGAAAATCCCTTAAAATAATGGCTGCGGCCTCGCTGTCCACGCGCTTTCTTATCTCTTCGGCGGTAAGCCCCGCCGCCCTCAACTCTTCCTCGGCGGCTTTCGAGGTCAGGCGTTCGTCTTGCAGGCTGACTGGGAGTTTTATCGAAAGTTCGAGGTTGCGGGCGATGCGCCGTGCGTCTGCGGCCGCCTCGCCCTCGCCCCCGTCGAGGCGGAGCGGCAAACCGACGACCACTCTGACAACGTCAAAGCTACCGCACAGCTCGGAGACGGCGGCCAATAGGCGCTTCCAACTTGTGCGGGGCAGGGCTTCAAGCGGCCGCACGCTCAGGCGGCTCTCGTCCGAGACGGCGACGCCGACCCGCTTCTCGCCCAGGTCGAGCGAGAGGACGCGGCCCTGCTCAAGCCGTCCGCGCTCGCGTAGCTCGTTAGGTAAAGGTTCGGACAAGGTTTTAAAGGTGCGGGAGACGCGCCCGAGTATAACGCAACCTCCCGGCGGGGCGCTACTTAAGGCTCCTTGCCCCCTTCGGGCGGGCTGCTGTATCATCCGTTACAAATGCCGGCGCCCGGTCGCCGGCCCTTGAAGGGTAGATTCTGAAGAGGTGCTTGATGTCCTTCCGCAGTAAATTTCTTCTCGTCGTCTTCTCCGCCTCGCTGGCCCTGTACGCGGTCGTCGGCGGTTTGATTTCGATCAGCGCGCAACAGCAGCAGAACGACCCGGGCGCCCAGCTCAGAATCTTCGAGAGCGTCCTCCAGCACATCCAGCAGGATTACGTGGACGAGCCCGACCTCGGCAAGGTCCGCGCGGGCGCCCTGCGCGGCCTCGCCTACGGGCTCGACCCTTATTCGACCTATCTAACGCCCGACCAAGTGCGCGAGTACAAGGCCAACGGCGGCCCGAACATGACGGCCCCGGGCATCGGAGCAGAGCTTTCGCAGGTGGCTTCTTACCTGTACGTCATCGCCCCGGTCAAGGGCGCCCTGGCCGACCAGGCCGGCCTTCAGGCGGGCGACATCATCGAGTACATAGACTCCAAGGCGACACGCGACATCTCGCTCTTCGACGCGCGCCAACTCCTGAACGGCGCGCCCGGCAGCGAGGTCAAGCTCCGAGTCCTGCGCGCCGGCACGCGCCCCTTCGTGCTTAACGTCCGCAGGGGTTCGGTGCAAGTGCCTGGCGCGGAGGCGAGAATGGAGGCGGGCCGCATCGGCATCATCAAGGTCAACAGCCTTGCGCAGGGTGAGGGCGCGGACGTGAAGGCGCAGCTCCAGTCGCTCCTGAAGCAAGGCGCGCAGAAGATTGTCCTCGACCTCCGGAGCGTGGCCGGCGGCTCGCTCGCCGAGGGCGTCAAGGTGGCGAACCTCTTCATACGCGAAGGCGTTTTGGCGCAGACGGTGGGCCGCGGCAACAAGACGCTCAAGGTCTACAACGCCGACGCGAAAGAGGCTGTATTCGACGGGCCGGCGTCGGTCCTCATTGACCGCGGCTCGGCCGCCGCCGCCGAGGTCGTGGCCGCCGCTTTCACCGACCGCAAGCGCGGCGACGTGGTCGGCGTCAAGAGCTTCGGCGCGGGCGCGGACCAGCAGCTCTTCACCTTACGCAACGGAGACGGCCTGCTGCTGACGACGATCAAGTGGGCGTCTTCGACCGGCAAGCCCTTCCTCGGTGCGGGCGTCGCGCCGACGGTCGAGGTGAAGGTGCCGGAGTTGGCGGAGGCGATTGACCCGGAGGATTTGACGGGCAACGACGACGACGCCATCGCACAGCCTCAGCCGAACGCGCCGGCCGACCGCCGCGACGTGGCGCCGGACGCGGCTTCACCCAAGCAACAGCCCGAGGACGTGCAGTTGAAGAAGGCCCTTGAACTGCTCCGCGAGAAGGACAAGCAGCCGGCCGCGCAGCGCGCCGCCTGATAACGGTTAAGTAAATCAAAAACGACGCGGCCCGTGAATGTCCTTCACGGGCCGCGTCCGTTTATGCCTCGTAATTGTCAGAGCGGGATGTTGCCGTGCTTTTTGGGCGGGTTAGAGTCCCGCTTGTTCTCAACCAGTGACAGTGCGCGGATGAGCTTCGGGCGCGTCTGGGCCGGCTCGATGATTTCGTCTACGAAGCCGCGCTCGGCGGCGACGTAAGGGTTGGCGAACTTCTCCTCGAACTCGCCGACGCGCGCGCGACGGGCGGCCTCCTTGTCTTCGGCCTCCGCGATTTCACGACGGTAGAGGACGCCGACGGCGCCCTCGGCCCCCATGACGGCGATCTCGGCGGTGGGCCATGCGAAGTTCACGTCCGTGCGGATGTGCTTCGAGGCCATGACGCAGTAGGCGCCGCCGTACGCCTTGCGGGTGATGACGGTGATCTTCGGCACGGTCGCTTCGGCGAAGGCGTAGAGGAGCTTCGCGCCGTGGCGGATGATGCCGCCGTGCTCCTGCCTGACGCCCGGGAGGAAGCCGGGCACGTCCTCGAAGACGACGAGAGGGATGTTGAAGCAGTCGCAGAAGCGGACGAATCGTGCGCCCTTGACCGAGGCGTCTATGTCGAGGACGCCCGCGAGGAAGGCGGGCTGGTTGGCGACGACGCCGACGCTGCGCCCGCCGAGCCGCGCGAAGCCGACGACGATGTTCGGCGCGTAGTGCTCGTGGACCTCGAAGAAGTAGTTGTCGTCAACGACCGCGGTGACAACGTCGCGGATGTCGTAGGGCTGGTTAGAGGCTTCGGGGACGAGCGTGTTCAGTCGCTCTTCGGCGCGCTCGGCCAGGTCCTGCGTCGGGACGAAGGGCGGGTCATCCATGTTATTCGACGGTATGAAGGAGAGCAGCTCGCGGACGAGCAGGAGCGCGTGCTCATCCGAGTCGGCGGCGAAGTGGGCGACGCCGGAGACGCTGTTGTGTGTGGCGGCGCCGCCCAACTCCTCCTTCGTCACCTCCTCGTGGGTGACGGTGCGAATCACGTCCGGCCCCGTGATGAACATGTAGGAGGTGTTCTTCACCATGACGTTGAAGTCGGTGATGGCGGGGCTGTAGACGGCGCCCCCGGCGCAGGGTCCCATGATGCAACTGATCTGGGGGACGACGCCCGAGGCGAGTGTGTTGCGGAGAAAGATGTCGGCGTAGCCGCCGAGGCTGACGACGCCTTCCTGAATGCGCGCGCCGCCCGAGTCGTTGAGGCCGACGACGGGCGCTCCCACACGCATCGCCATATCCATGACCTTGCAGATTTTCTCGGCGTGGGTCTCGGAGAGGGAGCCGCCGAAGACCGTAAAGTCCTGCGCGAAGACGAAGACGCGGCGGCCGTCAACGAGGCCGTGGCCGGTCACGACGCCGTCTCCCGGATATTTCTGCCGGTCGAGGCCGAAGTCGCGCGAGCGGTGGACGACAAACTGGCCGAACTCCTCGAAGGAGCCTTCGTCGAGGAAGAATAGGACGCGCTCGCGGGCTGTGAGTTTGCCGGCTTCGTGCTGTTTCTCGACGCGGGCGGCGCCGCCGCCTTCCTCCGCGCGCCGCTTCCTCTCGCGCAGCTCGTCCAGTTTCGACTGGCCCGCTTCTTTTAAAGGTTCGGGTTTCATGGCGTGTCCATCTTCAGAAAGTACTTGAAACCTATCGCTTCAACTGTCGCCGCGCCGACTTTTAGAGTCTTTACTTTAAGTCGAAAGGGAATTCACGCGCTTTTATTAAAGAAATTAACTCCTCCCGCGCCCGCGCGGCCTGTGTGAGAAATTCCTGAGGGTATCTTAACTTCTCCTGATTCGCTTCAAACTCGTCCTCGTCGAGCACACTGTATGAAAAATCGGGCGCCACAAGGATGTCAACGTCGAGGTCGACGAAAGTGAGCCGTCCCTCGGAAAGTTGTGGGGGCATGTTCACGTTGCAGTAAAAGCAGCGCAGCTCGCCCGTCGGCTCGCGAAAACGGAAGACGTTGTACCAGCGGTCGGTCCAGAAGTATTCGGTACTGCGCGTGCCCTTGGCGATAAGCCCGAGAAGGGGGTGTCTGACCTCGTCCTCGAAAACGCCTTCAAGGACGAGCAGCGGGCCCCGCGAGTGTTCCAGACGCGCCCGCCAACGCCTGTGCAAAAACCCCCCGTATTTGAGGGATTCGACCCAGACCTCGGCGCCGGCCTCCATCACGAGCGGGCCGCCCTGACGCCGTTGCGGAGCGTGCCGATTCCTTCGACCGACACCTCGACAGTCTGCCCTTCGAGCAGAGGCCCGACGCCCGCGGGCGTCCCCGTCGCGATCAGATCGCCGGGCTCAAGTGTCATCACACGCGAGATGTAGCGGAGGAGGAAGGGGACGGGGAAGGCCATCGCGCTCGTCCGCGCGCTCTGCCTCAGCTCTCCGTCCACGCGCGTCTCGACCAGAAGGTCAAGCGGGTCGAGGCCGGTGACGACGAAGGGGCCGACGGGGCAAAAGGTGTCGAAAGACTTGCCGCGCGTGAACTGCACGTCCTTACGTTGGAGGTCGCGGGCGGTCACGTCGTTGAGGCAGGTGTAGCCGAGGACGTATGCGAGCGGGTCTTCGTCGGCATCGATGTTTCGCCCCCTCCGTCCGATAACGACCCCGAGTTCCCCCTCATGCTCTACTCTCTGCGATTCGGGCGGTAATTCAATCGTCTCCCCGTCGCCGATGACGGCGGAGGGGGGCTTAAGGAAGAGGAGCGGCTCGGAGGGCATCGCGTTGCCGAGTTCGGCGGCGTGCTCCTTGTAGTTGCGGCCGACGCAGACGATCTTCGAGGGCTGGACGGGCGCGAGCAGGCGAGCTTCGGGGAGGCTGATGAGAGGCTGTGAATCCTCGACTGAGAGGTTCGAGTCGGCGATATCACCGCGCAGGGCGAAGACCTCTCCGCCTTCGATACGGCCGAAGCGCGGGCTCTGTGTCTCGGGGTCTACGAAGCGGCATATTTTCATTGGTTTAAGGCACCGTATCTGAAGCTACGTCGGAAGGTTCGCTGACGTTGCCGGCCGTGTCTACAGCCCGCACGTAGTAGAAATATTTTGTGCCGGGCTGCACCGACTCGTCCTGGTAGGAGGTGCGTTCGAGCAGATTCCTGTTGAGCTTCGTCCAGGAGTCTTTCGGGAGGTTCGGGTCGGTGGAGCGGAAGAGGTTGTAGCCGGCGATGTCACGCTCCTGGTTAGCGGCGAAAAAGATCGAGACGCGCAAGGGGGCGCGGGACGCGAAGACGTTCAGGCCGGAAGGGGGCGCCGGGTCGAACGTGTCGGCGGGCGTGACGGAAGCGGCGTTCGAGTTCAGGCTCTCGACGGGGGAGCCGCCCGTGCCGAGCGAGAGGGCGCGCACGACGTAGACGTACTCCTCGCCGAAGCGGAAGGTCTGGTCGGAAAAGTTCGTCGAGGTGAGGGGCGTCTGGTTCAAAGGCGTCTGCGCGGGCTCGTTCTGCGCGCCGCTGACTCTGTAGACGTTGTAGCCAAGAAGGTTCGCCGGCCTCGTGTTGTCCACGTTAGCGGCCGGCGCCTGCCACTTGAGGGTGACGGCGTCCTGCGTGACGGTCGGCGCTGCTTCGAGGATGGGGGGCTGGCTGACGCTCGTCGCGGGTTCGAGCAGGAGGAAGTTAGAGAAGGCCGCGCGCTGGTTCGAGGCGTTGACGTAGCGGACGGCGTAGCGCAGGCGGACGGGCTCGGCCAGCGTGAGCGTGTCGGTGTAAGAGAGGTTCTGTGCGCCGGCCGAGGGCGCTTCGACATCGACGGAGCCGATGAGGGTGGCGCGACTCGAAAACTCTTCTTCGGTGAGGGCCACCGGGTCGTCCACGCCTTCGGCGAGGCGGTACACGTCCACGCGCCTGATGCTCTGGACGCTTTGGTCTGAGGCGTTGCGGCGGGACGCGGGCCAGCTCAGGATGACCTGGTTGCCTCGCTGCACGCCCGAGAGTAGTTCGGTGCGCTGCGGGACTCGCTCGGCGGGCGGCAGCGGGGGCCGGCGCTTGCCGCAGGATAAGGCAAAAGTAGAAAGGCAAGAGGCAAGAGTGAAGATGAGGAGCACGCCCCCCGTCTTCATTTTTGCCTCTTGCCTTTTTACTTTTGGCTTTTTCACAGGACGTAGCGGCTGAGGTCCTGATCTTTGACGATGTCGGCGAGGGCGCGGTTGACGTACTCGGCGTCCACGACCTGCTGCTTCGGCTCCAGGTCGGGGCCGAGGAAGCTGATCTCGTCGAGGACTTTTTCGAGGATGGTGTGGAGGCGGCGGGCGCCGATGTTCTCCGTCTGCTCGTTGACGCGGACGGCGTAGCGCGCGAGCGTGTCCACGGCGTCCTCCGTGAAGTCGAGCTCTATGCCTTCGGTCTCAAGCAGCGCCTTGTACTGCTTGACGAGCGAGTTCTTCGGCTCGGTCAGGATGCGCTTGAAGTCTTCGAGCGTGAGCGAGTCGAGCTCGACGCGGATGGGGAAGCGGCCCTGCAGCTCGGGTATCAGGTCCGAGGGCTTCGAGACGTGGAAGGCTCCGGCGGCGATGAAGAGGATGTGGTCCGTGCGGACCATGCCGTAGCGCGTGTTGACGTTCGTGCCCTCGACGATGGGCAGGAGGTCGCGCTGCACCCCCTCGCGCGAAACGTCCGGGCCGCCGCCGCCCTGCTCGCGCCCGGCTATCTTGTCCAGCTCGTCGAGGAAGATGATGCCGGAGGTCTCGACCCGCTCAAGGGCCGCGCGGGCGACGGCGTCCATGTCAACGAGGCGCTCCTCCTCCTCCTGTATGAGGTATTCGAGGGCCTCGTGGACCTGCATGCGCTGCCGCTTGGTGCGCCCCTGGAAGAGGTTACCGAGCATGTCCTTCATGTTGATGCCCATCTCTTCGACGCCCTGTGGGCCCGCGACTTCGATGGTCGGGAAACTCTTCTCACGGACTTCCATCTCGACGAGGCGGTTGTCGAGCTTGCCGTCGCGCAGCTGCGCGCGCAGCTTCTCGCGGGTCTTCTGGAACTGGTCGTCGCGGTCCTGCCCGGAAGAGTCCGAGCTCTCGGCCTGGTCGGAGTTGAAGTCGAAGTAGCCGGCCGAAGGGCGGGGCGGGAGCAGGAGGTCGAGCAGGCGCTCTTCGGCGTTGTTCTCGGCCTTCTCGGCGACCTCGTCGGCCTTCTCGGCGCGGACCATGTCGACGGCGATCTCGGTCAGGTCGCGGATCATGCTCTCCACGTCGCGGCCGACGTAGCCGACCTCCGTGAACTTCGACGCCTCGACCTTCATGAAGGGCGAGTTGGACATGCGCGCGAGGCGGCGCGCGATCTCGGTCTTCCCGACGCCGGTCGAGCCGATCATGATGATGTTCTTCGGCATCACGTCGAGGGCCATCTCTTCGGGGAGCTTCTGGCGGCGGACGCGGTTCCTGAGCGCGATGGCGACGGCGCGCTTGGCGGCGTGCTGGCCGACGACGAACTTGTCGAGCTCGGCGACGATCTGGCGCGGCGTCATCTCGTCGAGCCGCGCGTCCTCGTCCACTTCGCCTGAGAGGTAAATGACCATAAAGCGGTTCTGTTAGCTGCCGGTCAAAGGTTAAAGGGCGGCGCGGGAAGGCGGACGACAGTTGACCGGGTGAATGTCTTTATCCTATCTCCTCGACGATGATGTTGTGGTTCGAGTAGATGCAGATTTCGCCGGCGATGCGCAGCGCCTCCTCGGCCACGCGGCGCGCGTCCATCTCGGTGTTTTCGAGCAGGGCGCGCGCGGCCGCGAGCGCGTAGGGGCCGCCGGAGCCGATGGCGAGGGCGCCGCCGTCGGGCGCGATCACGTCGCCGTTGCCGGAGAGGAGGAAGGAACTCTTCTCGTCGGCGACGATGAGGAGGGCTTCGAGGTGGCGCAGAATCTTGTCCGTGCGCCACTCCTTGCTCAGCTCGATGGCGGCGCGTTCGAGGTTGCCGTGGTACTGTTCGAGCTTGCCCTCGAAGCGCGTCAGGAGCGAGAAGGCGTCGGCGCTGGCGCCCGCGAACCCGGCCAGAATCTTGTCGTTGTAAAGCCTGCGCACCTTGCGCGCGCCGCTCTTCATGATCGTGTCGCCGAGCGTCACCTGGCCGTCGCCCGCGAGCGCGACGCGGCTGCCCCGCCGCACGAGCAGGATGGTTGTGCTCCGAATCTTAACCCCGTTCTGGCTCATCGCGTGAGAGGCACTATAGAAAGCGGCGTGAAGGGAAGTCAAGCCGGCCTTCCGGCGTCCTCCGGCGGGCGCGTTCGCCCCCGACGCGGAACGGACAGGCGGGCGGCTTTTAGGCTATGATGTCCCGCGTGCGTCCCAAGGCTTTAGAGAAGATGGCGTCGCGTCCCTTGATCGGGATCACCATGCGCCAGGAGCTTGAGACCGAGCGATTTTACCTCGCCCGCTATTACAGCGAGGCGGTCGCGGCGGCGGGCGGCGTGCCCGTCCACCTCTCGCTCATACCG
>DATHBF010000406.1:0-3050 GCA_035296285.1 Pyrinomonadaceae bacterium | reverse complement strand
GTCGCGCCCAGCGCCTCGGGCTTGATCATTTCGCCGATTCTCCCGCCGGTCTTCTCCTTCACCCAGGCGTTGATGCCGCGCGCGGCCGTCCGGGCGTCGGGGTGGAGTGCGGACGCCGTCGCCCCCAGGCGGCCCTGCGCGGCCGACAGAAAATCCGGCCGCAGCCCGAGCCCCTCGCGCGCCCAGAGGGAGATGGCGATGGACAACTCGCCGCCGGCCGCCGGGTCGTCGCCGACGGAAGCGAGCAAGGCCGCATACGCTTCGCCGGGGTCTCCGGCGCCGGCCGCGTCGAGGGAGAGTGTTTCGGCGAGCGCGCGCCGGGTTTTGCCGGCCGCGCCTGCGTGGAGCGTGAGCAGCGCGGCGGCGATGCCGAAGGGGGAGATGAAGACGTTCTGACTCGTCGCGCCGGTGGCGAGGCGTTGGAACAGCCGGAGGGCGAACTCGTTGAACCCGCGGGCGAGCGCGCCGGCTGACTCGGCGGTGCGTGGTGGGCGACTCATCACGTTCGGGGCCGGAGGGGACGCTGGCCCCCGCGGCGTCTCGACGACTGCACGGGCCGATGCCCCGCTTTTAACTTCATCGCTCCTAAACTCTCGGCGCGGGCGCTTCCGGGGCGGCGGGACTTGGCCGCCCCGGAAACGCCGCGCGCTCAGTCTAGGTCTATGCCGGCGGCTCCCGCAACCTGCCGGACGAAGTTCATGTTGGCGTCGATGCGGGTGTAGATGCCGCCCTCGCCGCAGGGGGTCGTGAACGTCGAGAAGGGCCGCGAGGTGAGGCCGGCCACCTTGCGGCCGCCCGCGAGGATGTAGGCCGGGCCGCCGCTGTCGCCGTTGCACGAGTCGAAGCCGCCGCCGCCGGCCGTGAATTCGAGGTCCGACTCGAAGCCCAGCTCGGCCTCCTCGTCGTCGAGGTTGTCCTGCGGGCTGCGGCGGACGTTGGTGATGCGCACCTCGACCTCGCGCTTGATACCGAAGCCGCGCGTGCTGAAGATGTCGTCGTTGCCGAACCCGACGAGCCGCGTGCGCTGCGCGGCTGCCAGTTCCGCCGTCGTCGCGATGGGGACGGGCGGCGTCGCGGCGGCGTCGCGCAGCACGATCACGGCGATGTCGTTGGCGAAGCCGTTATACTGCGGGTGGATGACGGTGCGCCGCGCCCGCCTCACCTCGGCCTCGCTCAGGTCGTTCTCGTTGATGGCGTTGAGTGCGACGACGACGTTGGCGCGCGCGGCCGGGCTGTCGTGGCAGTGCGCGGCGGTGAGCACGATGCGCGGGTGGACGAGGACGCCCGTGCAGAACCAGCTGACCCCACCCGAGCTCCGCTGGCCGATCAGGCAGCACTCGGCGAACTCGCCCTCCTTCACGTCGCGGCCTCCGACGATCCGCTGCAACGCCCTGATGGCGCGCTCGGTCTCGGCCGCGCGGCCACCGCCCTGATTCGACTGCGCCAACAGCGCGACGCTGTCGGCCACGTCCGCGATCTTCTTCGACAGCAGGCGGTAGGCGAGCCGCGCGTCGAACTCTTCCTTCTGCGTGCGGCCGTTGCAGCCGCAGGTTTCTCGCTCTCGCATCGTTGCCTCTCTTTCCGCGGGGCTTGTCCCGGTAAGGTGTTCGTTTCATGTCGCCTCGCGGCGGCACGTTTGTTTCGGGCCGTTACTCGATCTTGTCGGCCGACCTGTACTTAAGGTATTTGCTGTGGACGCCGGAGAGGACCGAGGCCCCCGCCCTGTCGTAGACGTTGAAGTGGACGACCGCGCCGCCGCTATGTGTAATCTTCGCGCCGCCGCGGAACACGTCCAGGATCAGGTGGGTCTTGACCTTCCGGTTGCCTCCGGCCTTGACCACATCGAGGGTCAGCCAGTAGCTGTCGTCGCCCTTCATCACGTCCCGTAAACTCTCGGTTTGAAGGAAGCCAGTGAGCAGGCTGATGCCGCTTGACTCGTCAACGGCGAGGAGGTCTTTGAGCAGGTTGTCGAACTCCGTGTTGATGCCGGTCAGGCGGCGCGCGCCGTAGTTGAGCGCGGCGATGTCCTTTTCGAGCAAGGCGATCAGTTCCTCGTGTTTCTCGATTTCGGCTTTCAGCGCGGGGGTCGGATCGGTTTCCTGCGGCTGCTGCTGCTGTCGCGCCTGACGCTGCTGCTGCTGCCGGGCCTGCCCGCCGCCGCGGCGTCGCGTGTTGCGGCCGCGGGTGCCGAACGCGCCGGGCGCGATCCTGTCCATCGGGTCGTCTTCGCCCTCGCGCCCTTCTGCGCCCTCCTCGCCGCCGCCCCCGCCGTTTTTCTTGCCCTTGTCGTCCTCGTACTTCTTGATGGCCTTCTCCGCGTCCTCGACGAGCTTCCTGAGGTCCGCGATCTGCCTCTGCCTCCTCGCCACGCGCTCGTCGAGTCGTCGCTTGGTTTCTTCGGCGTCCTCCCGCAGCGCGAAAAGATCTTCGATCTCCGTCAGGAGAGCCGAGCCGGCCGGCGAATCCAGGTTCGGCGGGACGGCGGCCGGGTGGTAGAGGCTGATGCCGGCCTTGCACTGTCTCAAACGGTTCTGCCGGAAGGCGTCGAAGACGGAGCTGACGAAGACGGCGTTCTGCACGTCGAAGGTGCTTCCCTTGATGTCAACGTTCGTGCGGAAGAACGAGAGGAAGTCAACGAACGAGCCGACGACGCTGGTCGCCGCGCCGAGCCCCGCGGCCAGCGACCTGCCTTCGGCGCGGCCCTGGGCTGCGGCCGCACGCTTGCGCGGCATCTGGTGGTCTGCGTCTTTGTCCTTCGCCTCGTCCGCGTCGATGGCCCGCTTCATGTCACCGATCACGGCCCCGTACCTAGTCTTGAGCGCGCCGATGCGCTTCAGGCCGGCGGCGTAGGTCGTCATCATGCCGACGCTCGGCTGGTTGTGGACGACGATGACGCGCGCGTTAGGGAGTTGGCCGCAAATCCTGCCGACGACGGCGTCGGCCGCGGCGTTCACGGAGTTATGGCCCTGGATGAGTTCCTCGATGAAGATGGCATCGTTCGTCTCGGTCGTGCCCGCCAGCGGCGCCGAGGCGGGCTTGGGGAAGCGGGC
>DATHBF010000405.1:0-4729 GCA_035296285.1 Pyrinomonadaceae bacterium | reverse complement strand
AGCGTCGTCCTCATCCCCCGCTCGTTGAAAGCCTCCGCCATCTCAAGGCCGATGTAGCCCGCGCCGACGACGACCGCCGTCCGCGGCCTCGCGCTCTCCATGAACCGCAACAGGCGCCGGCCGTCCCCCATGTGGCGGACGACGAAGACGCCCTCCAGCTCGCGTCCCGGCAGCGGCGGGCAGACGGCGGCCGCGCCGGTGGCGATGACGAGCGAGCCGTAAGAAGTCTCGCGCTCCTCGCTGCCCTCCCTGTAGCGCAGCAGCGAGCGGGCCGGGAGTATTTCCAGCGCCTCGCTCCGCAGCCGCACGTCAATCGAGTGGCGCTCGCGGAAGTATTCGGGCGTGTGCTGGACGAGGTGTTCGAGCGTGGGGACGCGGCCGGCGAAGACGTAAGGCAGGCCGCACGCGCCGTAGGAGATGTCGGGGCCGCGTTCGAGCACGGTGACGGGCAGGTCGGGCGAGCGCCGCCGCGCCTCCATCGCCGCCGCCAGGCCCGCGGCCACGCCCCCGATGATGAACAGTCCCGGCCCGCCCAAAGCGTCCGCGCCTCTCGGTCCGCGTTTTAACTACGAAAGCGGCGGCTAGCTTAAGCGAGCGCCGCCGTGAAGGCAAAGCGCCCCGGCCGCCTGACCCGTAAGTAACAGTTGTAAAAGTAACAGTTGTGTTGCGAAGTTAAACCGGGAGGAGGTGCGTATTGCGTGTATAGAAAGCGGTGTGATACGCTCCAGCGTATTCTCCCGGACAGAGCGGCTGACAGGCGAGGCGGAACTTCACTTAAATGAAGACGTGCCCCACATGCGGGAAACAGTTTGACGACGCGAACACGCTGTGCCCGTCCGACGGGACGGTGCTCAAGAGGCCGAAGAGGGAAGACCCGCTCGTCGGCCAGGTCCTCGCCGGCAAGTACCGCATAGAAGAGAAGATTGACGAGGGCGGGATGGGCTGCGTCTACCGCGCCACCCACGTCCTGATGGAGAAGACGGTCGCCGTCAAGGTGCTCCACCCGGCCCTGGCCGCCGACGAAAAGATCGTCGCCCGCTTCACCAGAGAGGCCCGCGCCGCCTCCCGCATCTCCCACCCGCACGCCATCAACGTCACGGACTTCGGCGAGTCCGAGGGCGGCGTCGTCTACCTCGTCATGGAGTACCTGCGGGGCGGCACGCTCAAGGACGTGATTCGCAGCGAGGGGCCGATGCCCTTGAAGCGCGTCGTCGAGATAGTCCGGCAGATGGGCGGCGCGCTCGAAGCCGCGCACGCCGAGGGCGTCGTCCACCGCGACCTCAAGAGCGACAACATCATGCTGCAGGAGGCCGCGGACGGCAGCGACTGGGCCAAGGTGCTCGACTTCGGCATCGCCAAGATTCAGGAGTCCGTAGACAACACCGACCCCGGCCTGACGGCGCCGAACATCATCATCGGCACCCCGCAGTACATGTCACCCGAGCAGTGCGCGCAGGCTTCCGACATCGACGCGCGCTCCGACATCTACAGCTTCGGCGTCATCCTCTATGAGATGTTCGTCGGCCACGTCCCTTTCACGGGCGACTCGCCGACGGTCATCATGATGAAGCACCTGCAAGACACGCCGCCCTCCGTGCTCGACGAGCGGAAGGACTTGCCGGCCGAGGTCGGCCGAGTCGTCGCGCGCGCCCTCGCCAAGCGCCCCGAGGACCGCTTCCAGAAGGTGAGCGAGCTGTCCGAGGCGCTCGCGCTGGCCGCCGAAGGCGAGAGCGCGGCCTCGCTCGCCGCCGCGGCCGCCGCCATCGAGACCGACCGCATCGTCCAGCCCACGGGGCCGAACGAGGCGCCGCGCACGACCGTCGCCGAGGAACTGGACGAGTCCACGGTCGTCACCCCGAGATACCGCACGAGCACGACCGGAGAGAGCGAGCTTCCCCCCCCGGTCGCGCCGATGCCCGAGCCGAGCTTCAACCCCTGGCGCATCGCCCTGCCGGCCATCGCGCTGCTCGCCGTCGTCTTCGCCGTCTTCTTCGCGTTCCAGCGCGACGGGGGCGTGGACAGCGCCGACACGCCGCCGCTCCAGGCCGACCCGAACAGCCAGCCCGTGCAGTCGGTCACGCCTCCGACGGGCCAGGCCGAGCGCAACCTCGTGCCGACGACGGCGACGCCGCAGCCCGGCACGACCGTGCCCTCGGAAGTTGTCGGCGGCGCTCCCGCCACGACCCAACCGGCCAACGCCAACGCGCAGCCGACCCCCGCGCCCGACGGCGAAGGCAAGAAGCCCGAGGGCAACCAGAACACGCAGCCCGCAGACGACGCCGAGGAGGACGAAGAGGAGGACGATGCCCCCCCCGTCCCGACCCCGACGCCCAGGCCCCGGCGTCCGCCCAGCATCAACACCAACCAGCGGGTCGAACCCCCGCCAGCGGCCCCGACTCCTAAAAAAGTGGACGAGGTGAAGCCGGAGAAGCCCCCCGCCGACCAGCCCCAGGTCGCCGAGCCGCCCTCACGTCTTTAAGTTCAATCTCGTCCCGTCGCCTCGGCGGCCCGGCGCAGCAGCGCCAGCAGACCTTCCCGGTCGTCGAGCTCAAGCCCGACTTCAACAACGTGGCAGGGTAACGTGAGGCTCAGTTGGCGGAGCTTGACGGCGTCCTTCGCCGTCGTCAGCAGCGAGCGGGCGCCGCGCCGTTCGGCCTCGCGCGCGAGGGCGTCAACGTCGTGCTGCGTGTAGGCGTGGTGGTCCTGAAAAGCGCGCGTGTAAAGAAGCTCGCGCCCGTCCCTGCGAAGGTGGGCGAAGAAGGCGCGCGGGTTGCCGACCGCGCAGAAGGCGGCGAAAGGCCCGACAGCCTCCCCCCGGTCACTCGCGTCGGCGAGCGGCCGGACCGCCGTCGTGCGCAAACTCGAAGCGAAGACGGGCGCCCGCCCGCCCGTCAGCCGCTCTGCCTCGGCGCGAATCCCCGCGAGGTCTTCGGCCATGTCGGCGCGCGTGATGACGACACAGCCCGCGCGCGCGAGGCCCGAGAGCGGCTCGCGCAGGCGGCCGAAGGGGAGCAGGCGACCGCCGCCCCAGGGGTCCGTCGCGTCAACGGTGACGATGTCCAGGGCGCGCGCGATGCGAATGTGCTGGAAGCCGTCGTCCAGGACGAAGACCTCCGAGCCGAGTTCCTTCACCGCCCAGAGCGCGGCCTCGACGCGGTCGGCGTCGCAGACGACCGCGGCCTTGCCCAGCAACCGCTCGGCCAGCAGCCGCGGCTCGTCGCCGCTCTCATCCACCTCCGCCAGCAGCCGCTCGCCGTCCGACGCCACGACGCGCCGCCACTCCTCCCTCCGCCCGTAGCCGCGCGTCAGCACGCACACGCGCCGGCCCTCGTCCGCCATCGCGCCCGCCGCCCACTCGACGAGCGGCGTCTTGCCCGTCCCCCCGGCCGTGATGTTGCCGACGCTGACAACGGGCGCGCCCGCGTCCCTCGACCTCAACACGCCGGCCCTGTAAAGCGCGAGCCGCGCGCGCACCAAAGCCCCGTAGGCGAAGCTGAGCGGCGCGAGCGCGGGCGTGGGAAGCATAAGGGTGGATGTCGGACGCTAGATGTCGGATGTCAGCGTCCGGCCTTTGACCGACAGCCGACTCCTGTCGTCCGGCTTCTCGTTAAGAATCGGGGCGAGCATCTTGACGGTGCGGGCGGTCGCGCCGCGGTTCTGCTCGACGGCCACGCGCGCGCGCGTGCCGATGGCCTTTCGTTCTTCTTCGTCTTTAAGAAGCCGGCCTAACGTGCGCGCGAGCGTGTCGGGCATTTCGTCGTCGCCGACGGCGTCGAGTCGGACGAGCGCGCCTCGTTCCAGAAGGGCTTTGACGACGGCGGTGAAGTTGGACGTGTGCGGGCCGGTGACGACGCAGCGGGCGGCGAGCGCCGGCTCCAGGACGTTGTGGCCGCCGACGGGGGTGATGCTGCCGCCGACGAAGACGAGGTCCGCGAGCGGGTAGACGGCCCGCAGCTCGCCGATGCTGTCGAGCAGGACGGCGTCGCAAACGGCGTCCGACTCGACCGCGGCTTCGGAGCGGCGAGCCCAGGTGAGCCCGGACGAATCGAGCAGCGAGGCTACTTCGGCGAACCTCTCCGGGTGGCGCGGCGCGATGAGCAGGCGCGGCCTCGCGCCTTGAGAAGACGCGGCGAGACGTTTGAAGGAGTCGAGCACGACGGCCTCTTCCGGCGCGTGAGTGCTCGCGGCGACGACGAGCGGCCGTCCTCCGTCGCCGAGTCGGAACCTGCGCCGCAGCTCTTCGGTGAGCCGCTGCCCGCCCGCCTCCTCCATGTCGAACTTGACGTTGCCCGAGATGCGGACGCGTTCCGGCGCGAGGCCGAGCGAGCGGATGCGCCCGGCGTCCTCCTCCGTCTGCATGACGGCGAGCGAGAGGTCGGCCAGAATCCTTCGCGTGAAGAAGCGGATGAGGCTGTAGCGGCGGAAGGATTTTTCGGAGATGCGGCCGTTGACGAGCGCTACCGGCACGCCGCGCCCCCGGCACTCGCGGAAGAAGCGCGGCCACAGCTCGGTCTCCATCACGAGCACCGCCGAAGGGTTGACGGCCGCGAGAGCGCGGCGCACGCTCCAGGCCCAGTCGAAAGGGAAGTAGAAGACGAGCGCGGCCTGCCCCGCGAAAACCTCGCGCGCCACGCGCTGGCCCGTCTGCGTCGTCGTCGAGACGACGAGCGCGTGGCCCGGATACTCTTCGAGGACCGCGCGCGCCAGCGGCCTCGCCGCCTGCGCCTCC